>CALCYJ010000169.1 GCA_937905845.1 uncultured Rhodospirillales bacterium
GTCGTCGAAATCGCCGCCCGGCCCCCCGCCCGGACCGCCACCCGCCGGCGTGCCGCGGCCGCCCGGCGCACCCGCACCGGCCGCCCGGCTGCCGGACGACCATCCCCCGCCCGAGGCGCCCTCTTCGCGCGATTCCATGCCGCCGCCGCCCTCGCCGCGCCCATCCAGCATGGTAAGCTCGCCCCGGTAGCGCGCCAGCACCACTTCCGTCGTATATTTCTCCTGGCCCGACTGGTCGGTCCATTTGCGAGTCTGGAGCTGCCCTTCGAGATAGACCTTGGCGCCCTTCTTCAGGTATTGCTGAGCGATCTTCACCAGGTTCTCGTTGAAGATGACGACCCGGTGCCATTCGGTGCGTTCCTTGCGCTCGCCCGAGGCGCGGTCGCGCCAGTTTTCGGAGGTGGCGAGCGACAGGGTCGCGATCTGGGTGCCGTCCTGGGTGGAGCGGATTTCCGGATCGCGGCCGAGATTGCCGACCAGAATGACCTTGTTGACGCTGCCTGCCATGGGTTTTCCGGAATGGATTGCGAGAGGGTGCTTGGATGAGAACGAATTGAGCACTATATGCCCGAAGACGCCCGTCCTGCCAATCGAATTCAGCACGTGATCCGTTCATGAACAAGACCATCGCCGTCCGCGGCGCCCGAGAGCACAATCTCAAGAACCTGGACATCGAACTGCCGCGCGACCGGCTGGTGGTGATCACCGGGCTTTCGGGGTCGGGCAAGTCCTCGCTCGCCTTCGACACGATCTATGCCGAGGGCCAGCGCCGCTATGTCGAAAGCCTCTCGGCCTATGCCCGCCAGTTCCTCGAATTGATGCAGAAACCCGACGTCGATCACATTGATGGCCTGTCGCCCGCCATTTCCATCGAGCAGAAGACGACTTCGCGCAACCCGCGCTCCACCGTCGGCACGGTGACGGAGATCTACGACTACCTGCGCCTCCTCTATGCCCGCATCGGCATCCCCTATTCGCCGGCGACCGGCCTGCCGATCGAGAGCCAGACCGTCTCGCAGATGGTCGATCGCGTGATGGCGATGGGCGAGGGCACGAGGCTCTATCTCCTGGCGCCTTTCGTGCGCGGCCGCAAGGGCGAGTACCGCAAGGAGCTGCAAGATCTCCAGAAGCGCGGTTTCCAGCGCGTGCGGATCGACGGCGCCCTGCACGAGCTTGACGCCGTGCCGCCCCTCAACAAGAAGCTCAAGCACGATATCGAGGTCGTGGTGGACCGCGTGGTGGTGCGCCCGGGGCTGGCGCCGCGCCTGGCCGACAGTTTCGAAACCGCGCTGGCCCTCGCCGATGGTATCGCGCTGGTGGAAAACGCCGACACGGCGGAGAAGACGATCTTCTCCGCCAAGTTCGCCTGCCCGGTCTCGGGCTTCACCATCGAGGAGATCGAGCCTCGCCTCTTTTCCTTCAACAATCCCTTCGGCGCCTGTCCGGCCTGCGACGGGCTCGGCACCAAGCAGGTGTTCGACCCCGCGCTCGTCGTGCCCGACGAGGGCCTCTCGTTACGGGAAGGCGCCGTCCTGCCCTGGGCGCGTTCGACCTCGCCCTATTACGCCCAGACCCTCGATGCGCTTGCCCGCCATTACCGCTTCTCCACCACGCGGGCCTGGCGCGATCTCGACGAAAAGGCGCGGTCGGCGATCCTGTTCGGTTCGGGCGCGGAGCCGGTCGGCATCACCTTCAACGACGGCAGCCGCACCTTCACCACGCGCAAGCCCTTCGAGGGCGTCATCCCCAACATGGCGCGGCGCTGGCGGGAGACCGATTCGGCCTGGATGCGCGAGGAATTGGAGCGCTACCAGAACGCCACCACCTGCGAAACCTGCTCTGGCCATCGCCTCAAGCCCGAGGCCCTGGCGGTGAAGATCGCCGGCCGCCATATCGGCCAGGTGGCGGAGCTGGCCATTTCGCACGCCGCGCGCTGGTTTTCCGCCCTCAACGACGAGCTTTCGCCCAAACATCGGGAGATCGCCGGCCGCATCCTCAAGGAGATCAACGAGCGCCTGGGCTTCCTCGTCAATGTCGGGCTCGAATATCTCACCCTCTCGCGCAATTCCGGCACGCTTTCGGGCGGCGAGAGCCAGCGCATCCGCCTGGCGTCGCAGATCGGCTCGGGCCTGAGCGGCGTGCTCTATGTGCTGGACGAACCCTCGATCGGCCTGCATCAGCGCGACAATGCCCGGCTTCTCGCTACCCTTGAGAGGCTGCGCGATCTCGGCAATACCGTGCTGGTGGTGGAGCACGACGAAGAGGCGATCCGCGCCGCCGACCATGTGGTGGACATGGGGCCCGGCGCCGGCGTCCATGGTGGCCATGTCGTAGCACAAGGCACGCCGGCCGAGATCATGGCCGATCCCGCCTCCCTCACCGGCCAGTATCTTTCGGGACGGCGGCGCATCCCGGTGCCGGGGACGCGCCGTCAGCCGGCGGCCAAGCGCCGCCTCACCCTGGTCGGCGCGCGGGCCAACAACCTCAAGAACGTCACCGCGGAGATCCCGCTCGGCCTGTTCACCTGCGTCACCGGCGTTTCGGGCGGCGGCAAATCCAGCCTCATCATCGAGACCCTGTACAAGGCGGTGGCGCGCAAGCTCAACGGCGCCCGCGAGCAGGCTGGCCCGCACGAGCGCATCGAGGGGCTCGAACATCTCGACAAGATCGTCGATATCGACCAGTCGCCGATCGGCCGCACGCCGCGCTCCAACCCGGCCACCTATACCGGTGCCTTCGGCCCGATCCGCGACTGGTTCGCGGGCCTCCCCGAGGCGGCGGCGCGCGGCTACAAGCCCGGCCGCTTCTCCTTCAACGTCAAGGGCGGGCGGTGCGAGGCGTGCCAGGGCGACGGGCTGATCAAGATCGAGATGCATTTCCTGCCCGACGTCTATGTCCAGTGCGACGTCTGCAAGGGCCGGCGCTATAATCGCGAGACGCTGGAAATCGCCTTCAAGGACAAGTCGATCGCCGACGTGCTCGACATGACGGTGGACGACGGCGCCGATTTCTTCAAGGCGGTGCCGGCGGTGCGCGACAAGCTCGTCATGCTGCACGAGGTCGGGCTCGGCTATATGAAGGTTGGCCAGTCGGCCACCACCCTTTCGGGCGGCGAGGCCCAGCGCGTCAAGCTGGCCAAGGAACTCTCGCGCCGCGCCACCGGCCGCACCCTCTATATCCTCGACGAGCCGACCACGGGCCTGCATTTCGAGGATGTGCGCAAGCTGCTCGAAGTGCTGCACGCGCTCGTCGATACCGGCAATACGGTCGTGGTGATCGAGCATAATCTCGAAGTCATCAAGACCGCCGACTGGATCATCGATATCGGGCCGGAAGGGGGCGATGGCGGCGGCCATATCGTCGCCTCCGGTACACCGGAGGCGCTGGCGCGTGTCAAGGGCAGCTATACCGGCCGCTATCTTGCCCCCTATCTCGCGCGCGGCCAGACGCCGGCGGCACCGGCGAAAAAGCCGCCCCTGCCGGCGAAGCGCCGGCGGCGCCCGGGCGGCGTCCTGGCCGCGCAATGAACAAGTCCGCGCCCCGCCGCCGCGCGATGGCGGAGCTTACCCCCGCCTGGCTGGAACAGGCGGCGCTCGCCCATCTCGCGCGCTTCGCCACGTCGGGTCCACGGCTCGCCCGCCTGCTCGAGGCCAAGCTGACGCGGGCGGCACGGCGGCTGGGGATGGAGAGCGAACCGTCGTGGCGGCAATGGATCGCGGCGCTGATCACACGCCTTGAGGCGCGCGGCCTGCTCGATGACGGGCTTTATGCCGAGGCCAAGGCCCGGCGCCTGCAACGCCAGGGCCAGCCCGGCGCCGCCATCGCCCGCGCGCTCCAGGCGGAGGGATTGACCAGGGCGCAGGCCGCGACGGCACTTGGGCGTCTCGCGGTGGAGAGTAGCGACGGCGCGGCCGGCGATCTCGCCGCCGCCATCGCCTATGTCCGCCGCCGCCGGCTCGGGCCCTATCGCCCGGAGGCCGAACGCGCGCGGCACGCCGAGAAGGATCTCGCCGCCCTCGCCCGCCGCGGCTTCGCGCGACTTGTGGCCGATCTCGTCCTGGCGGCGGACAATCCGGAAGCGCTCGCCGGCTTGCTGCGCCAGGCTCGGGCCGAAGATCCGTCGCACAGGGAGGCCAAGCCATGACGAAACATCCCGAGCCGGTGCATGTCGTCGGCGGCGGTCTGGCCGGATCGGAGGCCGCCTGGCAATTGGCCCGCGCCGGGATTGCCGTGGTGCTGCATGAGATGCGCCCGCATCGCGGCACGGAAGCCCATGTCACCGACAATCTGGCCGAGCTGGTTTGTTCCAACTCGCTGCGCTCCGACGATGCGCTCGGCAATGCGGTCGGCCTGCTGCATGAGGAAATGCGCCGGGCGGGCTCGCTCATCCTGGCCGCCGCCGATGCCAATCAGGTGCCGGCCGGCGGCGCCCTGGCGGTCGATCGCGAAGGCTTTTCGCGCACGGTGCAAAGCCGTCTCGAATCGGAACCCCTGGTCCATATCGCGCGCGAGGAGATCGCCGCCCTGCCGCCCGAGGATTGGGACAGCACGATCATCGCGACCGGGCCGCTGACCTCGGCGCCGCTCGCCGCCGCGATCGGAACCTTGACCGGCGCGGAAGCGCTCGCCTTCTTCGATGCGATCGCGCCCATCGTCTATAAGGAGTCGGTCGATTTCTCCATCGCCTGGTTCCAGTCGCGCTATGACAAGGCGGGGCCGGGCGGCGACGGCGCCGACTATATCAATTGCCCGCTCGACCGCGAGCGCTACCACGCCTTCATCGCCGCCCTCCTGGCCGGCGGGAAGACCGACTTCCACGAATGGGAGGCCTCGACCCCCTATTTCGAGGGCTGCCTGCCGATCGAGGTGATGGCGGCGCGCGGGCCCGAGACCCTCGCCTTCGGCCCGATGAAGCCGGTGGGCCTGACCAATCCGCGCAGCGACACGCGGCCCTATGCCGTGGTGCAGCTTCGCCAGGACAATGCGCTCGGCACCCTCTACAACCTGGTCGGCTTCCAGACCAAGCTGAAGCACGGCGAGCAGACCCGCATCTTCCGCACCATCCCGGGCCTCGAGAAGGCCGAATTCGCCCGCCTGGGCGGCCTGCACCGCAATACGTTCCTCAACAGCCCCCGGCTGCTCGATCCGCACTTGCGCCTCAAGGCGCGTCCGGCCTTGCGTTTCGCCGGCCAGATCACCGGCGTCGAGGGCTATGTCGAAAGCGCCGCCATCGGCCTGCTCGCCGGGCGTTTCGCCGCCGCCGAGCGCCAGGGCCGGGTAATCGTGCCACCGCCGCCGACGAGTGCGCTGGGCGCGCTGCTCGCCCATATCACCACCGGCGCCGATGCGCGCGGCTTTCAGCCCATGAACATCAATTTCGGCCTGTTCCCGCCGGCCGAAACCCGTGTCCGCCGCAACGAGCGCAAGCCGGCCCTGAGCCGGCGGGCGCTGGCTGATCTCGCGCTCTGGCTCGATGCGGAAGCGGCCGCCGCCGCTGCCGCCGAGTGAGGGCCGGCGCGCCAAACTTGACGGCGCCTGCGTTCAATAGCGGCGCAGGATGGCGCGGGTGAGAAGCCGCAGCGGCTTTGCGGCGCCAACGATGGTGAGGCGCGGGTCGGCGGGATCGAAATCCGCTGACCGCAAGCGGGCGAGATAAAGCTCGCCGAGCGCCGCCGGCAGCAGCGCCGGCATGGCCGCCCGCTCCACCTCGCGGCGCAGCGCTCGCGCCCGGGCGAAATGTGCTGCCGCCGCGTCTCCGATACGCGCCAGGCAGGGTTTGAGGCGCGGCCGGTTTGCCGGCGCCCAGAGATTTTCCGCCGCCAATCCCGCCTGCGCAAGCAGATCCGCCGGCACATAGACGCGGCCTTCGGCCACATGGAAGGGCAGCGCCCGGATCAGGCCGCCGAGCGCCCAGCCAATCCCGACCTCGCGCGCCGCTTCCCGGCTTGCGGCACCGCCGGCGCCGAGGGCTTCGGCGGCAAGCTCGCCGAGCGTGCCCGCCGTCTCGCCGGCATAGGTTTCGAGCTGGGCGAGATCGGCCGGCGGGGCGGGATAGAGATCGCCCGTCCGCGCATCGATCAGGCGCCGCAGCAGCGCAGGCGTGAAAGGCTGCGCCCGGTGGGCGGCGGCCAGCGCCAGCGCCACCGGCTGGGCGCGGGCGCTGCCGGCCAGGGCGGCATCGATCGTCTCGCGCCACCATTGCAGGCGGATCTCGCCCAGCATCGGCTCGCGCACCGCCGCCGGAATGCGCGCCAGTTCGAGATTGAAGGCATAGAGCGCCATCAGCCCGGCGCGTGGCCCCTCAGGCGCGAAAAGGGCGGCGAGCCAGCGGTCGTGATCATGCCGCCTCACTTCCTCCGCGCAATGGCCACGCCCCTCGTCCATCGCCCCCTCCACCGCCGCCGCCATCCCTCTCCTCCCGGGGTCCATCGGAGACCGCCGCGCCCGGAATCCGAACACGCTCCGGGTTGTAGTATAGCGTTACCGCCGCTATATACTGCGAAGCCTCTCGACCGACGCGCGCATGCCGCGCCCGCCCCCGCCCTATAGTTCCGCAAGATGAAGGAGACCGGCGATGACCTTCGAACTCCCCCCGCTGCCCTATGACAAGAGCGCCCTCGAACCCCACATGTCCGCGCGCACGTTCGAGTTCCATTACGGCAAGCATCATCAGGCCTATGTCACCAATCTGAACAATCTCGTCAAGGATACGCCGCTTGCCACCAAGAGCCTCGAGGAGATCGTCAAGTCGGTGGCGGGCGATGCCGCCAAGGCTGGCATTTTCAACAATGCCGCGCAGGTGTGGAACCACACGTTCTTCTGGAACAGCATGAAGCCCAACGGCGGCGGCAAGCCCTCGGGCGCGGTCGGCCGCAAGATCGACGAGGACCTCGGCGGCTACGACAAGTTCGCCGAGGCCTTCGCCCAGGCCGGCGCGACGCAGTTCGGCTCCGGCTGGGCCTGGCTGGTACTCGACGGCGGCAAGCTCAAGGTGGTGAAGACCGCCAATGCCGACCTGCCGCTCGCCCATGGCCAGACGGCGCTTCTCACCGTCGATGTGTGGGAGCATGCCTATTATCTCGATTATCAGAACCGCCGCCCCGACTTCATCCAGACCTATCTCAAGAATCTGGTGAACTGGGACTTCGCCAACGCCAATCTCGCCAAGGCTTGAACCTGAAGCCACAGCCGCAGCCGCGGCGACGCCCGAACCCGGGTCTGCAAGCACGAGGGCGATGATGCCGTCCGATGTCAGGCGCGTCGCCCTCGTCACCGGCTCCACGTCCGGGATCGGCGCTGCCATCGCGCGGCGCCTGGCGGCGGATGGTTTCGCCCTGGTGCTCCATTCCCGAAGCTCGGCCGCGGCGGGCCAGGCTCTGGCCCGGGAGCTTGGCGATGCGATCTATCTCCAGGCCGACCTGCTTGACGAGGCCGAACGCGCCGGCTTGATCGCCGAGGCGCTCGCGCACTGGGGACGGCTCGATGTTCTCGTCAATAACGCCGGCGCCAGCCGGACCATCGCGCATGGCGATCTTGCCGCGGCGAGCCCTGAGATCTGGCATGAACTCTATGAGCTGAATGTCGTCGCGCCCTGGCGCCTGATCACGATGGCGGAGGCGGCGCTGCGGGCGGCGGCACAGACCGGCGGCAGGCCTGCGGCCATCGTCAATATCAGCTCCCATGCCGGGGTGCGGCCGAAAGGCGCCTCCATCCCCTATGCCGCGAGCAAGGCCGCGCTCAATCACGTCACCCGCCTGCTGGCGGTGGCGCTCGCGCCGGCGATCCGCGTCAATGCGCTCGCACCGGGCCTGGTCGATACGCCGATGACGGCAAGCTGGGAGGCGGCGCAAAAGCTCTGGCAGGAAAAATCCCCGATGCGGCGCGCCGCTCAGGGCGCGGATATCGCCGGCCTCGTCGCCCTGCTGATCGCGTCCGACTATCTGACCGGGGAAGTCATCGTGGCCGACGGCGGCCTCAACCTGACGTGATGGCAGAGGCTTAGGATACGGCGATGAGGGCGGCGGCCGCGCGCCGTTCCTCCGACAGCAGCACGTTGAAGGTGCGGCAGGCGGCACCGGTATCCATGCAATCGACCCCGATCCCCTCGGCCCGCAAGGCCGCCCGCAAACCGGGATCGAGCGCCGCCATGGCGGCGCCGCATCCCAGCAGCAGAATCTCGATCCGGGGCCGCGCCTCGCGCACGAAGCGTAAGGAATCGAGCGTGACCTCGGCCAGCGCCGCGACCGGCCAGGCGAGTGTCTGCTCCGCCAGCACCAGCACGGAACCCGGATGGCGGATGCCGGCGATCCGGAAGCCGCCGTCGCCATAGGCGTTGATCACCTGGCGGCCGGCGGGGATGAGAGGCGTTACATCCATCGCGCACGTCCCGGCATGGCAAACCCTGTCGTCACGCGGGCTTCGGCGTCTTCTTTCCCGATGTCTTCTTCGCCGAACCCTTGCCGCCCGGCGTCTTCTTGCCCGGCGGGACCGGCGTCGCGGCCCGCTCCGCCGGCGCCTTGTCCGCGACCGCCTTGTCCGCCGGTGCCTTGCTCTCCAGTACCTTGTTCTCGGGCACTTTCGGTGCAGGCTTCTGTTCCGCCAGAGCCGCGGCGGCGTCTTCCTTCTTCTTCGCCGCGGTGTCGGTCTTGACGCCGTGGCGCAGCCGGTTCTGGCCTAGGAAC
This sequence comes from uncultured Rhodospirillales bacterium, assembly GCA_937905845.1. Classification (GTDB taxonomy): domain Bacteria; phylum Pseudomonadota; class Alphaproteobacteria; order Ferrovibrionales; family Ferrovibrionaceae; genus CALCYJ01. Next base: position 8,682 of record CALCYJ010000169.1, read on the forward strand.
AGCAGGATCGGCGCGGCGATGAAGATGGAGGAGGACGTGCCGACAACGATGCCGAACAGGACCACGATGGCGAATTCCTGCACCGAGCCCCGCGCCAGGATGGCCAGCGGCAAGGTCGCGAGGAACGTCGTGAGCGAGGTATTGATGGTACGGCTGAGCGTCTCGTTGATGCTGAGATCGATCAGGTTGCGCAACGGCATCGATTTGTATTTGCGCAGATTCTCCCGCATCCGGTCATAGACCACCACCTTGTCGTTGATGGAATAGCCCATGATGGTGAGGATGGCGGCGACGCTGGTCAGGTTGAACTGCATGCCGGTGATGACGAAGAACCCGACGGTCTTGGTCACGTCCAGCACCAGCGTCACCACCGCGCCGACGCCGAATTCCCATTCGAAGCGGAACCAGATGTAGATCAGCATGGCGCCGAGCGCCAGGCCGAGCGCGATCAGGCCGTCGCGGTAAAGCTCGTTGCTGACCGTGGCGCCGACCGATTCCACCCGCCGGATCTCGGTGCCGGGAAAGCGCTGGTCCAGCGTCTTCTTGACCAGCCCTACCGCCCGCTCCTGGGCGTCGGCGCCGGGCTGGCGCTCGAGCCGGATCAGCACCTCGTTCGAGGCGCCGAATTCCTGCAACGCCGCCTCGCCGAGATGGAGCCCGTTCAGCGCCGAGCGCATGGCGGCGAAATTCGCCGGTCCCTGCGTCCGCACCTCGACGACGATGCCGCCGCGGAAATCGATACCGAGATTGAGCCCGGGATGGAAGAACAGGATGATCGAGGCGGTGCTCAGGATCGCCGAGACCACCAGGCCCATGAAGCGGCCCTTCATGAACTGGATGGTGGTGTGATCGGGGACCAGCCGCAGATGGCGCATGCTCTTCCTCCTCAGATCGGCAGCGCGGCCGGGCGCCGCCGCCTAAGCCAAAAGACCATCAGCATGCGGGTCAGCAGGATGGCGGTGAACATGGAGGTGATGATGCCGATGCTGATCGTCACCGCGAATCCCTTCACGGTGCCCGAGCCGAAGGCATAGAGGATTCCCATCTTGATCAGCGTGGTGAGATTGGCGTCGAGAATGGTGCCGAAGGCACGGGCAAAGCCCGCGTCCATCGCCGCCAGCGGCGATTTTCCGAGCTTGCTTTCCTCCCGGATGCGCTCGTTGATCAGCACGTTGGCATCCACCGCCATGCCGATGGTCAGCAGGATGCCGGCGATACCTGGCAGTGTCAGCGTCGCCTGTAGCACCGACAATGCCGCCATCACCAGGAACAGGTTGAAGATCAGGGCGATATTGGCGAAAGCGCCGAAGAAGCCATAGGCCAGGAACATATAGGCCACGACCAGCACGAAGCCGACGATGCAGGCCTCAAGCCCGGAATGGATCGAATCGGCGCCAAGGTCCGGCCCGACGGTGCGTTCCTCGATGATCTTGAGCGGGGCCGGCAGGGCGCCGGCGCGCAGCAGCACCGCCAGGTCGTTGGCCGATTGCGGGGTGAAATTGCCGCTGATCTGGCCCGAACCGCCCAGGATCGGCTCGCGGATCACCGGCGCGCTGATCACCTTGCTGTCGAGCACGATGGCAAAGGGCTTGCCGACATTTTCCCGCGTCACGTCGCCGAAGCGCTTGGCCCCGATGGAATCGAAGCGGAAATTGACGATCGCCTGGCCGTTCCTGGAATCGAATTCCGCCTGGGCGTCCTTGAGATTGTCGCCCGAGACCTCGACGCGCCGGCGCACCAGATACTGGACCGGCTTGCCGTCCGCGCCCTTTTCATCGGACGAGGGCAGCAACTCGTCGCCCGGCGGCACCTGGCCCGGCTGAAGCCCGGGCGAGAGATCGACCATCTGGAAGGTGAGTTTCGCCGTCTTGCCGATGAGCCGCTTCACCCGGTCGGGATCGTGGATGCCGGGCAATTCCACCACGATGCGGTCATCACCCTCGCGCTGGATCTCCGGCTCGTTGACGCCGGTTTCATCGACGCGGCGGCGCACGATCTCGATCGATTGCTGTAGCGCCGATTGCGCCTTCTGCTCGATCGCCTGATCGGTCAGCGTCATGGTGATCGTATTGTCCGGACCGCCGGCAACCAGAAGATCGCGCTGCCCGCTGCCGCCGAAGAACCCGCCCGTGAGCGGGGTGGACAGGCCCTGAAGCGTGCTCAGCGCCGTCTGGAACTGGTTCGGCTCGCGGATCTTGACCTTCACGCTATGGTTGGCGATGCCGAGCCCGACATAGCCGATACGATCCTTCTGCAAATCCTTGCGCACGCTCTCGACCAGATCGTCGAGCCGCTCGTGCAGCACCGCGCCGAGATCGACCTGCAACAGAAGATGTGAGCCGCCGCGCAGGTCGAGGCCGAGATTGACCTGCTGATGGGGCAGCCATTTCGGCACCCTCTCGAGATCGGCGCTGGGAAAGAAGTTCGGCAGGGTGAAGAGGATACCGAGCACGCAGACGGCCCAGATCAGATAGATCTTCCACTTCGGGAAGTAGAGCATGGCGTCCGCGTCCTCTAGGCTATTTCAGGAAGCGCGAGAGAAGACCACCCTTCTTCACCTCGCCGCCGGCGCCTGACTCCGCGCCGTCCTTGGTGCCGGTCGTGGCCACCGCCTCGCCCTTGTTGCGCACATCGGCCAGCGTGCTCTTGACCAGGCGGACCCGCACCCCTTCGGCGATCTCCACCTGCACCGTCGTCTCGTCGATCACCTTGATGACCTTGCCGATCACGCCGCCGCCGGTCACGACCGTATCGCCGCGGCGCACCGCCTCGATCATCTGCTTGTGGCTCGATACTTTCTTCTGCTGCGGCCGGATGAGCAGAAAATAGAACACCACGAAAATGAGGACCAGCGGCAGAAACTGGCCGAGATTGGCCATATTGAGATCGGGCATAGAGAAGGCTCCTCGCCTGCGGCGCAAAAGTGGCCGGACTATAGCCCTACCCTCCAGCCATTGCAAAGCCCCTCGTCAGGCGCCGCAACCGCCGCCGCCGGGGCTCGATCCGGCCTTGAACCCGGCCGGTGGCGATGGAATCCGTCTCCCTCCCGCACCGCCTTCCGATTGTCGAGGTCCGTTGCGGAAAAGTGGACGGATTTTTCCCGCGCGAATATGCTGCAAAACAGCATTTCCAAGCCTTGTGGCCTCCGCGCCACCCGCCCTTCCCCCATCAAATCCGTTCAGGACCGCGTCATGACCGCTTCCACCACGCCACCCGCCGCCGTTGATCTCGCGCCGCTCCTGACCCGCATCGCCGCGGCGCTGGAACGGCTGGCGCCGCCACCGCCGCCGCCCGCCGACAGCGATGCCGCCGATGGCTTCATCTGGCAGGCCGAAGGCTTCCGGCTGGAGCCGGTGGCGGCGATCAACCGTGTCGATCTGCCGCTCCTGCGCGGCATCGACCGGGTGCGCGACATCCTGCTCGACAATACCCGCCGCTTCGCCGAAGGCCTGCCGGCCAACAACGCGCTGCTGTGGGGCGCGCGCGGCATGGGCAAAAGCTCCCTCGTCAAGGGCGTGCATGCCGCGATCAACCAGGAACATCCCGGAACGCTCGCACTGGTCGAGATCCACCGCGAGGATATTCCGAGCCTGCCGCGGCTCCTCAAGCTTCTGCGCGGGACCAAGCGGCGCTGGCTGCTGTTCTGCGACGATCTTTCCTTCGACGGCGAGGACGCGAGCTACAAGTCGCTCAAGGCCGTGCTTGAAGGCGGCATCGAGGGCCGGCCGGAGAATGTCATCTTCTACGCCACCTCGAACCGCCGCCACCTGATGCCGCGCGACATGATGGAGAACGAACGCTCGACCGCCATCAGTCCGAGCGAGGCGGTGGAGGAGAAAGTATCGCTCTCCGACCGGTTCGGCCTGTGGCTTGGCTTCCATAATTGCAATCAGGACGATTTTTTCGCCATGATCGAGGGCTACGCCCAGCATCTCGCGCTGCCGATCGATGCGGCCACGCTCAAGCGCGAGGCGGTCGAATGGTCGATGACGCGCGGCGCCCGCTCGGGCCGTGTCGCCTGGCAATTCATCCAGGACCTTGCCGGGCGCCTCGGCCGGCCGGTGAGCTAGCAAGATCGGCCTTAAGCGGGGTCCGATATCCCGGCGTCAGGAGCCGGAGGCGCCGCGCGTCGTCATGGCGGCCAGATGGGGCAGGTAATCCAGGGGATTGACCGGCTCGGTGCCGCGGCGGATCTCGAAATGGAGCTGGGGGGTGGAGACGCTGCCGCTCTCGCCCGAACGCGCGATCACCTGGCCGCGCCGCACCGTCTCGCCGCGATGGACGAGCAGCGTCTCGTTATGGGCATAGGCGGTGAGAAAGCCGTCGGCATGGCGCACCAGCAGCAGGTTGCCATAGCCGCGAAGCTCGTTGCCGGCATAGGCCACGACCCCGTCCTGCACCGCTTTCACCGGCGTGCCGAGCGGCACCGCGATATTGATGCCGTCGTTTCTCAGGCCGCCCTGCTTGGCACCGAAATGGGAAATGATCGGCCCGTAGGCCGGCCAAATGAACAGGGCCGCGTTCTTTTCCGCCCCCGTGCCCGCTCCGGGTACCGCCGTCTGCGGCACCGCGGCGACGCTGCCCGCGGCCGATGGCGGCGGTGGCGCCGGCTGGGCCGGTGCCTCTGGCTCAGGCGGTGCCGCCGGCTGGGGCGGCGCCAGCGGTTCCGGCGGTGGCGGTGGCGGCTGCGGCTGTGACGGCGAGGATGGTGCCACCTCCCCCGTCACGACACCTGGCAGCGGCCCTGCCGCCGGCTGCGGACCGGACGCCGGCTGCGGGCCTGGCCCTGCCGCCTGCTGCGGTCCTGCCGCCGGCGGGGGGGGCGACGCCGCCACGACGGTCTTGGGAATGACGAGGCGCTGGCCGATGCGGATGCGATAGGGCGGCGCCAGCCCGTTCGCCTGCGCCACCGCATACATATTGGCGCCGGAGGCATGCGAGATGCCGTAGAGCGTCTCGCCGTGTTGCACCTCGTGCATCTCGACCGCCGGCAGGCTCAGCTTACGCCCAGGTTCGAGGGCATAGGGCGCCGTCAGGTGGTTGAGGTCGATCACGGCGCGAAGCGGCACATTATGGCGCCGGGCGAAACTATAGACGGTATCCCCCGGCTCGACCGCCGCCTCGCCCGCCGCGGTGAAGGCGAAATACTGCCCGGCATAGGGGGCCATTCCGGCACCGGATTCGGAATTGCGCAGCAGGACCGGCGGCTGTTCGAGGCAGCCGCCCACCAGAAGCGTCAGCGCCAGAGCGCAGAGCGCGCCAAGCCGGCGGCGGTGTCCGCGCTGCGGCCATGGCGCCCGGCAGGAGAAATTTGACGTGCTGCCCCCTTGCATGCCCGGAACTCTAGAGCATGAGCCCGAAAAGTGGGAACCGCTTTTCGGACAAGCTCATGCTCCAACGATGCATGAGCCCGAAAGGGGGATACCCCTTTTCGGATAAGCTCATGCTCAACGAACCCATGAGCCCGAAAAGTGGGAACCGCTTTTCGGACAAGCTCATGCTCCGACGATGCATGAGCCCGAAAGGGGGATACCCCTTTTCGGACAAGCTCATGCTCAACGGACCCATGAGCCCGAAAAGTGGGAACCGCTTTTCGGACAAGCTCATGCTCAACGGACCCATGAGCCCGAAAGGGGGATACCCCTTTTCGGCGCAAAGCCCGGCGCCGTAAGGCCGGCCCGGCGGCTCTGTGGTTTACGATTCGTCGGCGATGCCTTCGACCAGGGGCACGAAACGCACCGCCAGCAGGCTTTCCTCGGTAAAATCTTCCGCCGTGCGGCTGATGCGCAGGATGCGCTGCCCGCTTGCATCCTCACCGACGGGGATGACGAGAATGCCCTCGGGTGCGAGCTGCGCCTTCAGCGCCGCCGGCACCGCGGCGGCGGCGGCGGTGACGATGATGCGGTCGAAGGGCGCCTGCTCCGCCCAGCCCTTGGCGCCGTCGCCGACGCGCCCGGTGATATTGGAGATCTTGAGGGCGGCGAAACGTTCTTCCGCCTCGCGCATCAAGGAGCGGTAGCGCTCGATCGTATAGACCCGCCGGCACAGCTTGGCCAGAACCGCCGCCTGGTAGCCCGAGCCGGTGCCGATCTCCAGCACCTTCATGCGCTCGCCGACCTTCAGCGCCTGGGTCATGAAGGCGACGACATAGGGCTGGCTGATCGTCTGCCCGCACGCGATGGGAAGCGCGATATTCTCGTAGGCCTGATCCTTGAAGCTCATTGGCACGAAAAGACTGCGCGGGATGCGCTCCAGCGCGCCCAGAACGCGGGTGTCGGCGATGCCCTGGCGGCGCAGTTCCATCAGCAGACGGATCTTTTGCGCCGTATCGTTCATGCGAGCGCATCCTTGAGCCGCGAGAGCGTCGCGTCATGGGTCAGGTCGAGTTGCAGCGGCGTCACCGAGATGGCGCCGGCCTGCACCGCGGCGAGGTCGGTTTCCTCCGCCGGCCGCCCGACCTGGCGGCGGAAGCCGATCCAGTAATAGGGCACGCCGCGGGCGTCGACCCGGGGATCGATCACCAGGTCCGACAGATCCCGCCGCCCCTGGCGCGCGACGCGGACGCCGGTGACGCCCTCGGCCGGGACATCGGGAAAATTGATGTTGAGCAGCACGTCTTCCGGCCAGCCCGCCGCCAGCAGCCGGCCGATCACGTCGGGCCCGTGCGCTTCCGCCGTGCCCCATTTCACCGGCTGGCCGTGAGTGAAGCCCTGACTCAGCGCGATCGCCGGCACCTTGAGCAGGATGCTTTCCATCGCCGCGGCGATGGTACCGGAATAGGTCACGTCCTCGCCGAGGTTGGAGCCGCGATTGACCCCCGACAGGACGAGGTCGGGCCGCCTGCCCTTGATGATGGTGTGGAAGGCCATCATCACGCAGTCGGTCGGCGTGCCGCGCACGGCGAAACGGCGGGCGCTGACCCGGCGGATGCGCAGCGGCTCGGTCAGAGTGAGTGAATGCGACGCCCCGCTCTGCTCGGCTTCCGGCGCCACGACGAAGACATCCTTGGACAAGGTCCGGGCGATCCGCTCCAGCACCTTGAGGCCGGGGGCGTTGATGCCGTCATCGTTGGTCAACAGGATGCGCACGGTAGAATTTTCCCTTCAGCCGGCCTGCGGCGGAATGCGGTCGAGCCCGCCCATATAGGGTTGCAAGGCCGCCGGAATGAGGATGCCGCCGTCCGCCTGCTGATAGGTTTCGAGCAGCGCCACCAGCGTGCGGCCGACGGCCAGGCCTGAGCCGTTCAACGTATGGACGAAGCGGGTCTGCTTCTCGCCGGTCGGCCGGTAGCGCGCCTGCATGCGCCGGGCCTGGAAATCGCCGCAATTGGAGCAGCTCGAAATCTCCCGATAGGCGTTCTGTCCCGGCAGCCAGACTTCGAGGTCATAGGTCTTGCGCGCGCCGAATCCCATGTCGCCGGCGCAGAGCAGCATCACCCGATAGGCCAGGCCCAAACGTTGCAGCACCGATTCCGCCGAGCGGGTCAGCCGCTCGTGCTCGGCCGCCGATTGCTCGGGCGTGGTGATGGCGACCAGCTCGACCTTGGCGAACTGGTGCTGGCGGATCATGCCGCGGGTATCGCGCCCGGCCGCCCCGGCTTCCGAGCGGAAGCAGGGCGTAAGCGCGGTAAAGCGCAGCGGCAGCGCCACCTCCGCCAGGATGCTCTCGCGCACCAGGTTGGTGAGCGGCACTTCGGCGGTCGGGATGAGCCACAGGCCCTCCCCAGTGCGAAAGAGATCGGCGGCGAATTTCGGCAATTGCCCGGTGCCGAAGACGGCATCGTCCTTGACCAGCAGCGGCGGCGCCACTTCCTCATAGCCCGCTTCGCCAGTATGGATATCGAGCATGAAGGCGGAAAGCGCCCGCTCGAGCCGCGCCAGCGCGCCCTTCAGCACCACGAAACGGGCGCCCGAGAGCTTGGCCGCGGCGGCGAAATCCATCAGTCCCAGCGCCTCGCCCAGCTCGAAATGCTCGCGCGGCGCGAAGGTGAAGTTCGGGGGCGCGCCAACCCGGCGGATTTCGACATTCCCACGCTCGTCGGCGCCGGCCGGCACATCCTCGGCCGGCAGGTTGGGCAGTTCGGCCAGAGTGGTGTCGAGCGCTGAAGCCGCCGCCCGCTCGCTGTCCTCCAGCTCGCGGATCCGCTCCTTCAGCGCCGCCACCTCGTCGATCAGCCCTTGCGCGTCAAGGCCCTTGGCCCGGGCGGCGCCGATCGCCTTCGAGGCCTCGTTGCGCCGCGCCAGCGCCTCCTGCAACGCGGTCTGCAAGCCCCGGCGCCGCGCATCAAGCTCGAGCAGGCCGGCGGCCACGGGCGTGAGACCGCGGCGGGCAAGGGCGGCGTCGAAGGCCGGAGCATCGTCGCGGATGGATTTTATGTCATGCATGATCGGGGCTAAGCGGTTGGAATGGGCGGCGCGCAGGCAGAAAACAGGCCGCGGACCGCGCCGGCGGCCCGAGCTGCCCGCGACTTATACGATGGCAGGCCCGCAGCGTAAACCCCGTGCCGGCTGGCTTCGGCGGCGCCGGCCGCGGCGGCCCTGCGCCCGGCCGGCTTTCGGTGGCGGGAATGGGATTCCGGGATCCTCGCGCGTTTTCCGACCCGACGGGATCAGCCGGTCGATCGGAATTCGCGCTCACTCACCATCTTGAGCCTGTTCTTGTCGCAAAAGTGGCATCCACTTTTGCGGAACAGGCTCTAGGATTCCAGGTCTGCGCGATCGGCTGCCTCGCGCTCCGCCCGCTTCTTCTCCACCATGCGGGCGCTGAAGACCGAAAGCTCGTAGAGCAGCAGCAGCGGCACCGCCAGGCTGATCTGGCTCAATATGTCGGGCGGGGTGAGGATCGCGGCGGCGACGAAGATCAGCACGATGGCATAGCGCCGCTTGGAGGCCAGCCCGGCGCTGGTCACGATCCCGACCCGCGCCAGCAGCGTGAGCGCTACCGGCAGTTCGAAAGCCAGGCCGAAGGCGAAGATCAGCCGCATGACCAAAGAGAGATATTCGTTGATCTTGGTCTCGGACACGATGGCAAGCTGGCCCGGTCCGCCCGGCGTCTCGAAGCCGATGAAGAATTTGAAGGCCAGCGGCATGATGATGAAATAGACCAGCGCCGCCCCGCTCAGGAACAGGACCGGCGTCGCCACCAGGAAGGGCAGAAAGGCGCGGCGCTCATGCTTGTAGAGGCCGGGGGCGACGAACATCCAGATCTGCGAGGCGATGATCGGAAAGGCCAGGAACGAGCCGGCCCAGAACGCCACCCGCATATAGGTGAAGAAGGCTTCCTGCGGCGCGGTGAAGATCATCTTGTGCGTCGCCACCGCCGGCCCATAGGCGATATCGAGCGGCCGCATCAGCAAATCGTAGATCTGGGCATGAAAGAGATAGCAGACGCCAAAAGCGACGATCAGCGCGGCGAAGGAATACATCAGCCGGTTGCGCAGTTCCAGCAGATGGTCCATGAGCGGCGCTTTGCTGGCCTCGACCTCGTCCTCGACCGGGCCCGGAATTTCCTCGGTGCTCACGCTCATGCCCCGGCTGCGCGCTCGTGCAGCGTGACCCTCTCGGGTTCTGACTCCGGCTCTAGCGCGGGTTCTAGCTCGGGCTGGAGTGACAAGGGTTCGGGCGCCGTCCTATCCGCCGCGGGCAAAAGAGACGTCGCGGGCAAAAGAGATTCTGGCACGACGGACAGAAGCGGCGGTTCGTCCGGCGCGGCGGTTTCCGCGGCCGCGGTCTCTTCGGGTCCTGCGGCCGGCTGAAGTTCGGGCGCGGCGATGAATTCCGGCCCCGGCGCCGCCAGCCCATAGGCCACGAGAGCGGGTGCCGCGAGCTTCATTGCCGTAAAGGATTTCGGCTCCAGCCCCGGCGCGGCCAGGCCCTGCGCCACCAGGATCGCCGCCGTATTCTCCATAGTCGCGATCGGCGCGGCCGGCGCATCGCCGGCTTCCGATGGGGCAGCGGCGGCGGCAAAGGACGGGGCGCCGAACAGCGGTTCGGTCAGTTCGGGCGGCGGTTCCAGGCTTTTGCGCAGCTCGCCGTCGGGATCGACATGGCGTTTCACCTCGCCGGCGATATCGAAGTTCATCAGCCGCTGCGCCTGGTCCCGGACATCGCCGAGGTCGGCCTCGTGCACGATATCTTCCAGGCTGCGCTGGAAATCGCGCGCCATCGACCGTGCCCGCGCGGCCCATTGGCCGGCGGTACGCAATACTCTTGGAAGATCCTTGGGGCCGATGACAACCAGCGCCACCGCCGCGATCAGCGCCAGCTCCGACCAATCAAGACCGAACATCGCACGCCTGCGTCCCGCGCCCGGCCTGCGTCCCGCCCATGGCCGCCCTCACCCGAGCCGGCAGCACATCAGCCCTGGGACACTTTGTCGCGGTTCGCCGCTTCGCCGCCGACCGGCTGGGTATCGCCTGAGGCGATGGTCGTGCGCGGCTGCGCTGGTTGCGCCGGTTGGGCGCTCGGCGCCTCGGCCTCGGGTTCCTGCATGCCTTTCTTGAACGCCTTGATGCCCAAGGCGAGGTCGCCGGCAACGCGCGGCAGCTTGCCGGCGCCGAAAACGATCAAGATCACCACCAGAACGATCAGCCAATGCATCCCGCTCAATCCACCCATAACACTCTCCTCGATATATGCCGCCGGGACCCCTCAGCCGCGGCATCATGGCAGAATGGTACCACAGGTGCAACGAAGCCCAGGGATTTTCCTCAGGGCCGCGGGAGGCGCCGCCCCGCCCGCGCCCTGCGAGAGGAGGCCCGAAACCGGCCGGCCAGGCCGGGTTCAACCCGCCGGCTCTTCGTCATCCTCCGCCTGGGCGTCCTCGCCCCCCTCCTCCTCGGCCTCGGGCGGGCTTTCGCCCGGGGGCAGGCCGAAGAGATCCTGCGCCCGGACGCCCGGGTCGAGCAGGCCGGCCGCCTTCAATTCCTCGATCCCCGGCAGGTCCTGAAGCGTGTCGAGGCCGAAATGGATCAGGAACTCGTCGGTCGTGCCATAGGTGACGGGGCGGCCGGGAACCCGGCGGCGGCCGCGCGGCCTGACCCAGCCCGCCTCCATCAGCACGTCGAGCGTGCCTTTCGAGAGCGCGACGCCGCGGATTTCCTCGATCTCGGCGCGCGTCACCGGCTGGTGATAGGCGACGATGGCGAGCGTTTCCACCGCCGCGCGCGACAATTTCCGGCTGACTTCGCGCTGTTCTTCCAGCAGGAAACCAAGATCGGGTGCCGTCGCGAACCACCAGCGGCCGGCCAGGCGCATGAGATTGATGCCGCGCGGCGCATAATGTTCCTCCAGGGCGCCGAGCAACGCCGCAAGGTCGCTCCCCTCCGGCAGCCGTGCCGTAAGCGTTGCCGCATCGAGCGGCTCCTTGGCGGCGAAGAGCAGTGCCTCCACCAGCCGCAACTGTTCCGGATCGATGCTCAAGGCTCCTCTCCCGCGCCGATGCGGCGCAGATAGATCGGCCCGAAGATCTTGCCCTGCTTCACTTCCAGCTTGCCCTGGCGGCTCAGTTCCAGGCTGGCGAGGAAGGTGGAGGCCAGCGCCGAGCGCAGCGTGAAGGGGTCGGCGATGCCCTCGGGCAGGAAGGCCGCAAGGGTCGACCATTCCGGCATCCGGCCCAGGAGCAGGCCGAAGCGCGTCAAGGCTTCCTCCAGCGAATAGACGGCGCTGCGCCGCAGCCGCAGCGCCGCCGGATTGCCCCGGCTCACCCGGTGGTCGGCATAGGCGCGCAGCAGGTGATAGAGCGAGAGGTCATAGACCGAGCGGCGGATGATCTTGACGCCTTCCGGCGCGCCGCGCGGAAAGATCTCCTGGCCCAGGCGATGGCGCGTCATCAGCCTTGAGGCGGCCTCGCGCATCGCTTCCAGCCGGCGAAGCTGATAAGTGAGGCGCGCCGCCATTTCCTCGCCGCTCGGCTCCTCCTCGCCCGGCGGCTCGGGCAGCAGCAGGCGGCTCTTGAGATAGGCGAGCCAGGCGGCCATGACGAGATAATCCGCCGCCAGTTCGAGCTGAAGCTCGCGCGCCGCCTGGATGAAGGCCAGATATTGCTCCGCCAGGGCCAGGATGGAGATGCGCTTGAGATCGACCTTCTGCTCGCGCGCCAGCGCCAGCAGCACGTCGAGCGGCCCTTCGTAGCCATCGAGATCGACCACGAGCATGGCGCCGTCCGGCACCGCGCCACGCGGCACTTCCTCGAAGAAATCGTCGTGGCCCGCCTGCATTGGGTTCTCGATCATCTGCCTGTCCGGCTCAGTTCCCGGTGATCCGCAGCACCAGATCATAAAGAAAGTCGAGCGGCGGCCCAAGCAGCCAGCCGAGCGGGTCGATCTGGACGCCGAAGGCCCGGCTGGCGAACGGCAGGCCGAAAATGACCAGCAGCAGCAGGCCGATCCCCATCGGCTCGATCCGCGCCAGCGGGCGGGCCAGCCGGTCGGGCAGCAGCCCCACCGCCACCCGGCCGCCATCGAGGGGGGGAAGCGGGATCATGTTGAACAAGGCCAGCACCAGATTGATCTGAATGGCGAATTCGAGGCTCATCTCCAGCCAGCGCGCCGCGCCGAGGGGGAAAAGCGGCAGCAGATGGCCAAGGAGGCCGGCCACGAGCGCCATGGCGATATTGCTCCCCGGTCCCGCCAGCGCGACCCAGACCATGTCGCGGCGCGGATCCCTGAGGCGGGAGAAATTCACCGGCACCGGCTTGGCATAGCCGAAGAGGAAGCCGGCGTGGGTGAGCAGCAGCAGGCCCGGCAGCAGAATCGTCCCCACCGGGTCGATATGGTGGAACGGGTTGGCCGACACCCGGCCGCGGCGCATGGCGGTATCGTCGCCGAAACGATAGGCGGCATAGCCGTGCGCCGCCTCGTGCAGCGTTATGGCGAGGATCGCCGGAATGGCGAGGGCGGAAATCTCATAGAGGCTGGCGATCAATCCACCCATTACCGCTCGCTCCCAAGCTCGGCCTGAACGAGGGAAGCGGCGGCAGAACGGTCGAAGGATTCCGCCGGCCGACGTCGGATGAGTGCCTGGGCGACCCGGGCCTGCGCGGCGCCGCCAAGGGGCGGGACGGCGGCAGCGATCGCCGTCATGTCCTCAAGATCGCCCGAACAATGAAGCGCCAGATCGCAGCCCGCCTCCAGCACCGCCTGCGCCCGCTCGGCCAGGCTGCCGGAGAGCGCTGCCATGCCGATATCATCGGAGACGAGCGCGCCGGTGAAGCCGATCTCCCCGCGGATGACCTCGGCGATCACCCGCGGCGACAGGCTGGCTGGTGCCCTGGGGTCGATCGCCGTATAGACGACATGGGCGGTCATGGCGAAAGACGCATCCCGCAGCGCGCGGAAGGGCGCGAAGTCGCTTTGCGCCAGCTCGGCAAGCGTCGCCTCCACCACCGGCAGCGCCAGGTGGCTGTCGACGGCGGCCCGGCCATGCCCCGGCGTATGTTTCACCATCGGCAGCACGCCGCCCGCCAGAAGTCCCTCGCAGATCGCCTGGCCGAGGGCCGCGATTGCCGCCACCGTTCCGGCCAGCGCGCGGTCGCCGATGACGGGATCGGCGCCCACGGTCGGCAGATCCAGCACCGGCCAACAATCGATGTCGATCCCGAGGTCGTGCAGATCGGCGGCGATCAGCCGGGCATTGGCCCGCGCCGCCGCCAGCGCCTTGTCCGGCGCGCGGGCATGGAGCGCGGCAAAAGCGCTCCCGGCCGGCGGCAGGCGCCAGTGCGGCGGCCGCAGGCGGGCGACGCGCCCGCCTTCCTGGTCGATCAGCACCGGCGCATCCGCCCGCCCGACGCTATCGCGCAATGCGACCACCAGGCCGCGCACCTGTTCCGGCGTCCGGCAGTTGCGGGCGAACAGGATGAAGCCCAATGGGCGGGCGGCGGCGAAGAAACGCGCCTCGGCGGCGCTCAGGCTTTCGCCGGCGCAGCCGAACAGGACCGCCTTCGGCGCGCCGCCCTCAGTGTGCGACAACGATGCAGCCCTGTTTCTGTGCCTTCAGCTTGGCGCAGGCCTCGTCCGCCGCCGCCCGGCTCGGCAGCGGTCCGGCCTGAAGCCGCTGGAAGGTGCCGCGCGAGCCGAGATTGATCGCCGTCACCTCCGGATGCAGGCGGCGGAGCACGTCGGGATAGCGCTTGACCAGCCGCTGCCAATCCTTCTGCGCCGCGCCCTGATCGCGATAGGCGCCGAGCTGGATCCGCACGCCGCTCCGCGCCATCGCCTGTTCCCGCTCCGCCGCCGGATGCGCCGGCGGGGTCCGGGGTTCGGGCGCCGCCGCCGTGCCGATTTCCGCCTTTGCCGCCATAGGCGCGGATGGATTCGCGGAGGGGTTCGCGGGCGGTTGCGGCGGCAGCAGCGGCACCGGAGCCGAAGAGGTGGCCGCCGAATTGGCCGGCCCGGCAGCGGCCGCGGCGGACTGACCCGTCGTGGTTGCGGCCGCCGTGCCCGACGCCGCAGGGGGTGGAGTAGCAGTGGTCGGCGCGGCCGGGGATTGCGCTGCGGTGGTGGAAGCCGGCGGTGAGGCTGCCGCGACCGGCGTTGCCGGCGCTGGCGTCCCCGGCGCCGGCTCCTCGGGCGGCGGCAGCAGGCGTTCGACCGGCTGGCTGCCGGCGGTGGTGGCGGCACCATTGCCCGCGGCCGCATCCATGTGATCGTAGATGGTCTTGTCCTGGTTCGGCACCCGCATGCCGCCCGGATTTTCCGGCGGCACCTTGGTCGGGCCCTGCTCGGCCTTGATCAACGGCGGTGCCCGCAGGACGCCCTTTTCCACCCCCTGGTGATAGGCGACCCAGATGCCGCCCAGGAACATCGCCAGCGCCAGGGCGCCGATGACATAGCCGCCATAGCGTTTCCGCGGTTCGGGCTGGGGCTGGTAATCGTAATCGAAGGGGGGCTCGCGCGGGTCGTCGCCATACATGTCAGCGCATCTCCTCCGCCGGTTCGACTCCCATGACGGCGAGGCCGGAGGCAATGACGCCGGCGACCGCCTGGATCAGGGCGAGGCGCGCCAGCGTCAGGCTGCGATCCGGCGGCGTGATGAAGCGCAAGCCCGCATCCTCCTTGCCCAGGTTCCACAGGGCGTGGAACGCCGATGCCAGATCATAGA
>CALCYJ010000170.1 GCA_937905845.1 uncultured Rhodospirillales bacterium
CCCGATCAACCGCCCGCGATCTAGCGCCGCAACCCCGCCAATGCCGAACCGGCGCCCGAGGGGCGCGGCACTGTGTCACCCCTGCTCGCGCGGTGCCGCCATTGCGAGGCCCGGGGCCGGACGGTTATGCTCCTGTCCGGTGTCGCCGGTTCCGGCCTGACGGCGCCGGGTCACGCGATGGCGCCGCGCTGGAGGCTTGACCGACATGTTCGCGCTTGACGCTCTCCATCTCGCCCGGGCGCAATTCGCCTTCACCATCGGCTTCCATATCGTCTTTCCGGCCTTTTCCATCGGCCTCGCCGCCTATCTCGCGGTGCTGGAGGGCATGTGGCTTCTGACCGGCCGATCGGTCTATTTCGACGTCTATCAATATTGGCTGAAGATCTTCGCCGTAGTGTTCGGCGTCGGGGTCGTCTCGGGCCTCGTCATGTCCTACGAGTTCGGCACCAACTGGTCGGTCTTCGCCTACAAGACCGGCCCGGTCCTGGGCCCGCTTCTGGGCTACGAGACCTTGACGGCGTTCTTTCTCGAAGCGGGCTTCCTCGGCATCATGCTGTTCGGGCTGAAGCGGGTCGGGCGCGGGCTGCATTTCACCGCGAGCTGCCTCGTGGCGCTCGGCACCCATATCAGCGCCTTCTGGATTCTCGCCAGCAACTCGTGGATGCAGACGCCGGCGGGCTTCAAGATCGTCGATGGCCAGTTCGTGCCGACCGATTGGCTCAAGGTCATCTTCAACCCGTCCGATCCCTACCGTTTCGTGCATATGGTGGGCGCTGCCTATCTCTCGGTCGCCCTGGTGGTCGGCGCGGTCGGGGCCTATCACCTGCTGCGCCGCCCGGCCAACCTGCCGGCCAGAACCATGTTCTCCATGGCCATGTGGATGCTCGTCGCCGCCAGCCCGTTGCAGATCCTGGCCGGCGATGCGCACGCTCTGAACACGCTGCGCTACCAGCCGCAGAAGGTCGCCGCGATGGAGGGCGACTGGGATCCGGCCGCGCCCGGCGCCGGCGAGCCGCTGGTCCTTTTCGCCCTGCCCGACCAGCGCCGGCAGCGCAATGATGACGAGATTTCTATTCCCCATGTGGGCTCGCTCTATCTCACCCATAGCTGGTCGGGCACGATCAAGGCGCTCAAGGATTTTCCGCGGAACGAACTGCCCGACGTGGCGATCGTGTTCTTCGCCTTCCGGCTGATGGTCGGGCTCGGGCTGCTGATGCTCGCGGTGGGCGCGACAGGCCTGTGGCTGCGCTGGCGCCGGCAGATCTATCGTGCGCGCTGGTTCCACCGCGCCGCCGTTCTCATGGGACCGGCCGGTTTCATCGCCATGCTCGCGGGCTGGACGGTCACCGAGGTCGGACGCCAGCCCTATACCGTCTGGGGGCTGCTGCGCACCGCCGACAGCGTCTCGCCGATCGGCATGCCGGGGGTGGCACTGTCGCTTCTGGCCTTTGCGATCGTCTATCTGCTGGTCTTCGGCGCCGCTTTGCTGTTCCTGCTGCGACTGATGGCGGCGGCGCCCGCGACGGGTGAATCGGGCGTGCCCCAGATGCCTCAGCGCAGCGCCGGCATCGTGCCCGGCCCTGCCGGCGCGACCGAGGAACAACAGGCCTTGGGGGAGTAGCGTCATGCACCTGGCAAGCCTCGACCTGCCGCTGATCTGGGCCGCGCTGCTGGCTTTCGCGGTCCTGGCCTATGTGCTGCTCGACGGGTTCGACCTCGGCGTCGGCATCCTGTTCCTGGTGGAGCACAAGGCGGAAGACCGCGACATCCTGATCCATTCGGTGGCGCCGGTGTGGGATGGCAACGAGACCTGGCTGGTACTGGGCGGCGGCAGCCTGTTCGCGGTCTTTCCGCTCGCCTATGCCGTGATCCTGCCGGCGCTCTACCCGGCGGTGATCGGCATGCTGCTGGCGCTGATCCTGCGCGGCGTGGCTTTCGAGTTCCGCTACCGCGCCACGGGCTACGGGCGGCGATGGTGGGATATCGCCCTCTGCGGCGGCTCGACCCTGGCCGCCTTCTGCCAGGGCCTGACCCTGGGCGGCCTACTTCAGGGCATCCATGTGGTGAAGGATGCCTATGCCGGCGGCTGGTGGGACTGGCTGACCGGCTTCACCATCCTCTGCGGCATTGCGCTCGTCGTGGGCTATGCGCTCCTCGGCGCCGGCTGGCTGATCTGGCGCACCGAGGGCCCGTTGCAGGAGCGCTGCCGCAACCATGCCCGCACGCTTGCCATCGCCACGCTCGGCCTGATCGTCGTCGTCAGCCTGTGGACGCCGATGCTGAACCCGCGCTTCAGCCACCGTTGGTTCGGCTGGCCTGGCATCCTGCTGACCAGCCCGGTTCCGATCCTGGTGGCGCTGGTTGCCTGGGGCTTCTGGCAGGGTCTCGCGCGCAAGCATCATGTCACGCCGCTCGTCTGCGCCGAACTCCTGTTCGTCCTGTGCTATATCGGGCTCGGGATCAGCCTCTATCCCCTCATCGTCCCGCCGTCGATCACCATCTGGCAGGCGGCGGCGCCGGCGGCGAGCCAGGCCTTCCTGCTGGTCGGCGCCGTGGTGATGGTCCCGGTCATCCTGGCGTACAATGCTTACTCTTACTGGATTTTCCACGGTAAGGTACGCACCGGCGCCCATCCTTTGTGATGGCGCGCCGGCTGTTCTGGTTCGTGGCGATCTGGGCGGTGAGCGTCGCCACCGTCGGCGGCGTCGCGCTGGCGCTGCATTGGTGGCTGATCGGCTGACGGGCCGGAGGGCTACCGAAAGAATGCCGCGGGAGCGGATGTCCGCGCTCGCGTTTCCAACCGGGTTCCAGAGTTCCAGGCATGAAGATCCTCCTGGCCGACGATCATCAGCTCGTGCGCGAGGGGCTCAAGGTTACCCTGCGGCTGCTCGAACAGGATTCCGAGGTGATCGAGGCCGCGAGCATCGAAGAAGTATTGTGCCTGATCGAGGCGCACGACGATCTCGGCCTCGCCATCCTCGACTTGCGCATGCCGGGGATGGGCAATTGGAGCGGCCTCGACCGGGTGCGGGCGCGGCGGCCCGAGGTGCCGGTGGTGATCATCTCGGCCTCGCAGGAGCGGCGCGACGTCGCCGAGGCCCTGGCGCGCGGCGCCTGCGGCTATATCCCGAAATCGCTTTCGGTCGGCGAGACGATCGCGGCCCTGAAGCGAATCCTCGCCGGCGATATTTTCGATCCCCGCAGCGGCGAGCGCGACACGCTCGTGCCCGAGCTTCCAGCCGACGGCCGTTTCGAGGGCCTGTCGCCCCGCGAGCGCCACGTTCTGGCCCTGCTCTCGGAAGGCTGCTCCAACAAGGAGATCGCCCGCCGCCTCACCCTCCAGGAGGTTACGGTCAAGGCGCATCTGAAACAGGTCTTCCGCAAGCTCGATGTCACCAACCGCACCCAGGCGGTCAAGCTCGTGCTCCAGGCCGGCTGGAACCGCTAGAGCCTGTTTTCGTTGCAACAGTGGACACCACTTTTGCGACAAGAACAGGCTCAAGATGTTGAGTGAGCGCGAATTCCGATCGACCGGCTAATGCCATCCCGGCGGCGGAATGCCGGCGCGCTTTCCCCGGCTCTTAATCGTGGTATGATCGACCATCCGCCCTGGAGCCGCCGCACCGGCCATGAACCGTCAATCGGTATCCCTTGGCGCACGCCAAGATGCGTTTTTCGTGCGCGCCGCCCGCGCCGCCGCGCCCTGGACCCCCGCCCTGCTGTTCTGCTCGATCTTCGCCCTGGCGCTTGCCGCCCGCCTGCACGGGCTCGGCGCCAAGCCGCTCTGGCTCGACGAGGTCTTTACCGCGCAGCGCTCATCCCTCGGCGTACCGACGCTCGTCGCCGATTCGCTCAGCCATCGCCACAGCCCACTGTTCTTTCTGGCCGAGCATGCCCTGGCCAGCCTGGCGTCGGGCGCCGCCGGCCTGCGCCTGATCCCCGCCCTGGCCGGGGCAATGAGCGCCGCGCTGGTTTTCGCGATCGGCCGGGCCGCCGGCCTCACGACCGGCGCCCTGCTTGCCGCCCTGCTGGCCGCCCTCGCGCCGCTGCATGTCGCCTTCGGTCAGGAGGCGCGGTCGTACACGCTGATGCTGGCCTTTACCCTGGTGGCGCTTTGGGGCCTCGTGCGGCTCGCAGCCGAACCCGAGCGCGCGGCGCGGCCCTGGAGGGAGGGTGGCGCGCTGCCCGCCGCCTGGGCCGCCTACGGGTTCGGCACCCTGGCCGCGCTGCTCACGCTGGGCGATGCGGCGCCGTGGCTGATCACCTCGAATATCGCCATGCTGGTGGCGATCCTGCCGCGGGTCGGCGCGCGGCGGCACTTCCTCGCGCGCTGGTTCGGCGTTCAGGCCGCGATCCTGCTGCTTTCCGCGCCGCTCTATGGCGCGATGCTGGCCGCCGTGCACGGCCAGGTGATGGAAAGCTTCCGTTGGATCCCCGAGCTTACCTGGCGCTTCGTCTGGCGGGATGTGGCGAGCCTCTATGGCCTGCGCGATGCGACCATGGTGACGATGCGTCTTCTTCCGGGTCCAAGCCCGCTTCTGGCCCCCTTCGCGCTCGCGCTCGGCGCCGTCGGGATTCTGGCGCTGCGGCGTGAGCGCGGCGCGCGCGCGGTGCTGCTGATCACCGTGGCCGGGCTACCGGCGGTGCTGATCCTGATTTCGCCGACCCACCCGGTGCTGCTGCCGCGCTATCTGCTGTGGAGCGCCGCGCCGTTCTTCGTCCTCGCCGGCGCCGCGATCGAGGTGCTGCCGCGCCCGGCCCGGCCGCTATTCCTTGGCCTCTCCCTCGTTCTGCTCATGATGAATCTTAGGCCCTATTACCACGCCGAGACCAAGCCGCGCTGGGACCTCGCGGCCGCGTCCCTTGCGAACCGCATGACGCCATCCGACATCGTTCTGGTCGCCGACGGCGCGGCGCCGGTCATGCTGACGACCTATCTCGACGCGCTCGGCCGGGGAGCGACGCCGCTTGTAGCGACCCGGCACCGCAGCAAGGCCGAGGCGACGCTGGCCGCCGGCGGACATGTCTTCGTGTTCTATGGACCGGCGGGACAGGGAAAGCTGCCGCCCGAGAGCCCGTTCTTCGCGAAAGCCGGGGCGCTCGGCGTCGCCGGCCCGGCGCGGCCGATCGGCAAGGAAATCGTGATGGAGGAGATCAATCCGCCGGGCACCGGCATCGTCGTCTGCGACCGCACCGGCACGCGCCCGACGAATTGAGCCCGCCGCGGCCGCCAGCGCCACACCCGCCAGGAGGATCGGAACCGATGCGCTTGCAGCTTGACCAGCACCCTTCGCCAATCGGCGCAATATTGCTCGTCACCGACGAGGCGGGCGCGCTGCGGGCGCTCGATTTCGCCGATTGCGAACAGCGGCTGCGTCAGTTGCTGCGGCAGCAATATGGCGCCGTTACGCTTGTGGACGGCGCGGCGCCCGGGCCGCTGACGCGGACGCTCACCGCCTATTTCGACGGCGATCTGCGGGCGATCAAGCCGGTCGCGGTCGCAACCGCCGGCACCGCGTTCCAGCGCGATGTCTGGGCGGCGCTGCGCGCGATCCCGGCCGGCACCACCACGAGCTATGGGCAGCTCGCGGCGAGGCTTGGCCGCCCGAAGGCAAGCCGCGCCGTGGGCCTGGCCAACGGCACGAACCCGGTGGCCATTGTCGTACCGTGCCACCGCGTCATCGGCGCCGATGGCGCCTTGACCGGCTATGGCGGCGGCCTTGCGCGCAAGCGCTGGCTGCTCGACCACGAGCGCCGGCACGCGGGCTGAGTACCCGGCAACTTCAAGCGCAAGAACCGGAGCGCGTCCGGCGCCCACAGCGCTTAGGGTCGCCAGACTGGAATGGCGGCGCGCTCTCAACTCTGTTGTCTCCCGGCCTGTTCTTGCCGGTCAGGCGCAGGCGCCATTCCGAAAACAGGCTCCGAATATTTGACGTCGAAGGAATGATCCGCCATGCATGTCGTCCGCGAACCGGGGATTCTCTATTTCGGAACACCCGTCGTCCTGATCAGCACCACGAACGAGGATGGTTCGTATAATCTGGCGCCGATGTCCTCGGCCTTTTGGCTGGGATGGCGCTGCCTATTGGGCCTGGCCGGCATTTCCAAGACGACGGAGAACATCCGGCGCACCCGGGAATGCGTTCTCAATCTGCCCTCCGTCGAGTTGGTCGCCGCGGTCAATCTTCTCGCCCGCACGACCGGCTCCAATCCCGTTCCCGAAGGCAAGCTGCGCCGGGGCTATCGGTTCGAGCGGGACAAGTTCGCCATTTCCGGCCTGACGCCGGTGCCCTCGCAGACGGTCTCGCCGCCCCGCGTCCTCGAATGTCCGGTGCAGCTCGAGGCCCGGATCGAGGCCATCCACGGCATCGCCGAGGACGACGAAAGCCAGCGCGGCGGCCGCTATTGCATCGAGGCCCGCATCCAGCGGGTGCATCTCGAAGAATCGATCCTGATGCCGGGCGAGGCCGACCGGGTCGACCCCGACAAATGGCGGCCGCTCGTCATGAGCTTTCAGCACTTTTACGGATTGGGCCCGCAAGTGCACGATTCGACGCTGGCGAAGATTCCGGAATCGCTCTATCGGGGTCCGGATATCGAACGCGCACGGAACATCGCCCCGACGCTCGGCGCCGCAATCGGCATGAGCGGCGCCCTCAATAGCCGACGGTGAAGCGCTGGCGGCGGTGCGCCGGCTTCTCGATCTCATCGACCAGGGCGAGCGCATAATCCTCGAACGAGATGCTGCTGCCCTGCTCGTTGCTCAGCAACTGGTCCTTGCCCAGGCGGAATTTGCCGGTGCGCTTGCCGGCGACGAAAAGTGCCGAGGGCGAGAGGAAGGTCCAGTCCAGATCCTTCTCCCGGCGCAGCAGAGCCAGAAACTCGCCGCCCTTGGTCGCTTCCGGCTTGTAGGCGTCGGGAAACCCGGGCGTGCTGTACAGGGGCACGCCGGGCGCGACCTCCAGACTGCCGGCACCGCCGACGACCAGGTAGCGCTTGGCGCCCGCGGCCTTGACCGCATTGATCAGCATAGGCAGATCGCTACCGGTAAAACGCACGGCGCTGATGATTATGTCATGCCCCGTGAGCAGAGCGGTCAATCCGCCCTGATCGAAGACGTCTCCCGCCTGGGGCGTGACCTTGGGCAGATGGGCGATCTTCTCCACGTGGCGGGCAATGGCCGTTACCGAATGGCCGCGATCGGAGAGTTCCTTCAGAATGCGCGCGCCGACGTTGCCGGAAGCGCCGATGAGAGCGATGGTCATGGCCGATCTCCCTCCGTAAAAAGCCCGTCCGTGAGAGACCGGAGCCGTGTGCGGCTGTCCCTCAAGAATGGGCGCGAGACAACATGTCATGGGCATTTCGGGGGTCGATCCGCGTCCGAAATGTCCTAGTATCTAAAGCTCATCAAGTTTCTGGTTGAAACTATAAAGCCAGACCACGGCGCCGTGAAGAACGCACCTCGAAATCACCTGATTACTCGAAAGAAACCCCCTGCCATGAACACGCAGCCGAAATGGACCCCTTACGTCTCCCGCTGTCCGACGCGCTTCGTGCTGGACCGGGTCGCGGACAAATGGACGGTGCTGATCCTGGGACTTCTGGCGCGACAGAAGATGCGTTTCAACGCCTTGCTGCGGCAGATCGAGGGCCTGTCGCAGAAAGTCCTGTCGCAAACCCTGAAAAGCATGGAGCGCGACGGCCTGGTCACCCGCACGGCCTATTCGACCGTGCCGGTCACCGTGGAATATGCGATCACGCCGCTCGGCACCACGCTCGCCCGCTCGCTGGTTGATGTCATTGCCTGGGCGGAGGAAAATATCCACGCGGTTCTCTCGGCCCAGAAAGCCTACGATCGCGCCAGAGAACAGGCGGACGCGATGCCCGACCCCGCCCGGCGCGCGCGTGGCGGCCGGTAGGGGCGAAGAGGAAGGCCGAGCCCGTGAAGATCCACGACGTCCGCAGCCGCAGATCCGCCGAAACCTTCCCGCGCGAGGAACAGCTCGCCTGGAAGATCGCCGCAGTCGCGGCCGATCCGGTGCCGGTCGAGGGCGAGGTCGCCGAGATGATCGGCAACCGGATCATCTATAATGCCGCCGTCGCCGCCGCGGCGCTCAACCGCCATCCCGTCGTCACCGCGCGCGCCCAGGCGATGGCCCATTCCTGCGCCCCGGGCGCGACGATCTTCGGTGTTGCCGCCGACCGCCGCGCCGCGCCGGAATGGGCGGCCTGGGCCAATGGGGTCGCGGTGCGCGAGCTTGATTATCACGACACGTTCCTGGCCGCCGACTATTCCCATCCGGGCGACAATATTCCGCCGGTCCTGGCGGTGGCGCAGCAGTGCGGACGGACCGGCGCCGATCTGGTGCGGGGGATCGCCGCCGCCTACGAGATCCAGGTCGATCTGGTCAAGGGCATCTGCCTGCACGAGCACAAGATCGACCACATCGCCCATCTCGGCCCCTCGGCTGCGGCCGGGATCGGCGCCGCCCTCGGCCTTCCGGCCGAGACGATCTGCCAGGCGGTGCAGCAGGCGCTGCATGTCACGACCACGACCCGGCAATCGCGCAAGGGCGAGATTTCGAGCTGGAAGGCCTTTGCCCCGGCCTTCGCCGGCAAGATGGCGATCGAGGCGGTGGACCGTGCCATGCGCGGCGAAGGCGCACCCGCGCCGATCTATGAGGGGGAGGATGGTTTCATCGCCTGGCTGCTCGGCGGCCCCGAGGCTGTCTATCGGGTGCCGCTACCCGAGCCGGGCGAGCCCAAGCGGGCGATCCTCGAGACCTATACCAAGGCGCATTCCGCCGAATATCAGAGCCAGGCGCTGATCGATCTCGCACGCCGCCTGGGGCCCAAGATCGGCGATCTCGCGCGCATCCGCGAAATCATCATCCACACCAGCCACCACACCCATTTCGTCATCGGCAGCGGCGCCCGCGACCCGCAGAAGATGGGCCCCAAGGCCAGCCGGGAAACGCTCGATCATTCGATCATGTACATCTTCGCCGTGGCGCTTGAGGACGGTTCCTGGCATCACGAGCGCTCCTATGCGCCGGAGCGGGCGGCGCGGCCCGATACGGTCGCGCTGTGGCACAAGATCCGGACGATCGAGGATCCCGAATGGACGCGCCGCTATCACGCGAGCGATCCCGCCATCAAGGCCTTCGGCGGCCGCGTCAGCGTCATCCTCGAGGATGGCCGGGTGATCGAGGACGAGAGTGCGGTGGCCGACGCCCATCCGCAGGGCGCGCGGCCGTTCCGGCGCGAAGATTATGTCGCCAAGTTCCGCATGCTGGCCGATTGCATCATCCCCGCGCCCGAGCAGGCACGCTTCCTTGCGACCGTCGCGCGCCTGCCGCAACTCTCCGCGCGGGATCTTTACGGCCTGAACATCCAGGCCGATCCGAAGAGGCTCCAATCCTCCGCCGTCGCCGGCATCTTCGGACACCCCGACCCCTCACCGGCTTAAGCGCCCTGGCCGGCGCGCGAACAGGCGGCACGCCGCCCGAAACCGAGGAACCCGCAATGCCCTACCTCGTCGCATCCGACCTGCCGCCCGATCCCGCCGGGATGCGGTTCCGCAGGCTGGCGGAGCGCCCGCACATCCTTCCCCTGCCGGGCACGCACAACGGCATGGCGGCGCTTCAGGCCAAGGCGGCGGGCTTCGAGGCACTCTACCTTTCCGGCGCGGCGATGACCGCCTCGATGGGGCTGCCCGATCTTGGCATCATCACCTTGGACGAGGTCTGTTTCTTCATCCGCCAGGTCGCGCGCGCCAGCGGCCTGCCCGTCCTGGTCGACGGCGATACCGGCTATGGCGAAGCGCTCAATGTCATGCATATGGTCCGCAGCTTCGAGGAAGCGGGTGCCGCGGCCGTCCATATCGAGGACCAGCTTCTGCCGAAGAAATGCGGCCATCTCAACGACAAGAAGCTCGCCGATGCGCCCGACATGGCGGCCAAGATCGCCGCCGCCGTCACGGCGCGCCGTCATCTCTATGTCATCGCCCGTACCGACGCCGCGGCGAGCGAAGGGATCGAGGGCGCGGTGGCGCGCGCCAGGCTCTATCTCGAGGCCGGCGCCGATGCGATCTTTCCCGAGGCGCTGAACGATGCCGCGATGTTCCGCGCCTTCGCCGCCGCCCTGCCGGGCGTGCCGCTCCTGGCCAATATGACCGAGTTCGGACGCACGCCCTTCTTCACCGCGAGCGAGTTCGAGGCGATGGGCTACCGCATGGTGATCTGGCCGGTCTCATCGCTCCGCGTCGCCAACAAGGCGCAGGAAAAGCTCTATGCCGCCCTCCGCCGCGACGGCGGAGCCCAGTCGATGATCGAAGCGATGCAGACCCGGGCGGAGCTTTACGCGGCGATCGACTATGCCGGGTACGAGGCGCTGGACGCCTCGATCATCGAGACGATCATCCCGGAGGGCATGCCGCAGCGGTGACGCCGCCTGGCGGCCTCAGAGCCCCGCCGCCAGTTCGGCAAGCTTGGCCACCGTATTCATATTGCGCGCGGTGCCGAACCTCGCCGCCGGAATCTTCAGCTTGGATCTGGCGATCCCGTCGCAGTAATGGACGTAGATCTCGCGCCGTCCGAGCCGGATTTCCTCGCCCTTCCGCCCCGCGATATGATCGAGCGTATCGCCGGGCGGCGGCGCGTCGAGGAAAATGGCCAAAGTCCGCTCGGGCGCTGCCGTCGCGAAAGGATTGGCCGCGAGGATCGCCGCCATCTCGGCCGCGGTGCGCACCATCGTGCCAACCTCCCTCCCCGCGCAAGCCGCCAGGGCGGCTTCCAGCGCGGCCTTGACTTTCACCGCCGGCTTTTCGCTTGCGAACACGACATTGCCGCTGGCGATATAGGTTCGAACCTGGACGAAACCCGCCTGCTCGCACAGCGCCGTGAGCGCGCTCATCGGCAGCTTTCCGGTACCGCCGACATTCACGGCGCGCAAGAGGGCGACGAAGGCCGTCATGTTTCAGGCCGTCCCGTGAAAAGATCCTCGGCGCCGGGAGGGCCCGGCATGCCGCGGCGGCCAAGTTCAGACGTCGACGAACCCGTCGAAATCGCTGTACTTCACGCGCTGGTACAGGCCCATTTCCTTGCACACCGGATTCTCGTGGCGTTTCAAATTGTCCGCCTCGATATCGTCGATCGACTTGGAACCCTCCGTCACCAAGCCGTCCACGGTCTTGCTCGCGAAGATCGAGGAATCCTCGATATATTGCTTCGCATGGCCAAGTGCATGGATCAGCGTAATCAAAGGCGGATCTCCCGTGTCGACTTTCTTGGCCCAGACCGCCGATCCGTTCGGCCGATAGCCGGAAATGTCGGCGGCCTTGCATTTGAACTTCTTGGTCGGGCTCCAGATGATGCAGGGTCCGGTGAAGGCCCATTCCATGTTGAAGGGACCAAACGCGCCGGGCTCCTGCGCCGCGACGATGCCGATCTGCACCGCCGGCGCATTTTCGATGAACGTGATGAGCGCCAAGGCCGTGGCGCTCTTCGCCCGCAGCGTGGCGAGAGCATCGGCGAGGTACTTGCTCGCCTGATTGTAGGAGATGGTCGATGCACTGCGCGAGGCAAGAAAAATCATGACTGCGTGTCTCCCCCTGTCCCCTGGGCCACCCCCGGTGCCCACGCGGCCTCAGCATAATCCAGCCCGTAACGTCCGAAAAGCGCGATGATCTTTACGGCCGCCCCGGTCGGCAAGGTGATGCCGCAGGCCCGTCGGGCTTGTGACAAAAAGAAAGATGACGGAACTCCCCTAATAAATTCTTTCCCCGTGCTGGCTGGGAGAGAGATACTGTCTATGCTTGACTTAGGCGGGGGCGGCAACCTGGAGACCACGATGCATCTGGGACGCAGATCGAGCCAACGCAGGTCGAGCCCAAGAGACCCGGTCACGCCGGACAGGATCGGACGGCAGGCGATGCCGTTCGATCGCGCGCGGCATTTCCTCGGATCTTGCGGGCTGGCCTTGCTTCTCGCCGTCGCCGGCGGGGCGCCGGCCATGGCCGCATCGCTCACGCTGCCGGCGATTGCCGAGCCCGCCAGCCCGGAGCATCACGTCGGCAAGGTGATCCTGCTCGAACTGGTGACCCCGGACCTTGCCGCCACCGAGCATTTCTATGGCGGATTGTTCGGCTGGACATTTCACGACACAAAGACCGGCGCGATAGATTACGCCGAGGCCATTCTCGATGGTCACCCCGTGGCGGGGCTGCTGCAAAAGCCGGTGCCGGCGGGCACGCATCGGCAGCCGGCGTGGCTCAGCTTTTTCGCCGTGCACGATGTCGATGCAACGGAGAAGGTCGCGCTACAGCATGGCGCGCAGGTTCTCTTCGCGCCGCACACTTTCCCCGACCGTGGCCGGGAGGCCGTCTTCGCCGATCCGCAAGGGGCGGTCTTCGCCATCCTCGCCTCCAGCAGCGGCGATCCGCCCGACTTTCTGGCCGCTCCCGGAGAATGGATCTGGAGTTCGCTCATCACGAGCAATCCGGATACCGACGCCGCCTTCTACCAGGCGCTGTTCAACTATGATGTCTTCGATCTCTCGACCGGCGGGGGCGCCGCGCATCTCCTGCTCGCGTCAGAGAATTATGCGCGCGCGAGCGTGAACGCCCTGCCGGTGAGCGGACCCGATGCCCGTCCCTACTGGCTCAATTACATCCGCGTCGAGGATGCGGTGAAGACGACGGCGAAGGTCGTGGCCTTGGGCGGCCGCGTGCTGGTCGCGCCGCGGGTTGACCGCCATGGCGGCAAGATCGCGGTGGTCGCCGACCCGCTCGGAGCGCCCTTCGGATTGCTTGAATGGTCGGACACCCAGAGCAAAGAGGTGTCCAAGTGAATATCCCCTTCTCGCACCGGCCCGTTACCGCCGCCGTGATCGGGCTGTTCGCCATCCTCGCCTCCGGCTGCGTCGTTCAGGGCGGCGGATACGGCGGCGGCGGATATGGCGGCGGCGGCGCGGCCTATGGTGTTGGCTACTATCAGCCCAGCGGCGTCGTCTATGGCGGCTGGGGATCCGGCTACGAGGTGGCGCCGTTTCGTGGCGGCGACCATCGCCCGGTCGCGGGCGGTGGCGGCGCACGATCGCACGCCTACCGGTCGGCGCCCGCATCCCGCTCGATCCCCTCCATCCCGTCGCGCTCGCGTGCTGTTAGCAGCGGCGGGCATAGCAGCGGACACAGCGGCGGCGGACATGGCGGCGGCGGGCGCGGTGGCAGCGGCGGCAATCGCTGACCATCCGGTGCGACGACGGCCGGCGGCAATTCGGGACGGGCTGCTTGCAGTCGCGCCGACGCGCGCTTCGTGATCCGACATTACGCCGCGCCCAGGATTATCCCCGGCCCGCCGCAAATCGGCGGATCACCCTCAATGATGCGGTTGAGCGGCGGCGGCGTCCGTTTCCGCCTTCAGAATCTGCACCGCCTTCAGAACCGAAGGCTGCAATCCATCGCCGCCATGTGCCACATAATCGAAGATCGCCTTGCGCATGCGCGGTTCCCAGAATTTCCGCAAATGGTCGGTGATATCGGCAACCGCCTGCGCTTCCGGCCGATGGGCGAAGAACCGACCGATCTGGTTCGCCATATATACGAGCTTCTCAGGCAACATGTTCGATTGCTCCGACGGCGATGCGGCCAGCGTGGGTGAAGACTTCGAATCCATCGCCGCGCGCGACGGCAACGAGCGTGATGCCCGCCTCCTCCGCCGTGCGCAGGGCGAGCGCGGTGGGCGCGGAAACGGCGGCGACAATGGGCGCTTGCAGAGAGGCGGCCTTCTGGATCATCTCGACCGACACGCGGCTGGTCAGCAGGATTGCGCCGCCGGCCGCCGTCATATCCTCGCGGGCCAGCGCGCCGGCGAGCTTGTCGAGCGCATTGTGCCGCCCGACATCCTCGCGCAAGGCCTTGATCCCGCCGCCAGGTTCCCAGAACGCTGCCGCATGGACGGCGTGCGTCTCCCGATTGAGCACTTGCAGGTCCGGCAACGCGGCCATCGCCGCGACGAGCGCGTCTCCCGACACGCGAAGCTCTGATGCGACCCTCGGCGGCCGCCGCATCGCCTCCGCCAGGCTTTCCATGCCGCACAGGCCGCAGCCGGTCGGGCCGATCATGAAGCGGCGGCGTTCGATGAAGGCTTCGATCCGCGCCTTGGCAATCCACATGCGCAGCTCGATGCCCATGTCGCTGGCCACGATCTCGATCTCGTCGATCTCGCGCCGCTGCGTCACGATGCCTTCGGACAGGCTGAACCCGACCGCGAAATCCTCGAGATCGGCCGGCGTCGCCATCATGACCGCATAGGCGAACCGGTTATAGGTGAGCGCGACCGCCGTCTCTTCGGGGATCGCGCGCTCGCCCGGCAACAGATCGCCGCGGCGCCAGCGCGTGCGCGCGACACGCTGCACGGGCTCGAAACGCCCGGTCATTCCGCCGCCGGCACCGTCGCCAACGGTGCGATGCGCCGGCTTTGACGCGCCTGGTCCCGATAGCGGGTCTGCCATTCCGTCGGCCCGTTCGACGGCATCACCTGAACCGCGGTCACCTTGTATTCCGGGCAGTTGGTCGCCCAGTCCGTATAGTCGGTGGTGACCACGTTCGCCTGGGTGTCGGGGTGATGGAAGGTGGTATAGACGACGCCGGGCGCCACACGATCGGTGACGCAGGCGCGCAGGCTGGTTTCGCCCGACCGGCTCGCGAGCCTGACCCAATCGCCGTCGCGCACGCCGCGCTGCTCGGCATCATGCGGGTGGATTTCGAGCCGGTCCTCCTCGTGCCAGACGACATTCTCGGTCCGCCGCGTCTGCGCGCCGACATTGTATTGGCTCAGGATCCGCCCGGTGGTGAGCAGCAGCGGGAAGCGCGGCCCGGTCCGCTCGTCGGTCGGCACATATTCGGTAATGAGGAAATTGCCCTTGCCGCGCACGAAGGTTCCGACATGCATGATCGGCGTGCCTTCGGGCGCCGCGTCGTTGCAGGGCCATTGCAGCGAGCCTACCGCATCGAGCTTCGCAAAGGAGACACCGGCGAACGTCGGCGTCAGCCGCGCGATCTCGTCCATGATCTCGGAAGGGTGGGAATAATGCATCTCGATGCCCATCGCCTGGGCGATGGCGAGCGTGATCTCCCAATCCGCCAGGCCGGCGCGCGGCTCCATCACCTTGCGCACCATGCCGATGCGCCGCTCGGCATTGATGAAGGTGCCGTCCTTCTCGAGGAAGGTCGAGCCGGGCAGGAAGACATGGGCGTAGTTCGCGGTCTCGTTGAGGAAGAGGTCCTGCACGACGACGCATTCCATCGCTGCCAGGCCGGCCGCGACATGATGCGTATCGGGATCGGACTGGAGAATGTCCTCGCCCTGGATATAGAGGCCCTTGAAGGAACCATCGACCGCGGCGTCCAGCATGTTGTTGATGCGCAGGCCCGGCTCCGGCTCGAGCACGACACCCCAATCCCGCTCGAACAGCCCGCGGACCTTGGCATCCGAGATATGGCGATAGCCCGAAAGCTCGTGCGGGAAGGAGCCCATGTCACACGAGCCCTGGACGTTGTTCTGGCCGCGCAAGGGATTGATGCCGACGCCGCGCTTGCCGATATTGCCGGTCGCCATGGCGAGATTGGCCATGCCCATGACCGCGGTGGTGCCCTGGCTGTGCTCGGTGACGCCAAGCCCGTAATAGATCGCGCCGTTGCCCCCCGTGGCATAAAGCCTCGCCGCGGCGCGGATGTCATCGGCCGCAACGCCGGTGAAGTCGGCGACCGCATCGGGGCTGTTTTCCGGCCGCTTGATGAATTCGACCCAGTCGGCGAAGGCCGTGCCGTCGCAGCGCTCGCGAACAAAAGCCTCGTTGGCGAGCCCCTCGGTGACGATGGTATGCGCGAGGGCATTGAGCATGGCGACATTGGTGCCAGGCTTGATCGGAAGATGATAGGCCGCTTCGACATGGGCCGAACGGACGAGGTCGGTGCGGCGCGGGTCGATGACGATGAGCTTCGCGCCCTGGCGCAGCCGCTTCTTCATGCGCGAGGCGAAGACCGGATGGGCATCGGTCGGATTGGCGCCAATGACGATGATAACGTCGGCCTCGTCGACGGAATCGAAATCCTGCGTGCCGGCCGAGGTGCCCAAGGTCTTGCTGAGGCCGTAGCCGGTCGGCGAATGGCAGACGCGCGCACAGGTATCGACGTTGTTGTTGCCGAAGACGGCGCGAACCAGCTTCTGCACCAGGAACGTTTCTTCGTTGGTGCAGCGCGACGAGGTGATGCCGCCGATGGCGCCGCGGCCATGGGTCGCCTGGAGACGCTTGAACTCGCTGGCGACGCGGCCAAGCGCTTCCTCCCAGCTCACCTCGCGCCAGGGGTCGGTGATCTTCTCGCGCAGCATCGGCTTCAAGATGCGGTCCTGGTGATTGGTATAGCCCCAGGCGAAGCGGCCCTTGACGCAGGAATGGCCGTGATTGGCCTTGCCGCCCTTGTAGGGCACCATGCGCACGACTTCCTCGCCGCGCATCTCCGCCTTGAAGCTGCACCCGACACCGCAATAGGCGCAGGTGGTGACGACGGAGCGCTCGGGCGGGCCGACCTCGACGAATGATTTTTCGATCAGGCTCCCGGTCGGGCAGGCCTGCACGCAGGCGCCGCAGGAGACGCATTCCGAATCGAGGAAGGATTCGTCCATCCCCGCCACGATCTTGGACGCGAAGCCGCGCCCGTCCACGGTCAGCGCGAAAGTGCCCTGTACTTCCTCGCAGGCGCGCACGCAGCGCGAGCAGACGATGCATTTCGCCGGATCGAAGGTGAAATAAGGGTTGGACTCGTCCTTCCCGGCCTCTAGATGGCTGGCGCCGTCCCAGCCGTAGCGCACCTCGCGCAGATCGACCGCCTGGATCATCTCCTGCATCTCGGATTGACCGGTGGCGGCGCCGGCCAGGACATCGGCCGGATGGTCCGAAACATAGAGTTCCATGACATTGCGGCGCAGCTTGGCGAGACGCGCGTTCTGCGTCGTCACCACCAGGCCGTCGGCAACCGGCGTGGTGCAGGCCGCCGGCGTCCCGGCGCGGCCCTCGATCTCCACCAGGCACAGCCGGCAGGAGCCGAAGGCATCGACCATGTCATAGGCGCAGAGCTTCGGCACCTTGATGTCCGCTTCCATCGCCGCGCGCATGATCGACGTGCCTTCCGGCACCGTGATCGCAACGCCGTCGATGGTGAGCGAGACGGTTTTCTCGGCCGTGGAGTGGGGCGTGCCGTAATCGATTTCACTGACGAGGGACATGGGCGCCTCCTAGGCTGCCGCGGCTTTCCCCGCTTTGGGACTGCCGAAATCTTCCGGAAAATAGGTGAGCGCGCTCATCACCGGAAAGGGAACGAAGCCGCCCAGGGCACAGAGCGAGCCGAACTTCATCGTGTCGCAAAGCTCGGCCAGGAGCGCCAGGTTCTCGTCCGGCTTCTCGCCGCGAAGAATACGATCGATCACCTCGACGCCGCGCACCGAGCCGACGCGGCAGGGCGTGCATTTGCCGCAGGATTCGATGGCGCAGAATTCCATGGCGAAGCGCGCCTGCTGCGCCATGTCCACCGTGTCGTCGAACGCGACGATGCCGCCATGGCCGATCAGGCCGTTCTTCGCGGTGAAGGCCTCGTAATCGAACGGCGTGTCGAACAGCGCGCGCGGGAAATAGGCGCCGAGCGGGCCGCCGACCTGCACCGCGCGGATCGGGCGACCGGTTGCGGTGCCGCCGGCGATATCATCGACCAGCTCGCCCAAGGTCAGGCCGAACGCCGCCTCGAACAAGCCGCGGTGCTTGAGATTGCCGGCGAGCTGGATCGGCATCGTCCCGCGCGAGCGGCCGATGCCGAAATCGACATAGGCCGGCGCGCCTTCGCTTAGGATCCACGGCACCGAGGCCAGCGAGATCACGTTATTGATCACCGTCGGCACACCGAAAAGGCCCTTGTGCGCAGGCAGCGGCGGCTTGGCCCGCACCTGCCCGCGCTTGCCTTCGAGACTGTCGAGCAGCGACGTCTCCTCGCCGCAGACATAGGCGCCGGCGCCGATCCTGATCTCGAGATCGAAGGCATAGGGCGAGCCGAGAATGCTCGCACCCAGAGCGCGCTCGTCGCGCGCCATCTCGATGGCGCGGCGCAGCGTCTGGATCGCATGGGGATATTCGGAACGGATATAGACATAGCCCTTGGTCGCGCCGACGGCGATGCCGGCGATGGTCATGCCCTCGATCAGGACGAAGGGATCGCCCTCCATGATCATCCGGTCGGCGAACGTACCCGAATCGCCTTCGTCGGCATTGCAGACCACGTATTTCTGCGGTGCCTTCGCTTGCGCCGCCGTCCGCCATTTGATGCCGGTCGGGAATCCGGCGCCGCCGCGGCCGCGCAGGCCGGATGCGACCACTTCCTCGATGGTCGCCGCCGGGCCGATTGCGATCGCGCGCTCCAGCCCGCGCCAGCCGCCCTGCGCGCGGAAGTCCGCCGACGACAGCGGATCGACAATGCCGCAGCGCGCGAAGACAAGGCGCGTCTGCCGCTTCAGGAACGGGATCTCCTCCGGCCGGCCGAGGCGCAAGGGATGCGCCCCGCCGTCGAGCAGGCCGGCGTCGAACAGGGATTCGACCTCCCCGGCATGAACGGGACCATAGGCGATGCGGCCCTGCGGCGTCGCCACTTCGATCATCGGCTCCAGCCAATAGAGACCCCGCGAGCCGGTGCGGATGATCTCGATTTCGAGCCCCCGGCGCCGTTGCGCCGCGACCAGCGCCCCTTCGACCTCGTCGGCGCCGAGCGCCAGGGCGCCAGCGTCGCGCGGCAGGAAGAGGCGTGCCTTCGTCATGACCGCACCGCCTTGTCGAGAAGCACGCCGAGACTTTTCTCGTTAAGGCCGCCGACGACTTTGCCGTCGATCATCGCCGCCGGCGCACAGGCGCAGAGGCCGAGGCAGAAGACCGGCTCCAAGGTCACGCGCCCATCGGCGCTGGTCTCGCCCCAACCGACCCGCAGCCGCTCGCGCGCTTTCGCCCCGAGCGCGTCGGCGCCCATCGACTGGCAGGCTTCGGCCCGGCAGAGCTTCAGCACATGCGTACCGGGCGGATGTTCGCGAAAATCGTGATAGAAGCTGATGACGCCATGAACCTCGGCGCGCGACAGATTGAGCGCCGCAGCGATCAGCGGCACCGCGGCGCGGTCGATATAGCCGAACTCCTCCTGCAGCGCGTGCAGAATGGGGAGCAGCGCGCCCGGCTGGTCCCGTAGCGCCTCGATGCGAGCGGCCGCCCGTTCGGCATTCCAGTCGCTTCCTGCCCAATCGTTTCCTGCCACGTGTGTTATCGCCCTCGATCGCCCCATAGCCACTGGTAAATATAAGCGATATTCGACATAACTTCGTGGACACCGCTTGCGCTTTCCCGTTAATAAAAATACACTTCCACAGCTTCGTCGCAATATGCGGCGTTCAACATATGTCGAGAAATCATACCGTACTGCATCTAGATCTGGTGTGGAGCGCCGGTGCCGACGCGCGCCAACCGATCGATCCGGCGCTTTTCGCCCTGCTGGAAGCGATCCGGGAGACCGGCAAGCTGACGGCCGCCACGGCCCAGGTGGGAATGCCCTACCGGCAGGCTTGGGGGCTGATCACGAAATGGTCGGGCGCCGTCGGCCAGCCGCTGGTGACCAAGGAACAAGGGCGGGGAACCCGTCTGACGCCGCTGGGCGAGCGGCTCCTGTGGCTGCGGGAGCGGATCGAGGCCCGGCTGTCGCCGCATCTTGAAAGCGCCGTTTCCGAAATGGAGCAGCAGCTGAGCGGCATGCTGGACGAGCCGCAGCCGACCATATGCCTTTACGCCAGCCACGATCTCCTGCTGGCCGAGCTGCGCGATCTGCTGCGCACCCGCCCGGGCCCGAAGCTCGACGTCCGCTTCGCCGGCAGCCTCGACAGCGTCGTCGCCTTGTGCAAGGCGCGTTGCGAGATGGCCGGGTTCCACATCCCCGAAGGCAGTTTCGGCAGCGAACTCCTGCCCACCTATCAGCCGTGGCTCAAGCCGCGCCTGCAACGCCTCATCCATTTCGTCAAGCGTCGCCAGGGCCTCATGACCTTGCCGGACAATCCGATGGGCATCGGCAGCCTGCAAGACATCGTGGCCACGAAAGCCCGCTTCATCAACCGGCAGCGCGGCTCGGCAACGCGGCTCGCGATGGAGAAGATGCTGCGGGACCAGGGCATCGACCGCGGCGAAATCACCGGCTTCTATTCCGAGGAATTCACCCATCTGGCCGTTGCCGCCGCCGTCGCCAGCGGCATGGCCGATGTCGGATTCGGCATCGAAGCTGCCGCGAAGAAGCTGCGGCTGGCGTTCATCCCGATGTTCACCGAGGATTACTATCTTCTCATCAAGAAGGAGGCGCTCGAGCAGAAAAACATCTCCGACCTGCTCGATGTCCTGAAAAGCGACACGTTCCGCGCGCTCGTGAGCGGCATCCCGGGTTACGACGCGACCGAGGCGGGTGTCGTCAAGACGATCGGCGAAGCGGCATGGGACGAGACGCCGACACTGGGCGTGCCCTGGGGTACATCCCATTAAGCTATTGATATGACGTGAATTTACCGAAAAGTTCTGGCACTTTGTCGCCAGAACGCGCTTTGTCGCAAGAATAAGCGCTAGATCTCAAGGTATCCCGGTCCCGTCCATCCCGTCTCTTCTCCCGGGTATCCCGGTTGCGCCGAAACCAGGCGCAAACCCTGCACCGTGACCTCCTGGCTCCAGTGGTGATGGCCGAAAATCCACGCCGCCACACCGGCCGGCCTTGCGGCCTGGAGGAGATCGTCGCAATCCGAGCAAAAGGCCGGCGATAGCGCGCTCATCCCATGGCGCGGGTGGCAGGCGGTCGAGTGCGGCACGTGATGCGTGACGATAAGCGTCGGACCATCCTGCGGCGCCGTCAGCTTGCCCGCGAGCCAGGCCCGCGAGAGACGATGCTCGGCCAGCGCGTCGGATGGCAGAAAGGGTGCGGCACCGCCGTGCCGGCGAATGAGGCGATGATCGGGGAGCTGGCGTTCGGCCTCGGCCATCACCTGCTCGCTGGTCCCGATGACGGCATAGTCCGTCCACAAGGTCGCGCCCAGAACCCGCAGCACGCCGCCTTCCCGCGGCACCAGCGCCTCGCCGCGATCCAGCACGCTCACCCCCGGGATCGCCGCCTCCAGCAGGGCGGCGCGATCCTCATCGAACGAGCCGCGGTAATATTCGTGATTGCCCGGCACAAGGATCACCGGGCAGCCGAGAAAGCTCCCCGCCTGCTCGGCATAGGCGAGCGGAGACACGTTCCGGCGTGAGTGGATCCTGCCGATATCGCCGGCAAGCACCAGGAGATCCGCCGCCCCGGCAAATCGAGACAGGTCGGGTCCGAAACCGAGCGGAAGAATGCCGCTCCAGGGGCGCTGCCCGCCACTCTCCCGGATCTCGATATGCACATCGCTGAAATAAAGTACCCGCATCATCGCCCTCGACAAAACTTGACCTGTGGCGCACGGACGGCGGCGCCCTGGTCCCCAAGTCTCCATGAAGGGACACCAATCCACAAGACGCAAGAAAACAAGAAGCAGGACGTCGACAGTAGCGCTGGAAAGCCCGGAAGAATCCCCGTACGATCAGCGATGGAGGGTGCGAATTCCGTCGATCCGTGTTGATCCGGCTTCAGCAACCCAGTCACACACGAACCCAATGACTTAATCCCGCATCCGCCCCCTTCTCACCCCGTCCGGTGAATAACGCAGGCTAACCGGATTTGTTGGTCCGTCTTTATGGTTCAGAGAAAGCATATCGATGAAAATATCGGTCATCGGAAACTGCCAGACGAACAACTTGACAGCTTGCATGCAAATCATGGCGCCATTGGCAGATATTTCCGGAACCGTCGTCGATTATGCCACTGCACTTCCTGCCGATATAAGCGATAGCGATCTCATATTCCTGCAAACATCACAAAGTGAAATACCCTACGAGAACGATATTTTAGCGAAACGATTCTCGGATCGGATTCGTTGGTGGCCAAATATTTATTATTCCGGATACCATCCGGATCTCTACTTCATATATCGACCGGAAGGTGGCGCCTATCAGTCGGCCCTTGGGGATTATAGCTCGGCCATTGTCGTATACGCATGGTTAAAGGGGCTCTCGCCAAGCGCTGCGAAAGATCTATTTTGCGAACCGATCTACGATCATCTTGGGTATTTCGATCATCTGGCCGTCTCGGACGAAATGGTCGCATCAGAGGGCGAAAAATGTTCGCTCGATCTTGTCAGGATGCTCCCGTCCTGGAAGTCTGGCGGCTGCTTCATGCATTCCCCCAGCCATCCAAAATTATTTGTTGAGGCTCAGATCGCTCGGGCCCTTCTCGAATCCTGCGGCATACCGGTCATGTTCGAGGAACCGGAGCGCTTTTTGCAGGACTGGGTTTTGAATTGGGCGTCGTGGCCGGTCTATCCCGGCTTGGCTCATAAGCTCGGCATTCACGGGCGCTACGAGTTCAAATTACCGAAGAATATGTGCGAGCAGAACCGGCCGGCGGAAGTCATCGATCTCGAAGAATTCATCAAGCGCTCCTACAAATTCTATGACCTCTATCCTCGTGAGCATATGAAGCTACCGCCTCATATGGAGGAATCCTTCGCCAATTTGCCGGTTCCCGCGAAGAAGACAAAATCACGCAAGACGCCATACTCGGATCTGCCCACCTATCAATTCTGGCGTAACGCCGTTTCCGCATCGGTTGCGGGCGATTTTGATCCCGTGGTATCGCCGAAATTCAAAATCGAACGCCAGCAAAAAATCGCATCTTGCGGAAGCTGCTTTGCTCAGCACATCGCCAATGCCCTCATTTCGCAGGGCTACAATTATCTCGTGACGGAGGAGGCACCGAATACATCGGCCTCCGACCCCGAGGGGGCTGATGCGGCCGGCCAGTATAGCGCGCAGTTCGGTAACATCTACACCGCTCGCCAGCTTCTCCAACTCTTCGAGCGAGCCTATGGCCGC
Organism: uncultured Rhodospirillales bacterium; assembly: GCA_937905845.1. Classification (GTDB taxonomy): domain Bacteria; phylum Pseudomonadota; class Alphaproteobacteria; order Ferrovibrionales; family Ferrovibrionaceae; genus CALCYJ01. Next base: position 23,062 of record CALCYJ010000170.1, read on the forward strand.
CGCATCCCCAACGACACCGCATGGCAGCGGGATGACGGGCGCTATATCGATCCCTTCCGGCCGCAAATTCCGCCGGCCGGGTTCGAAACACCCGAGCAGGTCGCCCTGGCGCGCACGCCACATCTTGAGGCGGTTCGACGGATGTTCGAAGAGAGCGATATTCTCATCTTCACGGTTGGTCTGACGGAGGCGTGGCGAGCGAAAGCGGACGGTACGGTGTTCCCCGTCGCGCCAGGCGTGGTGGCACAGGGGCTGGACCAAGAGGACTACGAGTTCGTCAATCTAAGGGTCGCGGATATCGCTGACGACCTGTCGGAATTCTGCTCCCGGATCAGACTCGTCAATCGCTCCGTGAAGCTTCTTCTCACCGTTTCGCCGGTGCCCCTGGTGGCAACTTTTGAAAACAAAAATGCGGTTGTTGCGACGACCTATAGCAAATCCGCCTTGCGCGCGGCGGGTGATGACGTTGTCCGGGAGATGGACTTCGTTGAATATTTTCCGTCATTCGAGATTATTACCAATTGGTATAATAAAGGCCGGTATTTCGAAGACGACCTTCGATCTGTAACCGCTGAAGGCGTCGATCATGTGATGCGGGTATTTGGGAAGAGTTTCC
>CALCYJ010000171.1 GCA_937905845.1 uncultured Rhodospirillales bacterium
TTGTCGAAGCCGACCGGCTCGGGCAGCTTGGCGGCGAGCTCCGGATCGGGCTCCCAGTCCTCGGGGTTGACCTCGAGGATGCCGCCCAGCCGCTTGGCGATGGCGAAGAACTCCATGGCCCTGAGGAACGGGAAGAGCTTGCCGGGCTCGACCGCGGTGCGCTCGAGCCGGTCCAGCGGCAAGGCCACCGGCACCTGGCGCGACAGCGTCACGAGGCGCTTGCTGATGCGCGCCAGCTCGGCATTGTCCTCGAGCGCCTGGCGGCGCTTGGGCTGCTTGATCTGCGCGGTGCTCGCCAGCAGCGTCTCGATGTCGCCGAAGGTGTTGATCAGCTCGGCGGCGGTCTTGACGCCGATGCCCGGCACGCCCGGCACGTTGTCGACGGCGTCGCCGCAGAGCGCCTGCACGTCGACCACCTTGTCGGGGGTGACGCCGAACTTGTCCTGCACCTCGTCCATGCCGATCCAGCGCAGCGGCGGCTGGCCGGCGCGCGGGATGGTGTCGAGCAGGCGGATCGAGCCATTGGGCTCGACGAGCTGCATCAGATCCTTGTCGGAGGAGACGATCGTCACCTTGCCGCCGGCATCGCGCGCCATGCAGGCGTAAGTCGCGATGATGTCGTCGGCCTCCCAGCCTTCCATCTCGATCGAGGGGATGCCGTAGGCGCGGGTGGCGGTGCGCGTCAGCGGGAACTGCGGCACCAGCTCCTCGGGCGGCGGCGGCCGGTGCGTCTTGTATTCGGGGTAGATGTCGTTGCGGAAGGTCTTGGCCGAATGGTCGAACACCACCGCCATGTGGGTCGGCGCATCGTCGCCCTTCAGGTCCTCCTGCAGCTTCCACAGCATGTTGCAGAAGCCGGCGACGCATCCGACGGGCAGGCCGTCGGTCTTGCGGGTCAGTTGCGGCAGGGCATGGAAGGCGCGGAAGACATAGCCCGAGCCATCGACGAGGAGCAGATGCATGGTGATTCCGGATGGTGTCCGGCGCACCTTAGTGCATCATTTGTTCTGGGTTAAGGGCGGCTCGATTTTGCTCAACTCCCCTCCACATGATAGGCGTGACGCAGAAGATGGGTGTGCGATGCAAAAGCCGGTGATTTTCACAATTTCCGCGACCTGGGACGCCGAAGCATCGGTCTGGACCGGCCATTGCGACGACATCCCTGCCGCGGCCGATGCCGCCACGCTGGATGAGTTGCTCGCCAGGATTTCGGCGATGGCGCTCGATCTGCTGCCCGACAACCACCCGGACCTCGACCCGGCGTCGCTGTTCCTGCAGATCACTGCATTGCGCGAGGCCGAGCCTGCAGCGGCAGCATAGATGGCGCCGCAGTTCGACCGGCCGCTGCGCGACCTTCTCAAGGCCGCTGGTTGCACGATGGTCCGGCACGGCAAGGGTAGCCATGAGGTCTGGCACAGTCCGATCACCAACCAGAACTTCGCTGTTCCGATCGGTATTCCCAGCCGTCACACGGCCAACGCGATCCTGAGGCAGGCCGGCCTTCCAAAGGCGTTCTGACTAAACCACCTCGTCCGGCGCCAGCTCGCAGGCATTGTGCGGATCGGTCTCGACCTGCAGCGTCGCGTGGTCGATGCGGAAGCGGTGCTCGAGGCCCTCGGCGACCTGGCGCAGGAAGGCGTCGCCGGGGTGGCCGGCGGTCATCACCAGGTGCGCGGTGAGCGCGACGCCGGTGGTGCTCATCGGCCAGATGTGGAGATCGTGGATGCTGTCGACGCCGGCGCAGGCGCAGAGATAATCGCGCACCGCGACGGGATCGATGGTTTCGGGCACGGCGTCGACGGACATGGCGAGCGACTGCCGCAGCAGCGACCAGGTGGTCCAGACGATGACGGCGGAGACCAGCAGGCTCGCGACCGGGTCCAGCCAGAGCCAGCCGGTCCACAGCATCAGCACACCGGCGACGACGACGGCGGCGGACACGGCGGCGTCGCTCAGCATATGGAGGAAGGCGCCGCGGATATTGAGGTCGTCCTGCTGGCCGCGCGAGAAGAGCCAGGCGGTGACGCCGTTGACCACGATCCCGGCAGCGGCGACGACGATCACCGTGAGGCCGGCAGAGGGCTCGGGGTGCATCAGGCGCAGGATCGCTTCCCACGCCACGGCGCCGACCGCGACGAGCAGCAGGACGGCATTGAACAGCGCCGCAACGATCGAGCTGCCGCCCAGGCCATAGGTGAAGCGCGTACTCGGACGGCGGGCGGCAAGCAGCAGCGCCAGCCACGCGATCAGCAGCCCGAGCACGTCGGAGAGATTGTGGCCGGCATCGGCGAGCAGCGCCACCGAATTGCCGAGCCAGCCGAAGATCGCCTCGGCAACGACGAAGCCGACATTGAGGGCGATGCCGACCGCGAAGGCCGGGCCGTGATGGGCCGGGGCGTGCACATGTCCGTGAGCGTGGGCGTGGTCGCGCCCGTGCACATGCCCGTGGGCGGGCGCATGATCGTGATGCGAATGGTCGTGGCTCATGGTGTGGATATTCGCCGCAAGCGCCCGGCGCGCAAGGGCAAAAGCAGGTCCCGTCACGGTCCGGCCCCGGCGCAGTCCACGCCGCCGCCGCATTCAACCTTTCCAATTTCTGTCGGCGCCGTAATGCTTTGGACCATCTCGCCGCAGACTTGCCACACTTCGGCTCCGCTTCGGCCGCATTCCGGACGGCTTGTCGGCGCCTCATCGGGATGTTGCGACGTTTCGAGTCCGGGAGCCGACCATGGCTGTATCTCCACCGGAGAGTTTCATCGCGCTGCAACGGTTCGGTCTGGGTGCCCGTCCGGGTGACCTCAAGGCCATAGCGTCGGATCCGCGCGGTGCCCTGCTCGCCGAGATCAATCCGGGAGCGCTGCTGATCGATGACAGCGCGCTGCCCGACACCATCACCGCGATCACCGATGTCCGCGACATCCAGATGCAGCGGAAGGCGGCGAAGCAGAATGCGCAGGGCGCCGCCTCGGCATCGTCCCCTGCCCCCGACGCTTCGGCGTCGCGTGCACCCGACATGGCGATGGGCGATGGCACGTCCGCGGCGGTGGACGGCGGCGATACGATGATGCCGGCCGCCGGCAAGGGCCGGGGCAAGAAAGCAAAGATCGCGGTGACGCTTCCCGACGGCCAAAAGCCGGGCAATCCGCTGAGCGACGAGCTGGCGGCGCGGCTCGACCACGCGGCCAATGCGCAGACCGGATTTGCCGAGCGCTGGGCGATGTTCTGGACCAATCACTTCGCCATCGAGGCCGCGACCGGGCAACTGGTGCGCTGGACCGTCGGGCCGTTCGACCGCGAGGCGATCCGGCAGCATGCGTTCGGCTCGTTCCACGACCTCTTGTTCTCGGTGACGCAGCATCCGGCGATGCTGGCGTACCTCAACAACGCCACCTCGATCGGCCCGGACTCCAAGGCCGGCCTGCGGCAGCACAAGGGGCTCAACGAGAACCATGCGCGCGAGCTGATGGAGCTTCACACCATCGGCGTGCAGGCTGGCTACACACAGGCGGACGTCACCAGCTTCGCCAAGGTGCTGACCGGCTGGACGTTCGGGCAGAACCAGAAGCAACCGGAGCGCTTCGCCCGCTTCTTCTTCAACGCCAACGCGCACGAACCCGGGCCGCAGACGGTGCTCGGCCACGTCTACAACCAGCCGGGGGTGCAGCAGGGTGATGCGGTGCTGGCGATGCTCGCGGCACACCCGGCGACGGCGAAGCATATTGCCACCAAGCTGGTCCGCGCGTTCGTCGCCGACACGCCGCCCGACGACCTCGTGGCGCTGCTGAGCAAGACCTTCATGGACACGCAGGGCGACCTCGGCGCGGTCGCGACGGCACTGGTCTCGGCCGACGCCGCCTGGACCGCACCGATGCAGAAGCTGCGGCTGCCGCAGGAATACGTGCTCTCGGCCTGCCGGGCACTGGCGGTGACGCCGAAGCCCGCGATGCTGATGAAGGACCTCAATACGCTGGGGCAGCCGATCTTCGATCCGCCCTCGCCCGAGGGCTATCACGACGACGCGGCGACCTGGCTCGCGCCCGATGCGATGGCCAACCGGCTCGATATTGCACAGAGCTTTGCGCAGCAGGCGGATTCGAGCGCCGACGCGCGCGAAGTGGCCGACGCCGTGCTCGGCGATGCGCAGTCGCCGGCGACGCGCGAGGCGATCGCGCGGGCCGAAGGTCCCGTGCAGGGCCTCACGATCCTGCTGATGTCCCCCGAATTCCAGAGGAGATGACGATGGCCAGCCCCGTCACCGATGCCATGCTCTGCCCGTCGCGCCGCGTCTTCCTCGCGGGAGCGGGGGCGTTCGTCGCCTGGGCCAGCCTGCCCAGGGCGAGCTACGCCGCACAGGGGCGCGACCCGCGCTTCGTCGCGGTGATCCTGCGCGGCGCGATGGACGGCCTCGCGGTGGTGCCGCCGGTGGGCGATCCGGACTTTCCCGCGCTGCGCGGCGACCTCGCGATCGGCACCGGCAGCTATGGCGATACGCTGCCGCTCGACGGCTTCTTCGCGCTCAACGCGTCGATGCCGCTGCTGCACCAGCACTACAAGAACGGCGATGCACTCTTGGTGCACGCGGTGGCGACCGGCTATCGCGACCGCTCGCATTTCGACGGGCAGGACGTGCTCGAAAGCGGCGAGACCGGGCCGCGGATGAGCAAGACCGGCTGGCTCAATCGCACCGCCATGGTGATCCCGGCCGGCGACCGGGTCGCGCCGGTCAGCGGACTCGCGGCGATGCCGACGGTGCCGCTGATCCTGCGCGGCGACGCCCCGACCCTCACCTGGACGCCGCCGGAGCTCAAGGTCGCGAGCGCCGACACGGCGACGCGGCTGATCGACCTCTACTCCACCGTCGATCCGGAGTTCGCGAAAGTGCTGAGCGCCGGATTGTCCACCGACAAGCTCGCGGGGGCCATGGACGCCCAGAAGGGCGGCGGGCTCGCCGCCTCGTTCCGCGCGCTGGCGGCCGGAGCCGGCAAGCTGCTGGTCGACGAGGGCGGGCCGCGGCTGGCGGCGTTGAGTTACGACGGCTGGGATACGCATACCAATGAAGGCGCGGGCGAGGGTCGACTCGCGGGCCTGCTTGCCGCGCTCGACGGGGCGCTCGATTCACTCGCCACCACCATGGCGCCGGTATGGAAAGACACCGTGGTCGTGGTGATGACCGAGTTCGGGCGCACCGCGGCGATCAACGGCAATGAAGGAACCGATCACGGCACAGCAACCACCGCGTTCCTGCTCGGTGGGGCCGTGAAGGGTGGACGCGTCCTCGCAGACTGGCCCGGCCTCAAGCCGAACCAGCTCTACGAGGATCGCGACCTGTTCCCCTCGCTCGACCTGCGCGGCGTGCTGAAGGGCGCGCTGCGGGATCATCTGGGGATCAGCGAGGCCGACCTCACCGGCAAGGTGTTCCCCGACTCCGTCGGGGTGAAGCCGGTGGACGGCCTGATCGCCTGAGGCTTGCCGCGCCGCGCGGACGTTCCTACATCGGACGCCAGCAGCGGGGGAGCCATGCTCAGTCTCTATCTCGCGGCGGCGCCGATGCGCCTCCGCCACTATGCCGAGGCTGGCGGGCGCGCCATGCTGCGGCAGTGGCAGGGCATGCTGATCCTCGGCCTGCTGGTGGTCGGGCAGGCGACGACGATCCTGATGCTGCCGGCGGCGATGCTGGCCGGGCTGGTGCGAAGCCCGAATGCGGTTGGGGTGGCGACGCTGCTGGCGGCCGCGATGCTGTACGTCCTGCCGCAGCGGGCGGTGCTCCGTGGCGGCGGGATGCGTGGCTATGCGGCGACGTTGCCGATCCCGGGGCCGGCGCGGCTGCTGCTCGATGCGACTGTGCTGCTGCTGGCGGACGCCCTGCTCGTGCTCGAGCTGGTGCTTGCGGCGGCGATCGGCGGCATGGGCACTCTGCCCGGACTGATGGGCCTGCTGTTTGCCGTGCTCGCGATGCAGCTCGTGATGCTGCGTCTGACGCTGCCCGATCCTCGGCGGGCGGTCCGTGCGCTGCCGCTGCCGGCGCTGCTGCGGACCAACCTGCAGGTGCTGGCGGAGCGGCCGGTGACCAATGGCGGCCGCTATCTCGTGGCGCTCGCGGCGGCCGCTGCCGGCGCCGCGATTGCGACGGCGTTCCACTTCGACGGCCGTGCCCTGCCGGTGGCGATCGGCGCGCTGGCCCTGAGCGGCTTCGTGCTGGCCGATTTCTACCGCCTGCTGCGCGAGGCGCATGCACCGATCCGCGCGTTCCTCGCGACGCTGCCGGTGTCGCCACGTTCCCTTATGACGCGCGACGTGGGGACGGGGCTGTGCCTCGGCTCGCTGGCGGACCTGATGCTGGCCGAGTGGTTCGGCGCCTTCGATCCGGGCAGCCTCGTCGCCTTCGGCCTGCTTGCGGTGGCCTACGCCGGGCTGCTGGCGGTCCTCCGCCTGCCGATGCTGCGCGGCGGGCAGCTCGGCGCCATGCTCGCCGCCCTCATCGCTGCCGGCTGGGCCGGCAGCGCCATCGCCATGGTGCTCAAATGACGCTGCTCGCCGCCCGCACTCTTGCCGCCGCCTATGACGGCCGCACGATCTTCGCCGGCCTCGATCTCAGTCTCGATGCCGGCACCTATGCCCTCACCGGCCGCAACGGCACCGGCAAATCGACGCTGCTGCGGCTGTTGAGCGGCGCGCAGCGGCCGAGCGCAGGACGCGTGAGCATCGACGGGCACGATCTGGTGCGGGACCCGATCGCGGCGCGGCGGCGGCTGTCCTATGTGCCGGACGAGAGCCCGGCCTATCCGTTCATGACCGGCGCCGAGCTGCTCCACCTGGTGAGCACTGCCAGGCGCGCCGGCCCCGATCCGCTGGTCGACGAGCTGGTGACCGCGTTCGGGCTCGCTGCGCATCTGGGCGCGCGGTTCGACGCGATCTCGCTCGGCACGCAGAAGAAGCTGCTGCTTGCGGCCGGCTGGATCGGGCGGCCGCGCGTCATCCTGCTCGACGAGCCGAGCAACGCACTCGACGCCGCGGCTCGCGCGGCGCTGATCGCGCGGATTGGCGCGGATGCCGCGCACGACGTGATCCTGTTCGCGTCGCACGATGCCGAATTCGTCGCCGAGACCGGCGCCACCGTCATCCCACTCGAGACGCTGGCGGCTGCGGCCTAATCGTCGTTCGGGCGGATGCTGCGGAGCTTCTTGACGCCGCCGCGCTTCACCTTGG
>CALCYJ010000172.1 GCA_937905845.1 uncultured Rhodospirillales bacterium
GGAACGCTCGACGTCACGCTCTTCAACCCCGTCGCCGCCGCCATGGTCAGCCGCTACGACCGGCTCGAAGCGCGCTATTTCCACGGTCAGAGCAGCCTGCTCGCGGTCTCCGATTCCGGGCTCTGGCTGCGCCAGGCGGACCCGAGCGGCCAGTCGGTCGTCCATGCGCTCCGCGTCTCGCGCCAGGGCACCGAGCTTGGCGATGTCACCATCTTCCTCTATGCCGGCGTCGACCGTTTCACCGGCCGTATCGACGCCGCCGACGCCCGGCTCGAACCCGGCTATTGGCAGATCAAGGACGCCCTCATCACCGGCCCCAACCGCCCGGCGCGATTCGTCGCCAATTACCGCATGCCGACCTCGCTCACCCTGGCGCAAATTCAAGACAGTTTCGCCTCGCCCGATTCGCTCTCCTTCTGGCAATTGCCGACCTTCATCGCCAATCTGCAGGCGGCCGGCTTCTCGGCGGTGCGCCACCGGCTGCACTGGCAATCGGTCCTGTCGACGCCGCTGCTGCTGATTGCCATGGTGCTGATCGCCGCGACTTTCTCTCTGCGCCTGACACGCCGCGGCGGCACCGGCTATATGCTGGCGGGCGGCGTCATGACCGGCTTCGTGCTTTATTTCATGTCCGACGTGGTGGCGGCCCTCGGCATCGCCGGCACCATCCCGGTGATCATGGCGGCCTGGACGCCGGCGGGGGTCTGCGCGCTTCTCGGGGTTACCACCCTGCTTTACCTCGAGGATGGCTAGCTCTTGGCCAGACCCCAGCGGCAACGAGGAAGGGAAAACCCCGCCTGGAGCACGCCCGGCGCGGCGGTTGCGACCCGCGCGGCGGGGGCGACCCGCACGGCGGGCGCGAACCACATGGTGGGGATGCTGCCGCGTCTGGCGGCCGGTACCGCCATCGGCCTCGCCCTGGCGCTGATCCTGCGTCCGCTGCCGGCGGTCGCGGCGAACAGCACCGGGCCCCTGCACAAGCTCAACACCAAAGCCCCGGTGCTGCTGCGCGCCGACGAGGTCATTTATGACCGCGACCAGCAGATCGCCACCGCCCGCGGCCATGTCGAGATGAGCCAGGCGGGACAGGTGCTTCATGCCGACATCGTGGTCTACAACCAGCGCACCGACACGGTGGAGGCAACCGGCCATGTCAGCTTGACCGAACCCACCGGCAATGTGCTGTTCGGCGATTACATGGAACTGACCGACCAGCTCCATGACGGGTTCATCCGCGGCGTCGGCGCGCTTCTGGTCGATAATTCCCGGGCGGCGGGCGCGAATGCGATCCGCACCGATGGTAACAAGACGGTGATCACCGACGCCATCTATTCACCCTGCGATCTCTGCGTCGACGACAAGACCAAGGCGCCGCTCTGGCAGCTTCGCGCCACCCAGGTGATCCACGACGAGACCACCCATCTGATCGAATACAAGAACGCCGTGCTCGATGCCTATGGCATCCCGGTGCTCTATACGCCCTATTTTTCCCATTACGACCCGACGATCAAGCGGGCGAGCGGTTTCCTCGTGCCCTCGATCGGCCACGATTCCACGCTCGGGATCGTCACGTCGATCCCCTATTACTATGTCGTCAGCCCGAGCGCCGATGTTACCGTCACGCCCGAATATACCAGCAGCCGCGGCCCGGTGCTCAACGCGCTCTATCGCCAGCGCACCGACGACGGGCAGTTCCGCCTGGGCGGCAGCATCACCCAATCGGATGTCCCCATCGCCGATGTCACCAATGCCACGGCGAGCGGCCCCGACAAGATCCGCGGCGAGATCGAGGGCGCCGGCCGCTTCAATCTCGATGACGGCTGGCGCTGGGGCTTCGATGTGCAGCGCGCCACCGACCAGACCTACATGCTGCTCTATCGGATTTCGACCGAAGATCAGCTTACCTCCGACGCCTTCATCGAGAATTTCCACGACCGTTCCTATTTCAACGTTTCGTCATATGCGTTCCAGGGGCTGCTGACCGGGGACCAGAACCGGCTCACGCCCTATGTCCTGCCGTCGATCGATTATCATTATGTCGGCCAGCCCTCGGCGCTGGGCGGCTATTACACCGTCGATTCCAGTGCGCTTTCGATTTTCCGCACCGAAGGCACCGATACCAGGCGGCTTTCGACCACGTTCGGCTGGACCAACAATTACATCGCGCCGGCGGGCGACACTTATTCGCTCCACGCCGAGATGCGGGGCGACTACTATTCGGTCACCGGCGGCAGCGACCAGTTCGGCGACATCAGCCCGAGCGGCAATTATGTCCGGCCGCTGCCGCTCGTAGCCCTCACCTGGCGCTATCCGTTCGTGCGCTCGCAGGGCTCGATTCAGGAATTGGTCGAACCGATCGTCATGGCCGTCGCCTCACCCTATGGCGGCAACAACACCCTGATCCCGGACGAGGACAGCCGCGATTTCGAACTGACCGACGCCAATCTCTTCGCCTACGACCGCTTCCCCGGTCTCGACCGCTATGAATCCGGGCCCCGCGTCGCCTATGGCCTGCATGCCGCGGCCTATGGCTTAAGCGGCGGCTACACCGATTTCCTGTTCGGCGAAAGCATCCGCACGCGGACCGATTCGAGCCTGCCGATCGAGAGCGGCCTGCAAAATAAATTCTCCGATTTCGTCGGCCACCTCACCATCGCGCCCTCGCCGCTTTTCGAGGCCACCGACAATTTCCGCCTGAACTACAGCACTCTCTCTCCGGCCGATAACGAAATCACCGCGACGATGGGCCCGTCTTTCTTCCGGGTTTCCCTGCTCTATAGCCAGCTTGCCAGCAATATCGCCGCCGAAGACCTGGGACCGACCCATGAATACGGCATCTATACGACCATGCAGCTTAGCCGTCACTGGCAGATCTCGGGCGGTTACGTGCAGGACCAGATCGAACCCGAGGGCGAGGTGAATACCTCCCTTGCCCTGCACTATATCGACGAATGTTTCGATATCATCTTCAGCTTCAACCAGAACAATATCGAGATTCAGGACGTCCGGCCGTCGACCTCCTTCAAAATCTCCTTCAGATTGAAGAATCTCGGCTGATAGTATCGCAGACCCGGGCGCCGACGCCATCCCTGGGCCCCTGGGGCTTTTATCACCGGCCGGAAAGCCTTACTGTACCGCCGGCCACCGGTCAGGGGTGCGGCGCTTCCAGCGGCCGCGGCACCTCCGACCGGGCTGGCTCGGCCAATGCGGGCTGGCTCGATCAGCGCGAGCTGGCCCGAACTGTCCCGTGCCCGCCCGGAATCCTGCCGGCCGCAATCCCGGCCTATGCAATGACGAATGGTAACCGATGAGAGTCCTTCTTCTGGTGCTCGCCCTGACCCTTGGCGCCCTGACGATCCGGCCGGCGCAGGCGGACGAGGTGATGCATATCGCCGCCATCGTCAACGACGACGTCATCTCGGCCTATGACGTGCACGAACGTCTCAAGCTGGCGTTGAGCGCCACCGGGCAGCCCGATACGCCCGCCAACGAGGCGCGCCTGCACGACCAGATCCTGCGCCAGCTCATCGACGGGCGGCTGGAGATGCAGGAAGCCAAGCGCCTCAAGATCACCGTCAGCGACCAGGACATCGAACGCGCCTTCGGCTTCCTGGAGAAGCAGAACCACATGCCGGCCGGTACCCTGCCCCAATATCTGAAGCAGCGCGGCATCGATCGGACCGCGCTCGTCAATCAGCTCACAACCGAGATCGCCTGGTCGCGGGTGGTGCGCAAGGAATTCCTGCCCAAGATCGATATTTCCGACGCCGATGTCCAGGCGGCGCTGGCCCGCATCAAGGCGCATATGAACGAGAACGAATCGCAGCTCTCGCTCATCCTGCTCACCTTCGATCAGCCCGACCAGGCGGCGAAGGTCGGCCGGCAGGCGGCGGATCTTGCGACGCAGCTCCGCAACGGCGGCAATTTCGCCGGCGTCGCCCGCCAGTTCAGCCAGGGACCCGGCGCCTCCACCGGCGGCGATGTCGGCTGGGTGGAACCCGGTACGCTGCCGGAAGCGGTCGACAAGGTGATCGCCACGCTGCCGCTGAACACCATCTCCGATCCGATCCGCACGCTCGGCGGCTTCTATATCGTCGAGGTGCGCGACCGCCGGCGCATCGCCAACGCCCCGCCGCCGACGCCGATATCGGCGAGCCTGCCGCCGAGTTATCACGCCGATCCGGATGCGACCGTGCGGCTGACGCAGATCTTCCTCCCCTTCGGCCCGAAGACGCCGCCGGCCGAAATCCAGCGCCTGGCCGCCGAGGCCCGCCAGGCGGCGGCCGGCGCCAAGAGCTGCCAGGACATGGACCGGATCGCGGGAACGATGGCGGCGTCGGGCTCGGGCGATCTCGGCACCATCAAACTGTCGAGCCTGCCGGCGATCTTCCAGATGCCGGCGGCAACCCTTCCCCTCAGCCAGGTCAGCGCGCCCATTATGGCCTCCAACGGCGTCCATGTGCTGATGGTCTGCACCCGCACAGGGGTCTCCATCGCCGCCGCGCCGCCGCCGCCGGCGACGGCCAAGCCGGCGGGCCCGGCAGCGCTGCCGAGTACGGACGAGGTGCGTCAGCGGCTGGTGGAACAGAAGATCGATCTGATGGCGCGCGGGCTCCTGCGCGATCTGAGGCGCGACGCCACGGTCGAGCTGAGATAGGCGCGGTGGCGAGCGCGACCCTTTCCGCCCTTGCGCCGCTCGCCCTCACCATGGGCGAGCCGGCCGGCATCGGCGGCGAGATCGCGCTCAAGGCCTGGATCGCGCGCCGCAACGAAAACCTGCCGCCCTTCTTCCTGCTCGACGATCCGGCCCGCCTCGCCGGACTTGCGCGCGAGATGGCGCTCGATGTGCCGATCCGGACGATTGCCATACCCGGCGAGGCGGCGGCGCTCTTCGCCACGGCGCTGCCGGTGCTCCCGATCCCGCTGCCGGCCGCGGTCTCGCCGGGACGGCCGGCTGCCGCCAACGCCGGATCGGTGCTGGCGGCGATCGAGCGCGGCGTCGCCCTCTGCCTCTCGGGCGAGGCCTGCGGCCTCGTCACCAATCCGATCCACAAGGAAACGCTCTATGGCGCCGGCTTCCGCCATCCGGGCCATACCGAGTATCTGGCGGCGCTGTCGGGCGGTGCGCAGCCGGTGATGCTGCTGGCCTGCCCCGACCTCAGGGTGGTGCCGGTAACGGTGCACCAGGGGCTGCGCGAGGCGATCGCCGGCCTCACGAGCGAGGCCATCGTCTCGACCGCCACCATCCTCCATGACGCGCTCCGCCGCGACTTCGGCTGCGCGCAGCCGCGTCTCGCCGTGGCGGGGCTCAATCCCCATGCCGGCGAGGGTGGCAGCATGGGGCGCGAGGAAATCGACATCATCACCCCGGCGCTGGACCGGCTGCGCGCCCAGGGCATGAACGTGCGGGGGCCGCTCTCCCCCGACACGATGTTCCATGCCGCCGCGCGTCGGCGCTATGACGCCGCGCTGTGCATGTATCACGATCAGGCGCTGATCCCGCTCAAGACCATCGGCTTTGATTGCGGCGTCAATGTCACGCTCGGCCTGCCCATCGTGCGCACCTCGCCCGATCACGGCACCGCCTTCGATATCGCCGGCCGGGGCCTGGCCAACCCGCAAAGCCTGATCGCGGCCCTGCACCTTGCCGCCCGCATCGCGCAGCACCGCCGGGCCGGGTCCGCGGGCGGGACCGCCGGTGGCTGAGGACGGCGTGCCGCCGCCACTGTCACCACTGCCGGTGCTGCCGCCGCTGCGCGAGGTGATCGCGGCCCACGGGCTTAGCGCCCGGCGGGCGCTTGGGCAGAATTTCCTGCTCGATCTCAATCTCACGGCGCGGATCGCGCGCGCCGCCGGACCGCTTCAGGGTCATAGCGTGCTGGAAGTGGGGCCGGGTCCAGGCGGCCTGACGCGGGCGCTGCTGGCTGGCGGCGCCGCGCGGGTGGTGGCGGTGGAGCGCGATCCGCGCTGCCTTGCGGCCTTGGCCCCGCTCGCGCAAGCCTATCCCGGCCGGCTCGAACTCGTGGCCGGCGATGCGATCGCGGTCGATGAAGAAGCCCTGCTCGGCCCGGGGCCGGCCCGCCGGTTCGCCAATCTGGGCTATAATATCGGGACGGTTAGGCTGGTGAAATGGCTGCGCCGGCCTCAAGTGTTGCATAGCTATAGGCTCCTGTTCCAA
>CALCYJ010000173.1 GCA_937905845.1 uncultured Rhodospirillales bacterium
CGGCCTGGTCATCGATCCCTATTTCTCGGCCAGCAAGCTCGCCTGGCTGCTCGATCACGTCGAGGGCTCGCGCGCCCGCGCCCGCCGCGGCGAGCTGGCTTTCGGCACGATCGATACGTTCCTGCTCTGGCGCCTGACCCGCGGGCGGGTGCATGCGACGGATGCCTCCAACGCCGCCCGCACCATGCTCTTCGACATCCGCCGCCAGGCCTGGGACGAGGATCTCCTGCGCCTGTTCGACATCCCCGCCGCCCTGCTTCCCGCCGTGCGCGACAGCGCCGCCGATTACGGCATGACCGAGCCCGGCCTGTTCGGCCGCGCCATCCCGATCCGCGGCGTCGCCGGCGACCAGCAGGCGGCGGCCTTCGGCCAGGCCGCCTTTGCGCCCGGCACCATCAAGAGCACCTATGGCACCGGCTGCTTCATGCTGCTCAATACCGGCGAGCGCATGGTGACCTCGCGCCACCGCCTGCTTTCCACCGTCGCCTGGCGCCTCAAGGGCCGCGTCACCTATGCGCTGGAAGGCTCGATCTTCGTCGCCGGCGCCGGCATCCAGTGGCTGCGCGACGGGCTGAAGCTGATCGGGGCGGCGGGCGAATCCGAGCAGATCGCGGAAAACCTGCCCGATACCGGCGGCGTCTATGTCGTGCCGGCCTTCACCGGCCTCGGCGCGCCCTATTGGGATGCCGAGGCGCGCGGCGCCATCCTCGGCCTCACGCGGGCCACCGGCATCGGCGAGATCGTGCGCGCGGCACTCGAAGCGAGCTGCTATCAGACCCGCGATCTGCTCGGCGCCATGGTGGCCGACGGCGCCGCCCCGCCCAAGGCGCTCAAGGTCGATGGCGGGCTCAGCGCCAACAATTGGGCGATGCAGTTCCTGGCCGATATCCTGGACGTGCCGGTGGCGCGGCCGAAAGTCACCGAGACCACGGCGCTCGGCGCCGCCTATCTTGCCGGGCTTGCCGCCGGGGTCTATGGTTCGCTCGACGAAATCGCCGCCCTGTGGCAGGTCGAGCGGGAATTCCGCCCGAGCTTCACGCCGTCGCGCCGCGACGCGCTCTATGCCGGCTGGCACCAGGCGGTGGCGCGGGTGCTCACGGTCAAGGACTAGAACCCATCATCGCCTGGAACCCGCCGCCTTCCTCCGACCGGCCGGCGGCGTCCAAGCCCTCACCCAGCAGGTTTCCGCTCATGCGTTTCTTGGCCCCCCGTCCGCTGTTTGCCATCCTTGCCGCCAGCCTCCTCGGCCTGGCTCTGATTTCAGCCGCCGCCGCGCCCGGCGCCCGGGCGGCGGACCCGATGGCAGCGGGTCCGATGGCGGCGGGTCCGATGGCGGCGAGCGGGGCGCTGACCCCGGCGCAGAAGAGCGCGGTCGATGGGCTGGTGCACGATTACATCCTGGCGCATCCCGAAGTGATCCTGGAGGCGGTGCAGGGCCTGCACGACCGCCAGCAGCAGGCGGCGGCGGACAATACGGAGAAGCTGATCGCCGCCAACAAGCGGTTCCTGCGCAACGATCCCAGCTCCTATGTCGCGGGCAATCCACAGGGCGATGTCACCATCGTCGAGTTCTTCGATTACCGCTGCCCCTATTGCAAAGAGATGGTGCCGACCATCGCGGCGTTGCTCAAGGAGGACGGCAAGATCCGCCTGGTGCTGAAGGAATATCCGGTTCTGGGCCCCGATTCGCTCTTCGCGTCGCGCGCCGCCGTCGCCGCCCTGGAACTGGGCCATTACGAACCCTTCCATGACGCGCTGATGGCCAGCCGCGGCTCTTTGAACGAAACGGTGGTGATGGCGAAGGCCGCTCAGTCCGGGATCGATGTCGCCAAGCTCAAGACCGCCATGGCCGACCCGCATATCATGGCGGAGCTGCGCGCCAACCGCGCGCTCGGCGACGAGCTTCGCATCGACGGGACGCCGGGCTTCGTCATCGGCGACACGCTCGTTCCCGGCGCCATCAGCGGCGAACAGCTCCGCGAGCTGGTCGCCGCCGCGCGCCGGCAATGCCATACCTGCTGAGGCCGGCCCTATTCGCTGTCGGGCTGGGCGCCGGGGGCGGCGCGCTGAAAGGCATCGAGCCCTTCACAGGCATCGGCGATGCGCACCACCGTCGGGCAGGCACTAAGGTTGCATTGGAAGCGGCGGGCGTTGAACACCTGCGGCACCAGGCAGGCATCGGCCAGCCCCGGTGTCTCGCCATGGCAATAGGTGCCGGTCGCGGGATGGGACGCGAGTAGCGCCTCCAGCGCGCCGAGCCCCGTCTCCACCCAGTGGCGATACCAGCGGGCCTTGTCCTCGGGGCTGATTTCAAGCTCGGTGGCGAGATAGTTCAGCACCCGCAGATTGTCGATCGGGTGAATGTCGCAGGCCACGATCTGCGCCAGCGCCCGCACCCGCGCCCGCCCGGCGGCGTCCTTGGGAAGCAGCGGTGGCTCAGGCCTGGTCTCGTCGAGATATTCGATGATGGCGAGCGACTGGGTCAGCACCAGCCCGTCTTCGAGCAGCGCCGGCACCTGCGCCTGGGGATTGAGCTTGCAGAACGACGGCTGGAACTGCTCGCCGCCGCCGCGCGTGAGATGAACGAAGGCGGAATCGTAGGCGATGCCCTTGAGATTGAGGGCGATCCGCACGCGATAGCTCGCGGACGAGCGGAAATAACCATAGAGCTTCATGCGTCCGTCCCTGCTCCGGAATAGTGTTGAATGCCGCGGCGAACCCTCACGTGCCAGGCACGCCGCGGCGCGGCCCAGTCGCCCGGCCGCCTCAGATCAGCCCGGCCAGCGGCGAGGACGGATCGGCATAGAGCCGGCGCTTCATCCGTCCGGCCCGATAGGCCAGCCTGCCGCTCTCGACCGCCAGCGCCATCGCCCGCGCCATGAGCACCGGCGCCTTCGCCTCGGCGATCGCGGTATTCATCAGCACGCCGTCGCAGCCAAGCTCCATGGCGATGGCGGCATCCGATGCGGTGCCGACGCCGGCATCGACGATCACCGGCACTTTCGCCCCTTCGACGATGAGGCGGATATTGACCGGGTTCTGGATGCCAAGGCCCGAGCCGATGGGAGCGCCGAGCGGCATGATGGCGACGCAGCCGATCTCTTCCAGCCTCAGGGCCGCCAGCGGATCGTCGCTGCAATAGACCATCACCTTGAAACCATCGTCGACCAGCATGCGGGCGGCGCGCAACGTCTCCGGCATATCGGGATAGAGCGTCTTGGCGTCGCCCAGGACCTCGAGCTTGACGAGATCCCATCCGCCCGCCTCGCGCGCCAGGCGCAGGGTGCGCACCGCCTCCTCGGCCGTGTAGCAGCCGGCGGTATTGGGCAGATAGGTATAGCGCGCCGGATCGAGAAAATCGGCCAGCATCGGCTGGCCCGGATCGGAGATATTGACGCGGCGGACGGAGACGGTGACGATTTCGGCGCCCGCGGCCTCGATCGCGGCGCGGGTTTCGGCGAAGTCGCGGTATTTGCCGGTACCGACGATCAGGCGCGAGGTGAACTTGCGGCCGGCGATGGTGAGGATATCGGCGCCAAGCTCGGGGCGGGGCTCGTTGCCGCCGCCGATGAAATGCACGATCTCGACCCGGTCGCCCTCGCCCACCATCGTCGCGCCATAAGCCGAGCGCGGCACGATTTCGAGATTGCGCTCGAGCGCGACCTTGCGCGCATCGATGCCGAGCTGCGCCAGCAGCACATCCAGCGTCAGGGGCGCCGCCAGGTGCCGCTCCTCGCCATTGACGGAAATAAGCATGACCGTGACCACATCCTCGCTCTGGGCCCAAGGCGCGCCACCGATGCCAGGCGCCTTGAGCCGTCTTGTCGCTTTATAATGAGCGGGAGCGCCAGCGGTTGCAACGGCGGCAAGGGCCGCTTTGGCGGGAGATCAGAACTTTCCGGCCAGGCGGCCCAGGCCGTAAAGCAGGCATATCCCTATCAGCAGGATGCCGCCGCCGCGGATCACCAGGATGCTGATCCAGTTCGCCATTTCGCCCTGCCGGCGCCGCTTGAGCCTTTGCGCCTTGTGTTCGCTCGCGGCGGCGCGGATGGTGCGGTTGGTCTCCTCGACTTCCACCTGGACCTGGCGCTGGCGCTCGAAGGCGGCCTCCCGCTGGTCTTGCAGGCGCGACACCCGGAAGATCACCTTCGAGGTCGAGCTTTGCGTCCGCGGGTCGTAATTCTCCTCCACCAGGCGGACGGCGCTGTAGCGGTCCCCCTTGCTCAGGCGCTCGGCTTCCATCACGGCAAGCTTGCGGTCGTTGAAAAGCGAATCGATCCGCCAGGCCCCGCCTTGGTAGGTCTGCAGCTCGAAGGCCACCATCATGCCCTGCTTTCACGCCGCCAATGTCGTATGCGCCCGCCGATGTTCAAATCGCCACCATCACCCGCCCGTTCGCAGCGCCCAGCAGGTGGGTGATGCCTTTGCCGTCTTCCGACAGGGGCATCAGCACGCTGCGGTAGCGGATGGTCCGCCCGGCGAGGTCGGGATAGGTGCCGCCGGTCGAAATCGGAACCCGCCGCTCCACCACGCCCGGCCAGTGCAGGACCGCCTGGCCGATCAGGCTTGATGGCGGCAGGCCGGAAAGCGGGCCGGGCAGGGCGATGCCGCCGGCATCGCGCAGCAGTTCCGCGCCCGCTTGGACCAGAACCGGATCGTCCTGACCGGGGGTGAGGCTCAGCACGTAGCACCAGGGCCAGATTTCGCCCAGCGCCGTCGGGTCGATGCGCGAGAAGGGCGGCAGCGCGCTATGCCCGCGCAGCGCGCGCCATTCATCCAGCAGCCGGCCGATCAGCCGCTGCTCGATGCTCGCTTCCAGCTCTCTTTCCGGCCCGGCTTCCGCCAGGTCCAGCGCGTCTCCAGCCATTTTTATCCTGTCTCCGGCTCATGCTTCCCGCGCCGGCGCCCCGAACGCGCCGGCTCCACCGCGGGACCAGGATCGGCGAAACGGCTTAAAAAGCGATTAAGTCGCAGGAAGTCTAACGTGGGACCGGCAACGCCCGGGCGCCCGGGCCGTAACGCTTTCCCCGCCGGCCGGAACGGGCTATAACCGCTGCCGATCAGCATCGGGCGGCAGCGGCGATGACCAAGACATTATTCGTTCTGAACGGGCCCAACCTCAATCTCCTCGGCCTGCGCGAGCCCGAGATCTATGGAAGCGATACGCTCGAGGACGTGCGGAAAGCCTGCGCCGAGGCGGCTGGGCGCCACGGCCTGGCCCTCGAGTTCCGCCAGAGCAACCATGAAGGCGTGCTGATCGACTGGGTGCAGGAGGCGCGAACCGCCGCCGCCGGCATCGTCATCAATCCGGCCGGCTTCGGCCATAGTTCGGTCGCCCTGCTCGACGCACTGCTGGCCTCGGGCCTGCCGGTCATCGAGGTTCATTTGTCCAATATTTTCCGCCGCGACACTTTCCGCCAGCATTCCTACGTCTCGCTGGCGGCGCGCGGCGTCATCTGCGGCCTCGGCCTCAAGGGCTATGCTCTCGCCATCGAGGCGATGGCGAGCCTAATCGCCTAGCCGCCATTTTCGGAAAATGGACCAAATTTTTCCGATGGAAATATGCGTAAAGACAACGAATCCGACGCTTTATCTGACGCTTTATCCGACGCTTTTGCGGGTCCATCCAGCCGCAAAAAGCCCCGGTCCCGCCAATCGATGGAACCCGCCATGCCGAAACTGACCATCGACAAGAACATGATCCGGGAGCTGGCCGAGCTTCTGGCCGAGACCGGCCTGAACGAGATCGAATGGAGCGAAGGGGGCGTGCAGCTCCGCGTGGCGCGCTCCACCACCCTCATCGCCCCGCTGGCCGCGGCCCCGCTGCCGGCGCCCGCCCATCCCGCCGCCGTCGCCGAGACCGCGCCCGGCCACAACGACCTCGGCGCGCATCCAGGCGCGGTCAAATCGCCCATGGTCGGCACGGTCTATGTCGCCGCGGAGCCCGGAAACCCGCCCCTGGTCCGCGTCGGCGACCGGGTGGAGCCCGGCCAGACCCTGCTGATCGTCGAGGCGATGAAGACGATGAACCCGATCCCGGCGCCCCGCGGCGGCATGATCACGCAGATCCTGGTCGAGAATCAGATGCCGGTCGAATACGGCCAGGTCATGATGCTGATCGAATAGCGCAATGTTCGAAAAGATCCTGATCGCCAACCGCGGCGAGATCGCAC
>CALCYJ010000174.1 GCA_937905845.1 uncultured Rhodospirillales bacterium
GGTGATCGTCTATTTCGGCATCGGGGAAACCGCCAAGGTCATCATCCTCTTCTACGCGGCGTTCTTTTCCAGCGCGATCGTGATGTACGAAGGCATCAGTCAGATCAATCCGCTCTATGTCCGGGTCGCCCGCACGCTCGGCGCCAGCGATCTCGAGATTTTCGGCCGCGTCATCGTGCCCTTGTCGGTGCCCCATATCCTGACCGCGCTCCGGGTCTCGCTCGGGGTCGGCTGGGCGACGCTGGTGGCGGCGGAGCTGATCGCGGCGCAGAAGGGTTTGGGCGCGATCATCGAGAATGCCGCGGACTATTTCCAGCTCTCGACCATCTACATGGGCATCATGTGCATCGGCTTCATCGCGCTGGCCATGGATCTTGGCCTGCGGGCGCTGACGCGCCGGCTGCTGGTCTGGCAGGACAGGGTCGGGTCATGACGGCGCGGAGGCGGATTGAATTCGATCACGTCAGCATGTCTTTCACCGGACCGCGCGGCCCGATGAGCGTGCTGGACGATGTCTCCTTCGACATTCGCGACCGCGAGTTCGTGTCGATCATCGGTCCCTCGGGCTGCGGCAAGACCACGATGATGAGCCTGCTCGCCGGCTTCCTCACGCCGAGCCGTGGCACCGTCAAGCTCGACGGCCGCCCCGTCTCGGGCCCGGGGGCTGATCGCGGCGTGATGTTTCAGGATTACGGCGTCTTCCCCTGGCTGACGGTGCGGGAGAATATCGAGTTCGGCCTGAAGCTGAAGCGCAACCGCCTGACCAGGACCGCCCGCGGCGAGATTTCCGACCGCTACATGGCGCTGATGGGCTTGAGCGATTTCGCCGCCGCCTACCCCAAGACGCTCTCGGGCGGCATGCGTCAGCGCCTGGCGCTCGCGCGCGCCTATGCGGTGAAGCCCGAGTTCCTGCTGATGGACGAGCCTTTCGGCGCGCTCGATGCGCAGACCCGGACCGACATGCAGGATCTCCTGCTCCGCGTGCTCTATGCCGAGGGCAAGACGGTGATGCTGATCACCCATTCGGTGGAAGAGGCGCTCTATCTATCGTCGCAGATCATCGTGGTGAGCGCCAGACCGGCGCGGATCCGGCGCGTGGTGCAGGTGCCCTTTCCCTATCCCCGCTCCGTCTCGCTCCTGGATGAGCCGGAATTCGGGCGGATACGCTCGGAGCTGCGCGGCATCGTCATGCAGGAATATGCGGCGCAGAAGGAACAGAGCCGGGGAAGTTAGAAGAAGACGGAAAACGGCGCGGCCTCGCGTCAAACAGGGGAGTGTGACATGACCAGGCGGATCAACCGGAGAGAGATTCTCAAAGCGGCGGGAGGGGGCGGTGTGGCGCTCGGTCTTGGGCTCGGCCTTGGTCTCGGCCCCCGGATCGCTATCGCCGCACCGCGCACCAAGGTGCGGCTCGGCTATCTCCATACGCTCGCGGTCGATGGCCAGATCTGGCTCGCCGACCATATGGGAAGCTGGAAGAAAGAGGGGCTCGACGTCGAATATGTCCGTTTCACCACCGGCCTCAGCCTGTTCCAGGCATTGGTCGGCGGCAGCCTCGACGTGCTCTCGACCGGCGCCGTGATCTCGAATTTTCCCGCCAGCGGCCAGGGCAAGGTCTTCCTGATCAACGACGTGGAATTTGCGACCGCCCAGCTCTGGGTCCGTCCCGGCATCAAGAGCATCCAGGATCTCAAGGGCAAGAAGATCGCCACCACGCGCGGCACCACGGCCCATGTGTTCCTCTATAACGCGCTCAAGCAGGCCGGGCTCGATCCCAACAAGGATGTCGAGATCGTCAACCAGAACATGGCGGCGGCGGTGACGTCCTTCATTGCCGGCGCGGTGCCCGCGGTCGCGCTCTGGGTGCCTTTCAACCTCGCGGTCGAACAGCACGTGCCGGACGCGAAGATGCTGGTGGATGCATCGAAATACTATCCGGCGGCGGCGATCGTCGATGGCTGGGCGGCGCGCAACGACTTCTATGCCGGAAACCAGGAAGTGGTGAAGAAGATCATCAAGGGCTGGCTGCCGGCCAATGAGTTCCTCGTCCATCATTCGGACGAAGCCCTGAAGATTCTGCATCAGAAGCGCTACAGCGACGTGCCGTTCGATCAGCTCCAGAGCATGTTCAAGGCCGAAAAGGTCTTCGATACCGCCCAATGGCTGCCGCTCTACAAGGACGGCACCGTGGCCAAATGGCTCAACCAGGTGACCGACGTCTTCGTCAAGATCGGTGCCATCGACCATCCGGTCTCGGCGGAAAAATATTTCGATCCGAACCTGTTCCTGTCGCTGGCGAGCGCCTGAGTTCAAGGTTTGATTTTCGTGAGGGATGCAGCCCCGAAAAGGGGCTGCGTCCCGGTGTTCGCAGGAGAGAGAGGCATTATGGCGACAATCGGCTTTATCGGGATCGGCACCATGGGGGCGCCGATGGCGATCAATCTGCTTAAAGCAGGGCATCGCATCCGGGCCTTCGATCTCAATGCCGACGCGCTCACGCCGCTTTTGGAGAAGGGCGCCGCGCGAGCCCGGGATGCCGCCGATGCGGCCGACGGCGCCGAGATCGTGATCACCATGCTGCCGAACGGCGAACATGTCGAGGCGGCGATCTTCGGCGACAAGGGCGTCGTTGAAACCTTGTCGGCGGAATCGCTCCTGATCGAGATGAGCACGATCGCGCCTTCCGTGACCGACCGGATCGGCAAGCGGCTCGCGGCGCGCGGGCGGGCGATGATCGATGCCCCGGTGGGCCGCTCGTCGAAACATGCCGAAGAGGGCAAGCTTCTGATCATGATCGGCGGCGCGGCGGCGGACGTGGAACGGGCGCGGCCTGTCCTTGCCTGTCTCGGCGATTTGCTGGTCCATTGCGGCCCGCTCGGCGCCGGCGGGCGCATGAAGATCGTGAACAATTACATGTCGGTCAGCCTCAATCTCCTGACCGCCGAGACGCTGGTTCTGGCGGAGGCGGCGGGACTCACGCCCGAGCAGGCGCGCCAGGTCATGCTCGGCACGGTGGCGGGGCAGGGCCACATGGGCACCACGTACCCGGCCAAGGTTCTGCGCGGCGATCTCACGCCCGGCTTCATGGTCGATCTGGCGCACAAGGATCTCGGCCTCGCACTCGAACTGGGCGCCAGCCTCAATGTTCCCATGCTGACCGGCGCGGTGGCGCATGAAATCTATGGCGTGGCGCGCGGCCGCGGCCGCGGGCGCGACGACTGGACCGCGCTCTATCAAGTCGTGCGGGAGATGGCATCGCTCCCCTGATCGGGGGTCAGCGGCTCGCGCGGGCGCGCTTTGGGAGCTTGGGCGCGTCGGGTTCGGGCCGCGGCGGGCGGGTCGTGCCGCGCTGGATGATCTGAAAGCCGAGATCGACGATCTTGCTCGGGACCGGATCGCCCATGAGGGTCTTGGTGATCAGTTCGGCGGCGACCCGGCCGATTTCGTAGCGGGGCAGGCGGACGGTGGTGAGGCCCGGATTGACCTCGGAGGCGAGATCGACATCGTCGAAGCCGGCGATGCCGATATGATCGGGAATGGCGATGCCGCGCCGCTGGGCTTCCAGCAGCGCGCCGATTGCCAGGATGTCGTTGGCGAAATAGACCGCCTCGAGCGCGGGCTCGCTCTCCACCAGATCGACGAAGACTTCCGCGCCGTGCCGGAAGGAAAAAGCGGCCTGGCGCTCGTAGCTGCGCTTGTAGGTCAGGCCGAGGTCGCGCGCGGCCTCGCGGTAGCCGCGAAGCCTCGCCTCGGCGCGATCGTTGGCCTTGACCGGCGCCGAGACGAATCCGATGCGGCGATAGCCGCTGGACGCGAGATGGCGGACCATCGCATAGGAGACGTCGAAATTGGAAAAGCCGACGCGCAGATCGATCGGGCGCTGATCGACGACCCAGGTCTCGACCACCGGGATGCGGGCGCGTTCGAGATAGGCGCGGGTGCGCTTGGAATGCGTGGCGCCGGTCAGGATGAGCGCCGAGGCGCGCTGTCCCAGCATCGCCGCGACCAGTTCTTCCTCGCGCAGCAGCGAATAGCCGCTGGTGCCAAGCAGGAGCTGCATCCCGGCGGCGGCGAAAACATCCGACATGCCGCGGATTGTATCGGCGAAGATCGAGTTGGTGATGGTCGGGATCACCGCGCCGACCACGTTGGTCCGCTGCGAGGCGAGACCACCCGCGACCAGGTTCGGGATATAGCCGGTCTGCTCCACCGCCTGCATGATTTTCGTGCGGGTCTGCTCGACCACCTTTCCCGGCTGCCGCAGCGCCCGCGACACGGTGATGACGGAGACGCCGGCGAGCTTTGCCACATCCTCCATGCGGACTTGCGTTTCGTCGCGCTTTGCCATGGGTGGTACCCGCTCTTCCCGCGGTGATTTTCGAAATAGCCAATTGACTCTACACGATGTTAGCGCTAACACAAACAGACGACAAAGTCCATTCGGGGCAATTTGTGCGGCGGTGATCAAGGCGATGTTTCAGGCCAATATGATTGCGGGCGGCAACGCGGTTGCGGGGCGCGCCGGCGCGGATTTCACCACGGTCAATCCCGCCCGGCCACAGGAGATCATCGGCCGCTATATCGCCGCCGATGCAGAGGCGATAGCCCAGGCGGTAGCGACGGCGCGCACGGCGCAGCGGGTGTGGGCGGCGCTGCCCGATCTGGAGCGTGGACGGCGCGTGCGGCACTTCCTCGATGCGGTTGCGGCGCGCGCGGACGAGATCGCCCGGGCGGTGACGCTGGAGCAGGGGAAGCCGCTGGGCGAATCCCGCAACGAGCTGGCCAAGGCGATCGAGGAAGCCCGTTTCATGGCGGGCGAGGCGGCGCGTCCGCATTCGGGCCTCATCCCGTCGGCGCGCGCCGGCGTGCGGAATTTCGTCACCCGCCGGCCGCGCGGCGTGATCGCCGCCATCACGCCGTGGAATTTCCCGACTCTCACGCCGATGCGGAAGATCGCGCCGGCACTGACCTTCGGCAATGCGATCGTGCTCAAACCCTCCGAATATACGCCGGCGGCGGCGGTGCTGATGGCGGCGGCGGCGCGCGACGTGCTGCCGGAGGGATTGTTCCAGGTTCTCCTGGGCGGGGCCGAGGCGGGTGCCGCGCTCGCCGGCCAGGCCGGCGTTGCCGGCGTGACCTTCACCGGCTCGGTCGAGACCGGGCGGAAGATCTATGCGCTCGCGGCGGCAAATCTCGCCGAAATCTCGCTCGAACTCGGCGGCAAGAACGCCGCCATCGTCAATGACGCCGCCGATATCGATCCCTGCCTGGATCAGATCGCGGCGGCGGCCTTTCTCTGCGGTGGGCAGCGCTGTACCGCGATCAGCCGGGTGCTGGTGCGGGAGGGCTTGCGGGATGCGGTGACGGCGGGCCTCGTCGCCCGGGCCGAGCGCGCGATTCTGGGCGATGGGCTCGACGCGCGAACCACCATGGGTCCCCTGACCAACGCGAACCAGCTCGCGCGCGTCGAGAGGATGGTCCGCCGGGGTGTGAGCGAAGGCGCCCATGTCGCGACGGGGGGCGCATGCGCTCACGTCCCGGGGCTCGACGGCGGCTATTTCTATAGGCCGACGGTGCTGACCGGCGTCGAGCCGGAAATGTCGGTCGCGCGCGAGGAGATTTTCGGGCCGGTGATCTCGGTCATCGCCTACGATACGTTCGACCGGGCGATAGCGATCCTGAACGGGGTGGAATATGGCCTCACCAGCGCGCTCTTCTCCAATGACAACCGGCTGATCCAGCGCTTCATCGACGAGAGCGAGAACGGCATGCTGCACATCAATCACGGCACCGCGCCGGACGAGAACATGCCGTTCGGCGGGATCAAGAATTCGGGGGTCGGCGCCTATTCCGTCGGGAGTTCCGCGGTGACTTTCTACACGACCGAACATTCGGTCTATTTGAAGTCCTGAAACCCACGGGCGGGCGACATGGATCGCGCAGACGCCTTCGCCTTCGAGCGGCCGGTCAGGATTGCGGACATCCGCGCCTATGCGCTCGAAGCGCCGTGCCCCGAGCCGATCCGCACCTCCTTCGGCGTCATGCGCGTGCGCCCCGCCGTGCTGGTCCGCATCGAAGACCAGGACGGCGCCGCCGGCTGGGGCGAGGCCTGGTGCAATTTTCCGGCCGGTGGCGGGCGGCACCGCGCCAATCTCATCCGCCAGGTGCTCGCGCCGATCGCCGGTGAAATATCGCTTGGCCACCCGGCCGATCTTTTCCGCCACCTGAGCGAGCGGCTCCGCATTCTGGCCCTGCAAACCGGCGAGCCCGGCCCGCTCGCCCAATGCACCGCCGCCCTCGATATCGCGCTCTGGGATCTGGCGGCACGCCGCGCCGGCCGGCCGCTCTGGCAATGGCTGGGCGGCACGGACGGGAGCGTGCCGGCCTATGCCAGCGGCATCAATCCGACGGCGCCCGAGCGCACGGTCGAGCGCGCGATGGCGCAAGGGTTCGCGGCTTTCAAGCTCAAGATCGGCTTCGACCCGGAGACGGATACGCGGAACCTTGCCACCTTGCGCGGCGTCATTGGCACATCGCAGCCGCTGATGGCCGATGCCAACCAGGCCTGGTCGCTCGCTGTCGCCGAGCGCCAGGTGGAGGCGCTGGCGCCCTTCGGCCTTGCCTGGCTCGAAGAGCCGATCGCGGCGGATCATGCGCAAGCCGATTGGCTGAAGCTTGCGGCGCGCAGTCCCATGCCGCTCGCGGCCGGCGAGAATATGACGAGTGAAGAGGCTTTCGTCGCGGCGGCGAAGAGCGGCGCCTTCGGGGTGCTGCAACCCGATCTGGCGAAATGGGGCGGCATTTCGGGCTGCCTCCCGGTGGCCCGGGCCATCCGCGACGCCGGCCGGCGCTATTGCCCCCATTATTTGGGCGGCGCGATCGGCCTGCTCGCCTCCGCGCATCTGCTGGCGGCGGTCGGCGGCGATGGGCTGCTCGAAGTGGATATCAACGACAATCCGCTTCGGAGCGAATTCCTGCCTGAGACGGCGGGCCTGCGATCGGGACGCTTCCACCTGCCGCAAGCACCGGGTCTCGGCTGCGAGCCCGACATGGCGCTGGTCCGCCGCTACGAGGTCTGAACCCTCCCGCCGCCTTGGCCGACAGAGGGCATTTGGTTTCCTGAATCTTCGGCAAAGGTGCTAGCGTTGTCCTCTACCTCGGATCATTCGGGGATATCGGATAAGGGAGAATTGCCATGAAGTCATTCTTTCTTGCCTGCGTGATGATCCTGTTCGCCACCGCCGTCTCGGCGCAATCGATGTCGAACCTGCCCAGCATTCCGGGCATGAATGGTTCCTCCGCGACGAAATCCGATTCGTCTTCCTCGTCCTCCTCGATCACCAAGGCGCTCGGGGGCAGCAAATCGTCGAACCCGGTCGAGAATGCGATGACCGAGGCCAAGTGCAAGCTGCCCGCGAATGCCACCAAGGCGGAATGCATCAAGCTGATGTTGCAGAAATAGGCTCTAGCGCGGCACCAGCTTGCGATAGAGGTGCCAGGTGGCGTGACCCAGCACCGGCATGACAACGATCAGGCCGACGAACAGCGGGATGGAGCCGATCGCCAGGCTGAAGGCCACGATCAACCCCCAGATCGCCATCGGCACCGGGTTCGCGGTCACGGCGCGGATAGAGGTCCATACCGCCGCGGCGAGCCCGACGTCACGATCGAGCAGCAGCGGGAACGACACGACACTGATGACGAGCGCCGCCACGGCAAAGAGGAATCCGACGCCGAATCCGATGATGATCATCGTCCAGCCGGCGCCGGTGGTCAGCACCGCGCGGACGAAGGCGCCGGTGGAGGCCGGCGGCTGCGGGCCGAGCGTGAGCTGGTAGATTCCGTCTGCGGCGAGCAGCCAGAACAGGAACAGCACCAGCAGCGCCAGGCCCAGCACCACGATCGCGCCATAGGAAGGCGAGCGGACGATGCCGAATGCATCGGCCCAGGAGGCTTTGACCCCCTGCTCGCGCCGCCGGCTCATTTCGTAAAGCCCGACGGCTGCGACCGGACCGAGCAGGGTGAAGCCCGCGGCGAGCGGAAAGAGCAGCGGCACGAGATTATAGCCGAAGGTCAGATGGGCGAGGACGAGGCCGGCGACCGGATAGAAGACGCAGAGGAAGAGAACGTCGGTCCGGTAGGCGCCGAAATCGTCGAACCCCTGGATCAGCGCGTCCTTGAGGTCGGCGATGCGGATCCGGCGGACGGCCGGCGCCGAGACATAATCGTTATGTTCGGCCCCGTGCAAGGCATGGCCGATCGATCCCACGGCCGATGCCGCCAGCTTGAACTGGTCCCAACTCCACTCAATCGGATTTCGGATGACGGCCATATCGATCCCTCCCAAACCAGGGGTTTGTTCGAGGGCCGCGGGCCGCTCATGGCAAGACGCCAGCTCCGGCGTCGGCCACGAGAGAACCGTGACCCGCCTTGGCCGGAATTATACGCCGATTGCCGATCGGCGTCATCCGGCATCGCGGCGCGATCGGGCTGGCCGCGCGCCGGGCGGCGGCTTGGGGATCCGCCGGCCGGCGTTCTCCCGTTATCTTCCGCATGCCGGAGGCGATCCCGCCGCCTGAAGAACAAGGATCGATCATGCCTGTCGTCCGGATAGAGGATACCGATCTCGCCTATGTCGAAGCGGGGTCGGGGCCGGTGTTGCTGCTGGTGCACGGCTCCTTGTGCGATTACCGCTATTGGTCGGCGCAGTTTCAGACCTTCTCGCGCAGCCATCGGGTGATCGCGCTCAGCCTGCGGCATTATTGGCCCGAGCGCTGGGATGGTCGCGGCGATGATTTCACCATCGAGCGCCATGTGCGCGATGTCGGCGGTTTCATCGCGGCGCTGGGTGGCGGACCGGTCGATCTGTGCGGTCATTCGCGCGGCGGCTCCGTCGCCTTTCGCGTCGCGCAACATTTCCCCGACGCCGTGCGCCGGCTGATCCTGGCCGAGCCGGGCGGTCCGGTGGAGACGGAGGAGAATATCGGAACGCCGACGCCGGTCTCAGCCGTGCTGCCGGAGGTGGCGGATCGCATTGCTCGGGGGGATGTTGACGGCGGCCTCGCCCTGTTCGTCGATGCGATCGGCGGGACGGGCGCCTGGGCTCAGGCGATAGAGGGATTCAAGGGGATGGCGCGGGACAATGCGCGGACGCTCATCGCGCAGGCGCGGGAGAAACGCCCGCCGATCACCCTCGCCGAAATAGGGGCGATCCGGGCGCCGACCTTGCTGATCGGCGGGGCGCGAACGGCGCCGCCGTTTCCCGGCACGCTGTCCGCGTTTGAAGCCGCGCTGGCCCAGGTCCGCCGCGTGAAGATTCCGCATGCCGGACATCCGATGAATGTCGAGAACGCCGACGCTTTCAACGCCGCCGTCCTCGAATTCCTGGCGGAAACCTAATCGCCCGGCAGGCGGATCCTCAGCGCGCGATCGCTTCGAGCCGCTGGCCGCTCGTCTTCGGTCCCCAGAAACCGATGATGACGAAAACCAGGATCATGGCCGCGGCGATGAAGACGAACACCCCGCTCACGCCATAGCTCGCGAGGAGGGCGGCAATGATGAAGCCGGTGAAGATCGAGCTGAACCGGCTCCAGGAATAGACGAAACCCACCGCCTGGGCGCGGATGCGCGTCGGGTAGAGTTCCGCCTGGTAGGCATGGAAGGAGAACGACATCCAGTTGTTCGCCAACGTTACCAGGATGCCGAGCACGATGATGCCGAGCGCCTGGCTCTGGTGCGAGAACAGGATGCCGAAGACGGCGATGGCGATGGCCGACCAGGCGATCTGCCATTTCCGCTCGAACCGGTCCGCGAAAGCCATGCCGAGCAAGGGGCCGATCGGATTGGCGATGGCGATGATGAACGTATATTCGAGCGACTTGGTGACGGTGATGCCCTCGTGCAGCAGCAAGGTCGGCACCCAGGTGGCGAAGCCGTAATAGCCGATCGTCTGCAACAGATTGTAGGCGATCATCATGATGGTGCGGCGAAGATAGGGCCCCTGCCAGATTTCCATCCAGGAACCCTTGATTACCTCGGCTTCATCGGTCACGAGGCGGGGCTCGGGCAGATCCCGGCCGGTCTCGGCCTTCACCCGCTCTTCCATCATCTGCATGATCGCGTCGGCTTCCGCGTGACGGCCGCGCTGGGCGAGCCAGCGGGGCGATTCCGGCAGGTTGATGCGGATCGCCCAGATGAACACCGCGCCAAGCGCGCCGATGCCGACGACCCAGCGCCAGCCGTCGTAGCCAAGGATCGTGGTCGGCACCAGCAAGGTGGCGATCAGCGCCACCACCGGCACCGTCAGGAACATGATGAACTGGTTGAAGGCGAAAGCCCGGCCGCGATCCTGCTGCGGCACCAGTTCGGAAATGAACGTGTCGATATTGACCAGCTCGACGCCGATGCCGATGGAGGCGATGAAGCGCCAGATATCGATGCTCATGGCCGTGGTCTGGAAGGCCATGATCAGCGTGCAGACCGAATACCAGAGCAGCGAGAAGGTGAAGATCGATTTGCGGCCGAAGCGGTCGGAGAGATGGCTGAAGAGGATGGTGCCGAGGAACAGCCCGGCGAAGAGCGCGGCAACGAAGCTGGCAAAGCCGGTCATGCCGAACAGCGCCTTGGTGGTCGGCGTGAAAATATGGCCTTTGAACAGGCCGAGCGCGATATAGCCGGTGAAGAACAGGTCGTAGAATTCGGAGCAGCCGCCGAGCGACAGCCGGATCACGAGATTGCGCACATAACGCGACTTGGGCAGACGGTCGAGCCTGGCGGCGATCGTCGTCGATGCACCGGACATGATGGGGCTTCCTCCCGGACTATTTTCTTGGCTAGCAGTATTGAACGAAGGATCGCGGGAAGGCCAGGGCCTAATTCTTGAAAAAACCGGACCCCTATTCCCGGCAGAAACGGGTTCCGGCTGTGCTCCATGGGCGCGATCGCCGGTGGCGATGCTTGGCCGCCCGCTGTAGGAACCAAGCGTCCCGGTGCGGGTTTGAGAGCGATGGGGTCGGCCGATGGAGGCCGGCTATGCCGGCCGCGCCAGCATCGCGCGGAAGGCCTCGAGGATGCGCTCGACATAGGGGTTTTTATGCGCGAGCGGCCCGTCGGGGGCTTCGGGATGGACGAGCATCGTGGCATTGGCCTCGAACATCAGCACCTGGCCGTCGTCCAGAAGAGAGAAGTCGATGCCGCAGAAATCGAGATCGAGCCGCTCGCCGATGGCGCGGATGGCCGCCATCGCCCGGCTGCCGAGAGCCGCCTCGGGATCGTCCAGGAAGCGCTGCTCCTCCGCCAGAAGTTTGGCGTGCTCCGCCGTTCCCGAGGTTCCGTAATGCACCAGCCAGCCCGGCGCGCAGGCGAGGTGATAGGGGTAGGGGCGGCGGTCGACGAAGATGATCCGGTATTTGCGGTAGAACCCGTCGGGCGAGCGGAAATCGTGGAAGGCCGTCCCATAATAGTCACGGCCCGGGACCGGTGCCGCCGCGCCGGCCGCGCCGGCCGCGCCGGCCGCGGCATCATCACCCGTGGACAACAGAACCAGGCCCTCGCCGCCATGCGCACCGGCCGGGCGGATCAGCAGCGGCGGGGTGATGCCGGCAAGTCCCGCCGCCGCGACGAAGCCCCGCGTCGCCAGCGTTTCGGCATCGAGGCGCGCGACCGCCGGCGTCACCACGTCGGCGATGCCGGCGAACAGCGCCGGCGCCAGATGCCGGCTGGTGCGCTCGATCCGGTCGGGATGATTGATCACCCGCCGCGTGCAGCCGGCCATGAACCGCCGGACGTTGCGCGCCGTCGGCCCGGCGAAATCCTGATCCCCGATCGTGTTGAAGACCACGTCATAGGGCGGCAGGGCGGCCATCTGCTGCTCTTGCGCATATTCGACGAACCAGTTCAGCCTGGTATAGCGCGCGGCGGGCAGCAGGTAGCGTTCGGGCACGTTGCCGCTCTCGCTGGTCATCAGCACCAGCACCCGCTGGATCGGCTGGGCGGCTTTGGTGATGAAGAGGTTCTGCTTGCCGTAGGCCAAGTCGCGATGGCGCCTTGCCTCCTCCTCGCGTCCGTCCCGCGCCAGGAGTCCGGCCAGGTTCTGGTGCGCCACGATCATCTCGGGATCGAGTTCCAGCGCGCGCTGCGCGTGCTCGCGCGCCGCCTGCCAGTGATCCGACCGGTAATATAGGGAACTCAGATTGGCGTGGGCCTCTTTGCTCGCCGGATCGATCTCTACCGCGCGCAGGAGATGGCGCTTGGCGGGGGACGGCTGGTCGAGATCGATATAGGCGATGCCGAGGCTGAGGTGGGCTGCGGCATGAGCGGGATCGAGCCCGACCGAACGTTCCAGCGCCTGCGCCGCCGGTTCGGGCCGGCCTATGGCGCGCAAGACCGCGCCGAGCGCGAACCAGGCGGGGGCCAACTTGTCGTCCAGCGCCACCGCCCGCTCGGCGCAATGCAGTGCCGCTTCCGCCTCGCCCGATTGCAGCAGGGCCAGCGCCAGGCCGACATGGGCTTCGGCGGCGTCCGGCTGGCATGCCGCTGCCGCCCGATAGGCCGTCGCCGCCGCCGCCGGCTGCGTCAGGCTCATCAGCGCCGCGGCAAGGGCCAGATGCGCGGCCGGATCGCCCGGAGCCGCCGCCGCGGCCGCCTGGCTGGCGGCAAGTGCGCCGGTGGGATCGCCGGCCGAAAGCAGGCTCTGGGAAAGTCCGATCAGGGCGCCGGCATGGCCCGGCTCAAGAAGGATCGCCTGGCGATAGGTTTCGGCGGCACCGGCGTGGTCCCCGGTCCAATGCAGCAGGTTGGCGAGCGTCAGC
The DNA here is from genome assembly GCA_937905845.1 of uncultured Rhodospirillales bacterium. Taxonomy (GTDB): domain Bacteria; phylum Pseudomonadota; class Alphaproteobacteria; order Ferrovibrionales; family Ferrovibrionaceae; genus CALCYJ01. The sequence goes on from CALCYJ010000174.1 coordinate 12,810, forward strand.
CGCGAGAGAACATGCCGCGGCTTCAGGGCGACGACCTCTTCGAGCAG
>CALCYJ010000175.1 GCA_937905845.1 uncultured Rhodospirillales bacterium
CCGCCGACGATCTGGCGCGCGGGCGCTCCACCTTCATGGTCGAGATGGTGGAGACGGCGGCGATCCTGAACCAGGCCGGGCCGCGCGCCCTGGTGATCCTGGACGAGATCGGCCGCGGCACCGCGACCTTCGATGGCCTTTCCATCGCCTGGGCGACGGTCGAACACCTGCACGAGGCGAACCGCGCCCGCGCCCTGTTCGCCACCCATTTCCACGAATTGACGGCGCTGGCCGAACGGCTGCCGGCGCTGGCCAATCACGCGCTTCGGGTCAAGGAATGGCAGGGCGACGTGGTGTTCCTGCACGAGATCGCGCCCGGTGCGGCCGATCGTTCCTACGGCATCCAGGTGGCGAAGCTCGCCGGCCTGCCCCATGCCGTCCTCGCCCGGGCCGCGCAGGTGCTGGCCGAGTTGGAGCGGAGCGGGCGCAGTGGCGCGCCGGCGCGGCTCGCCCAGGATCTGCCGCTGTTCCAGGCGGCAAGCCCGCCGCCGCCCTCGCCGCAGGCCGCCGCGGCGGCCGAGCCCAGCGCCGTCGAGCGCCGTCTTTCCGCCCTCGATATCGACGCGCTGACGCCGCGCCAGGCGCTCGATCTGCTCTACGAACTCAAGGCGGCGGCGGCGGAAGCGTGAGGTTGCGGGCGCGGGTGGGGGATCCTCACCCCGCGCCCCGGCCTGCGCCGCTTCGCACTCATCAATATCCGCCCCTTCACCCCGGGGCGGTATGAGAGCATGATCCTGTGTGAAAAGCGCGCGCCGCTTTTTAGGCCCTGCGCTGGGAGTTGTGATGGATCAGATCCGAAGCCGGCGCGACATCATCGACCGCAAGGCGCTGGCCAGCCGCCTCGCGGCGCTGGCTTTCGAGGGCGCCGATGCGGTAACGGCGGTGCGCGGCGCGGCGCTCGCCATCCTGAAGGACGCGGTGACGGCCGGCCGGGCGGAGATCGAGGCGCGCTTCGAGGGTGGTGCCGCGGCGGCGCTCACCTTGCAGTCCGGCGCCTATCTCGTCGATCAGCTCGTGCGCATCGTCTTCGATCTGGCAACGGAGAAGGTCTTTCCGCTGACCAACCCGACCGCGGGCGAGCATCTCTCGGTAGTGGCGGTCGGCTGTTACGGCCGGGGCGAGATGGCGCCCTTTTCCGATATCGACCTCCTGTTCCTCTTCCCCTACAAACAGACGCCCTGGGGCGAGCAGGTGGTGGAATTCATCCTCTATCTGCTGTGGGATCTCGGCCTCAAGGTGGGCCATGCCACGCGCGCGGTGGACGATTGCATCCGCCTGGCGAAAGGCGATCTGACCATCCGCACGGCGCTGCTCGAAGCGCGCTATATCTGGGGCGATCAGGCCTTGTTCGGCGAGCTCAAGGCCCGCTTCCAGAAGGATGTGGTGGCGGGGACGGCCGCCGATTTCCTCGAAGCCAAGCTCGCCGAGCGCGACGAGCGCCACCAGCGCATGGGCGATTCGCGCTATCTGGTCGAACCCAATATCAAGGACGGCAAGGGCGGCCTGCGCGATCTGCACACGCTGTTCTGGATCGCCAAATACGTCTATCAGGCGGAGAGCCTGCAAACGCTGGTGGAGCAGGGCGTCTTCAGCGCGGCCGAATACCGCCGCTTCACCAATGCGCAGAATTTCCTCTGGATGGTGCGCTGCCATCTCCATTACGTCGCCGGCCGGGCGGAGGAGCGGCTGACCTTCGATGTGCAGGGCGAGCTTGCCCGCCGCATGGGCTACAAGGACCGCGCCGGCAGCCGCGGCGTCGAGCGGTTCATGAAGCATTATTTCCTCGTCGCCAAGGATGTCGGCGATCTGACGCGCATCTTCTGCGCCGCGCTGGAGGACCAGCAGAAGCGCCGCCGCTTCCGGCTTCTGCGCCTCGGGCTGCGCCGGCGCCAGGTCGATGGTTTCCAGATCGACGGCGACCGGGTGAGCGTGGTCGACGAGGGCATTTTCTCAGCCCAGCCGGTGAAGATGCTGCAACTCTTCCACCTGGCGCAGGAACGCGGCCTCGACATCCATCCCAAGGCGTTGAGGCTGGTGCGCCAGAACCTCAAGCTCATCGATGCGAAGCTGCGCGCCGATCCGCAGGCCAATAGCCTCTTTCTCGACATGCTGACGTCGAGCAACGATCCGGAGACGACGCTGCGGCGGTTGAACGAGGCCGGGGTGTTCGGCCGCTTCATCCCCGATTTCGGCCGCGTCGTGGCGCAGATGCAGCACGACATGTACCATGTCTATACCGTCGACGAGCACACGATCCGTGCCATCGGGCTGCTCTCGCGCATCGAAGCGGGCAAGCTTGGCAACGATCACCCGGTCTCCCACGAGGTGGTGCACAAGATCTCCTCGCGCCGGGTGCTCTATCTCGCGGTGCTGCTGCACGACATCGCCAAGGGGCGCGGCGGCGATCACTCGGTGGTGGGCGAGCGCGTCGCCCTGAAACTCTGCCCAAGGCTCGGCCTCGCGCCGGCCGAGACGGAAACCGTCGCCTGGCTGGTTCGCCACCACCTCGCCATGAGCGCTACCGCCTTCAAGCGCGATATCTCCGATCCCAAGACGGTGGCCGACTTCATCGCTCTGGTGCAGAGCCGCGAGCGCCTGCGCCTGCTGCTCATCCTCACCGTCGCCGATATCCGCGCCGTCGGCCCCGGGGTGTGGAACGGCTGGAAGGGCCAGCTTCTGCGCGATCTCTATATTCATGCCGAGGAAGCGCTTTCCGGCGGCCATGCCACCGCCGGGCGCGAGCGGCTGATCGCCGAAGCCAAGGAGCGGCTCGGCCCGGCGCTGGCCGAATGGAGCGAGGAGGAAGTCGCGGCGCACGGCCGGCGGCATTACGATTCCTACTGGCTCGGCACCGACGCGGAAGCCCAGGCGCGCCATGCCCGCATGATGCGCCGGGCCGATGAAGAGCACCGCCCGCTCACGATCGAGACGCGGGTCGATCGTTTCCGCGCCGCGACCGAGGTTACTGTCTATACGCCGGATCATCCCGGCCTCTTCGCCCGCATCGCCGGCGCCATGGCGGTCTCCGGCGCCAATATCGTCGATGCCAAGATCTTCACCACCACCGACGGCATGGCGCTCGACAGTTTCGTCATCCAGGACACGGAGGGCGAGGCCTTCGAGCGGCCCGACCGCCTGGTGCGGCTCGAAGACGCCATCGCGCGGACCTTGTCGGGTCAGCTCCGGCCGCATATCGAGCTTTCGCGCGTCCGGGCCACGCTGCCCCAGCGCACGCGCATCTTCAAGGTCGCGCCCATCGTGCTCATCGACAACGAGGCCTCCAACGCCCATACGGTGATCGAGGTCAACGGCCGCGACCGCTCGGGGCTGCTGCACGATCTGACCTACGCGCTGTTCAGCCTGTCGCTTTCCATCGCCTCGGCCCATATCGCGACCTATGGCGAACGGGCCGTCGATACGTTCTATGTCAAGGATCTGTTCGGCCTCAAAGTGCATCAGAAGAACAAGCTCGCCGCCATCGAACGGCGCCTGCGCGAGGCCCTGCTGCCGCCAGACGAGCGGGACGCGCCGGAACCCGAGCGGGCGCCCGCGGCGCTTGCGGCGAAGCCGGTGCCCAAGGGGAAACGCCGGCCGAAATCATCGCGCCTTGCGGCCGGCGGCGGCGAGGCGGCCGGCTGAGCACCCGGCCCCGGTCCGAAAAGTGGTTTCCACTTTTCGGGATCATGCTATAGCCAAGGCATGTCCTTTCTCCGGTCCGTGGCCACCGTCGGGGGCTATACGCTTGCCAGCCGCATCCTGGGCTTTGTTCGGGATCTGCTCATCGCCGCAAGCCTTGGCGCCGGGCCGGTGGCGGATGCTTTCTTCGTCGCCCTCCAGGCGCCCAACCTGTTCCGCCGCCTGTTTGCCGAAGGGGCTTTCAGCGCCGCCTTCGTGCCGCTCTTCTCCGCCGAGCTTGCCCGCACCGGACGCAACCCCGCGATCCTCTTCGCCGAACAGGCGCTTTCCGTGCTGCTGGCCTCGCTGTTCATTCTCGTCTGCCTGGTCGAGATCGCCATGCCGCTGGCCATGCTGATCTTCGCGCCGGGCTTTCGCGACGAGCCTCAGACCTTCCATCTCGCCGTGCTTTTCACCCGCCTGACCTTTCCCTATCTCCTGTTCGTCAGCCTGGTCTCGCTGATGGGCGGCGTGCTGAATTCCTTCGGGCGCTTCGCCGCCGCGGCGGCGACGCCGATCCTCTTCAACCTGGTGCTGATCGCAGCCCTCGTCGTCGTCGCGCCCTATACGCCGAACCCGGGTTATGCGCTGGCCGGCGGCGTTACCATCGCGGGTCTTGCGCAATTTCTGTGGCTTCTGGCTTCCTGCCGGCGTACCGGCGTGAGTTTCCGCCTGCGCCGGCCGAAGCTGACGCCCGCGGTCGGCAAGCTGCTGCGCCTGATGCTGCCGGCGGCCATCGGCGCCGGCGCGGCCCAGGTGAATCAGGTGATTTCGACCGCCATGGCCTCGCTGCTGGTTCCAGGCTCGATTTCCTATCTCTTCTACGCCGACCGCATCACGCAGCTCCCGCTCGGCGTCATCGGCGTGGCGCTCGGCACGGCGCTGCTGCCGCTGCTCTCGCGACAGATCGCCGCGGGCGAGGGCGAGGCGGCGGCCGACAGCCAGAACCGTTCGCTCGAACTTGGCATGCTGCTGATCCTGCCGGCGGCGGCGGCCCTGCTCGCCGTTCCCGATTCTCTCGTCGCCGTGCTCTTTCAGCGCGGCGCCTTCGGCGCTTTCCAGACGGTGGCGACGGCCCATGCCCTCATGGCCTATGCCGTCGGCCTGCCGGCCTTCGTGCTGATCAAGGTCCTGGTGCCGGGCTTCTATGCCCGCCACGATACGGCGACGCCGGTGCGCATCGCGCTGATCTCGATCGCGGCCAATATCGGGCTCAATATCGCGCTGATGCGGCCTTTAGGCCATACGGGCCTGGCGCTTGCGGTCTCGCTCGCGGCCTGGCTGCAAACCGGGCTTTTGGGTTTCGTGCTGCTGCGCCGCGGCCATTGGCGCCCCGACCGCCCCCTCGTGCGCCGGCTGGTCCGCACGCTTGGCTGCGCGCTCGCCATGGTGGCGGTGCTGCTCGGCCTCGCCCATCTCTTGCAGGGCGATCTCACCGCCCATGGCCCGTGGCGCTATGGTGCCATGGGGCTGATGATCGCGGTGGGCGGCGGGGTGTTCATGGGCCTGGCGCAATGGAGCGGCGCCGCCCGGCTACAGGAGATCACGACGCAGCTTCGCCGCCGCCCGGCGGGCTGAACGGTTGACCCGGCGGCCGGCAAGGGCGATAAATCCGCGACCTATCGCCCTGGTCCTTGAGACCATGCTCCAGCCGAGGAAATTGAGCCCCGTGACCGACCGCATCTTTTCCGGCGTCCAGCCGACCGGCAACCTGCATCTTGGCAATTACCTCGGCGCCATCCGCAACTGGGTCCGCCTGCAAAACGAATACGAGTGCCTGTTCTGCCTGGTCGATATGCATGCCATCACCATCTGGCAGGACCCGCTGGAACTCGCCGCCAATACGCGCGAGGTGGCGGCGGGCTTCCTCGCCGCCGGCATCGATCCGGTGCGCTGCATCGTCTTCAACCAGAGCCGGGTGCCGGCGCATGCCGAACTGGCCTGGATCCTCAATTGCACCGCGCGGCTCGGCTGGCTCAACCGCATGACCCAGTTCAAGGAGAAGGCGGGCAAACAGCGCGAGAACGCCTCGGTCGGGCTTTACGCCTATCCGTGCCTCATGGCCGCCGACATCCTGCTCTACAAGGCGACCCATGTGCCGGTGGGCGAGGATCAGAAGCAGCATCTCGAACTGACGCGCGACGTGGCGCAGAAATTCAACAGCGATTACGGCGTGGATTTCTTTCCCCTGACCGAACCGCTCATCCTGGGCGCTGCGACCCGGGTGATGAGCCTGCGCGACGGGACGAAGAAAATGTCGAAGTCCGAGCCTTCCGAATTCTCCCGCATCAACCTGACCGATACGGCCGATGCCATCGCCGACAAGATCCGCAAGGCGCGCACCGACCCCGCGCCGCTGCCCGAAACCACGGCGGGGCTCGAAGGGCGGCCGGAGGCGGCCAATCTGGTCGGCATCTATGCCGCGCTTTCGGACCAGAGCGTGGCGGAAACAATCGCCCGCTTCTCGGGCAGGCTGTTCTCCGATTTCAAGGGGGAGCTGGCCGATCTCGCGGTGGCGAAGCTCGATCCGATCGCAAGCGAAATGCGCCGTCTCAGGGCCGATTCCGGCTATATCGACCAGGTACTGCGCGACGGCGGCGCCCGCGCCCGCGCCCTGGCCGAGCCGCTGATGACGGAGGTGCGCCGGATCGTGGGCTTCCTCGCCGAGTGAGGCTGGCTCAGGAATAATCCGTAGCGGTTACCGCCGGCAGCGCGAAGATCTGACGCGCCTGGGCTACGCCCCGCAACGTGTGCCAGCCGATCGAGGTCAGGCGCGGGTCGCAGGCCATTTCCTGGAAGGATTGCGAGGTGACGACCGGGTGGCCGAGCTTGGCGCAGAGCTGCTCCATCCGGCAGACCTCGTTCACCGCCGGCCCGATGACAGTGAAATCGAGCCGGTCGGCGGCGCCGATATTGCCGTAGATGACATCGCCGACATGGAGCGCGATGCCGGCGGCCAGCGCCGGCTCGCCCCGTTCCGCCCGCGTCCGGTTGAGGCCCGCCAGCGCCTCGCGGGCCGCCAGCGCGGCGGCGAAGGCGCGGCAGGCGGCATTGTCGACCGGGGGCACCGGGCCGGACGGGATCTCGTAGATCGCCAGCATGGCATCGCCGACGAACTTCAGCACCTCGCCGCCCAGGCCCTGGACGGCGCGCGCCATGCATTCGAAATAGGCGTCCAGCGTGGCGATCACCTCGGATGCGGGCAGCCGGTCGGCCATGGCGGTGAAGCCGCGCAAATCACAATACCAGATGGCGGCGCGGATCACCTCGCCCTGGCCGACATGCACCGTGCCGGCCAGCACGCGGCGGGTGGCGTTATGGCCGAGATAGGTGGTAAGGAGATCATCCGTCATGCCATAGGCGGATTCGATCTCCAGCCGCAGGGCGATCAGCGGCAGAAGGTCCCAAAGCAGCCCCAGCGCGGCGGTGGAAAAGCCGCCCGGCGCATCGCAGGCCCAGGAGATGAAGCTGACATGGCCCGAGGTGAAGCGCAGCGGCATCGCGACGTAATCGGTGGCGCCCTGTTCCTTCAACTCGCGCACGACGGGAAAATCGAGCTGCGGCTCGGCCACGTCGAGCCGGCGGCGGACCGCGGCGGCGCCCTGGTGGATCACCGCCACCGGGCTGTCGTAATAGGCCGAGGTATCGGTGACGCCATGTTCGCGTGCAATTTCCCGCGCCCCTTCGGCCTTGTTCCATACGAGGCCCCGGGCATAAATCTGCGGGTGCATCGCCGGCAGGGCGCAGGAGGCGCGGAGCAGCGGCATTCCCTCGACCAGAAGCCGCTGGCACAGGCCTTCGAACAGCGCCGCCGCGCTCAGGCTTTTGCCGTCGTGGCCGGTCAGCCACTGGGCCGTGGCGCTTTCCGCCAGGCTCAGGCTTAAGGACGGCGCGAGAGGGAGTTCTGCATCGTCAACGAGAGCGGTATCGATCTCCACGACCCATGACCTGTGCGGTAATTGCCGGATTGCGGGAGCGGGCGGGCGCTCAAGGCCGGTGTCCGGTGGTCCGGCCCGCCCTTGATATTAGCCGCAAAACGACCCATGTTGCTCGCAATATCGTCTTAAGCCCAAGCCTTAAGCCAGGAGAATTTCGAGATGTTCATCCAGACCGAGCAGACACCCAATCCCGCAACCCTCAAATTCCTGCCGGGACGCGAGGTCATGGATGCCGGCACCGCCTATTTCCCCGACGTAACCCTTGCGGTGAAATCGCCGCTGGCCCGCCGGCTGTTTGCCGTCGAGGGGGTCGATGGCGTGTTCTTCGGCGCCGATTTCGTCACCGTCACCAAGGCCGAGGAGACGGCCTGGCCGCATCTCAAGCCGGCGATCCTCGCCGCCATCATGGAACATTTTACCTCGGGCGAGCCGCTGTTCGCGGAAGGCCCGGACGAGGCGGCGGAAGAAAGCTTCGCCGAGGAAGATGCCGAGGTGGTCGCCACCATCAAGGAGCTGATCGAGACGCGGGTGCGGCCGGCGGTGGCGCAGGACGGCGGCGACATCCTGTTCCGCGGCTTCGACAAGGGCGTGGTGTGGCTGCATATGCAGGGTTCCTGCTCGGGCTGCCCAAGCTCCACCGCGACGCTCAAGGCCGGCATCGAGAACATGCTGCGCCATTATGTGCCCGAAGTTCTCGAAGTCCGCTCGGTCTGAGGCTCAAGGCATCGGCGCCGCCGGCCATCGCAACCGGGCGGGAAAGGTCCGATATTATGAGCCATCCGCCATGAGCCATCCGCTGACCCTTCTCCAGATGGCGCAGGCGCCGCTACATCCAAGCCCGCTCGGCGCCGCGGTCCTGGTCGTGATCGATGCCCAGCGCGAATATGTCGAGGGCAAGCTGCCGCTGACGGGCGTCGCGCCGGCGCTGGCCGAGATCGCGGCGCTGCTCGATCTGGCCCGGCGGCAGGGAATGCCGGTGATGCATGTCTTCCAGCACGCACCCCCCGGGCGCGGCCTGTTCGATCCGACCGGTCCTTTCGTCGCTCCGGCGCCGCAGGCCCTGCCGCTCGCCGGCGAGGCGATCGTGACCAAGCGGCTGCCGAATGCTTTCGCCGGCACCGATCTGCACCAGAAGATCGTCGATTCCGGGCGGAGGGAAATCGTCCTCGCCGGCTTCATGACGCATATGTGCGTCAGCGCGACGGCCAGGGCGGCGCTCGATCTCGGCTATCGGACCAGCCTGGTGGCGAGCGCCACCGCGACGCGCGATCTGCCCGATCCGGTGGATGGCAGCGTGATTCCGGCCGCAGCGGTGCAGCGGGCGGCGCTGGCGGCCATCGCCGACCGTTTCGCCATCATCGTGCCGGATGCCGCCGCCCTCGTGCCGGCATCCCCGGCGTGATAGGCTCGGGTGGAGAGGTCGTCATCTCCGCCGGGGAGCGCCATGCATCGTATCCGCACCGAGGAAGAACTCCGCGCCATCCTGCCGCCGCCGCGCCCGACCACGAAGAAGAAGATTCTCGATCACCTGGACGAGCAGGGGCTGGCGTTCCTGGCGCAGGCGCCCTACCTGCTGCTCGCCACCGCCGGCGCGGATGGCGGCATCGAGGTCTCGCCCAAGGGCGATGAGCCCGGCTTCGTCCTGGTCGAGGATCCGCGCACCATCGTGATCCCCGAACGGGTCGGGAATAATCTCGCCTTCGGCCTGAGCAACATTCTTCGCAACCCGCAAGTCGGCGCGATCGTGCTGCGGCCCGCCACCGGGGAGACGCTGCGCCTGTCGGGCGAGGCCGAGATCCTGGCCGATCCGGCGCTGATCGAGCATTTCTCCGCCAACGGCAAGCCGGCGCGGCTCGCCATCCGCATCCACATCCGCCACGCCTATTTCCATTGCGCCCGCTCCATCTTGCGCTCCGGCCTGTGGCAGCCGGAGAAATGGCCGCCGGCGCAGAAGATCTCGTTCGGCCGCATCATCGCCCAGGAATTGGGCGGCGAGGTTTCGGGCCAGGCGATCGACGATATGGTGGATGCGGCCTATCGCGCGCTCTGAACTGCGGCGATTTTACCGGTTTCGGCGGCCGGTCCCCCATGCTACTAAGCACGAGATGCCGATCATGGCCTAAAGCGTAGCGCCGATCGCCGCGCCGGATCCTGGCCGTGCCCGCAATCCGATGAGGAGCCGCGCCGATGCAGGAGGAAGAGGTCCGCAAGCGGGCTTTCGCCATGCCGCTTACCAGCCCGGCCTATCCGCCCGGTCCCTATCGCTTCTTCAACCGGGAATTCATGATCATTACCTACCGCTCCGACCCGGAGAAGCTGCGCGCCGTGGTGCCGGCGCCGCTGGAGCTTGACGAGCCGCTGGTGAAATATGAATTCATCCGCATGCCCGATTCCACCGGCTTTGGCGATTATACCGAGACCGGGCAGGTCATTCCGGTCACCTTTCAGGGCCGCAAGGGCGGCTATTGCCACTGCATGTTCCTGAACGACGAGCCGCCGATCGCCGGCGGCCGCGAATTGTGGGGTTTTCCGAAGAAGCTCGCCAATCCCAGCCTGCGCACGGAAATCGACACGCTGGTCGGCACGCTGGATTATGGCCCCGTGAGGGTCGCGACCGGGACGATGGGCTACAAGCACCGTCAGGCCGATATCAAGGCGATCGAGGCCTCGCTCGCCGCCCCCAATTTCCTGCTGAAGATCATCCCTCACGTCGATGGCAGCCCGCGGATCTGCGAGCTGGTCGAATACCGGATGGAGGATGTCGCGGTGAAAGGCGCCTGGACGGGTCCGGGCGCGCTGTCACTCAGCCCGCATGCCCTCGCGCCGGTAGCGGAACTGCCGGTGCTCGAAATCGTCTCGGCCGTCCATATCATCTCCGATCTGACGCTCGGGCTGGGCAAGGTGGTCCACGATTATTTGCGCTAGCGCCGGCTCTAAGGCTGGCTTCCCGGGATCACGTGCCGGCCCATGCGGCGAAGCCCGAACGTCTGAGGAGTAAGGAAGTCATGGACAAGCAAGCAGGCGTGATCACGCCCCTCAATCCGCCGGAACTGCCCACCCCGGTCGGCTATTCGCAGGTCGTGGAAGTGCAGGCCCAGCGCCTGGTCTTCATTGCGGGCCAGATTGCCGTCAACCGCGAAGGCGAGGTTGTGGGCAGGAACGATTTCGCCGTTCAGGCCAAGCAGGTCTTCCGGAATTTGGCCGCCGCCCTTCAGGCGGCCGGCTGCACGGCCGGTCATCTCGTCAAGCTGACCGTCTTCGTGCGCGACATGGGCAATATCGCCGCCTATCGGGAGGCGCGCGCCCGCTTCTTCGCCACCGTGACGCCGCCGGCCGCACCCGCCGTGACGCTGGTCGAAGTATCGCGGCTCTACAGTCCCGATCTCATGATCGAGGTCGAGGCGATCGCGGCTCTCTGAGGCGGCTATTCCGGACCGATGGGGATTGAGGAACGTCCGCCTGCCATCCCCTGATCGCGCGAGGTGAGCGGTGAGCGAGGCTTTCGAGACCGATTTCTGGAAGGATGCCGCCCAGCGCAAGAGCTGGGACGCGATCATCCCGGGCGAGGCGCGGCCGACGCTGCCCTACCGCCTGACGCTCTCTGCCATCCAGCGCTACTGCCAAGCGGTGGGCGAGACGCATCCGCTTTATTTCGACGAGGATTACGCCCGCAAAAGCCGCTACGGCGGCCTGATCGCGCCGCCCTCGATCCATATCCTGCTGATGTTCGCCTGCACGCCGGCCGACGATTGGATGCGCAGCCCCGGCACGATCAACGCCGGCCAGTCCTGGAGCTACAACCAGCCGGCGCGGCCTGGCGATGACATCCGGCTCGAGGCCCGCGCCCTCGACAAGTTCATCCGCAAGGAACGGCTGTTCGTCGTGCACGACAATGTCTTCTTCAATCGGCGGGACGAGGTGATCTGCTCGGGCCGCGGCTGGACCATCCGTCCGGCATGAGCGGCGGCAGGGAGAGGGACATGAGCGATCCGTTCGAAACGCTGGCCGTCGGCGATCCGATCGAGGGGGCGGAATTCGCCGTTTCGCGCGCGAGCATCCGCGCCTTCTGCGATGCCTCCCTCGATTATAATCCGCTGCATCTCGACGATGATTACATGGCCGGGAACTTCGGCCGGACCAGCTTCGGCGGCGTCATCATGCACGGCATGACCAATTTCGGCCTGATCACCCGCATGCTGACCGACTGGGCCTATGATCGCGGCGCGCTTCACCGCCGCCTGGAAACCCGCTGGCGCAGCCCCGTCAAGCCGGGCGATGCGATCCGGCCGCGCGCCGTCGTCAAGGCCAAGCAGACAACCGGCGCCGCGCGCTGGGTGACGCTCGATGTCGTGGTGAGCAATCAGCGCGGCGAAACCATCGCCACCGGCGAGGCCCTGGTCGAATTTCCCCCGTCCTGACGGGCAGCGCCGGTGGCCCGGCGGCTCTGCTGGCTACCCGAAAGCCACCCCCCCGCGGCGAGCGGCCGGCGGCCCGAGGGCGGCGGCCAGCACATGTTCGGCGGTGGGATGGAACAGGCGGAAGGTCCAGTCTTCTGGCCGCTCCCCGACCCCGTCCGCGACCGCATCCCTGGCGGGGAAAGTGATGGCGATGGCGCCCGAAGGCGCGATCTCGAAGGCGAAACTGTCAAGCGGCAAGCGAAGCCCCAGGCCCTTCGCCTTGGCATAGGCTTCCTTCAGCGTCCAATATTCGAAGAAACGGTACTGCCGCGCATCGGGATCGAGGCTGAGAAGGGCTTGGGCTTCGCTCGGCGCGAAATAGCGGCGGGCGAGGGTTGCGACATCGGTCGGCCGCAACCTCTCCTCGGCATCGACGCCGAGCGCGCCGGCCGGCCCCGTCAGGCAGGCGGCAAGCCCCGCCGTATGGGTGAGGCTGAAGGAAAGCGGCGGCCCATCCTCGTTGCCGGCGATATCGGGCTTGCCATAGGGGCCGAGGGTGAATTCCCAGGCCTCGGGCCGCCGCGGCTGGCAGTAGGAGAGGCTGATCCGCACCAGCGCATGGCTCAAGGCATGGAGCGCCCGGTCGTGCGGAAAGTGGAATCTGTCCCCCCGTTCCCGTTCTTCCGGCGACAGGATGGCGCGGCAGGCGTCGATGAGACCGGCATCCTCGATCAGCGCCGCGGTTTCGAGATACCAGAGATCGGCGCCGGGGGTCGGGCGCGGCGGTGCGCCGGCTTCCGGGTTTGCGTCCTTATCCGGCGCCAGCGCCTGGCGGAAGGCGTCGGGATCGAGCCGGTGCAGGCGGATTGCCGCCGCGCCCGCCGCCGGCCTGTCGCGGCCCTTAGGCTCCGCCGGGGAAGACATAGGCATCCATGCCAAGGCTGCCATGATCGAAACCGGCATAGAGCCTTTTGGCTTTCGGCTTGTCGCCACCGGCGCCGAGCGCCACGAAGAAGGGCAGGAAATGCTCATCCGTCGGCTGCGCCAGATCGGCGTGCGGCGCGGCGCGGCGCCAGTCGAGAAGGGCGGGCAGATCCTCCGCCGCCAGTTTCTCCGCCAGCCACGCGGTAAAGCCGCTCGCCCATTCCGGCGTGCCGCCACCTTGTCCGCCGCGGGACAGGCTGCGGAGATTATGCACCACGCCGCCGCTCGCCAGTACCAGGATGCCCTCCCGGCGCAGCGGCGCGAGCGCCCGGCCGATCGCCCAGTGGTGAGCGGCATCGAGCCCCGGCTGCACCGAAAGCTGCGCCACCGGAATATCGGCATCCGGCCACATCAGGAGAAGCGGTGCCCAGGCGCCGTGATCGAGGCCGCGGTCCGGATCGGTTGCAGCCTTGATGCCGGCGGCTTCGAGCAGCGCCACCGATCGCGCGGCCAGTTCCGGCGCGCCCGGGGCCTCGTAGCGCAGGCGGTAGAGCGCCTCGGGGAAGCCGTAGAAATCGTGAATCGTATCCGGCTTGGCCGTCGCGGCCACCAGCGGCGTCGCGCTGTTCCAATGGGCCGAGATGCAGAGGATGGCGCGCGGCCGGCCGAATTGCTGCTCGATCTTGGGCCCAAGCTCGCACAGAAAGTTCCGCGAGGGTCCGGGTTCCATCACCAGGCTCGGCGCGCCGTGGCTGACGAAGAGCGCGGGCTGCATGGCCGGCTTTCCCCTCATGCCGGCAGATCGAACAGCAGCAGTTCGGCCGCCTCTTCCACCGCGATCTCGAAGGTTTTCTCGCCCAGGATCGCGACGCCGTCGCGCGCGCCCGCCGCCTGGTCCCCGACCTTGATGCGCCCCTCCGCCGGCACCAGATAGGCGACGCGGCCCGGCGCCAGCTCATGGCGCAGGCGGGTGCCGGCCTCAAGCTGCGCGCCATAGAGCGTGGCGTTCTGATGGATGGCGAGCGCGCCTTCCACGCCCTTTTCGCCCGAGGCCAGCGGCACCAGGCGCCCGGCGCGGTCGCCGCGCGGGAAATCGGCGGTCGCCCAGCGCGGCGTCAGGCCGCCGCGGTCGGGCTCGACCCAGATCTGGAACAATTCGGTATCCACGCTCTCGCGGTTCCATTCCGCGTGCTGGATACCGGTCCCGGCGCTCATCACCTGCACCGAGCCGGCCTCGGTGCGCCCTTCGTTGCCGAGACTGTCGGCATGGCTGATGGCGCCGTGCCGCACATAGGTGATGATTTCCATGTCGCGGTGGCCGTGCTGGGGAAAGCCGGTGCCGGCGCGGATGAGATCGTCGTTCCACACCCGCAAGGCGCCGAAACGGCTGCCCATCGGCGCCGCGACGCCCGAGAAGCTGAAGTGAAAGCGCGAGTGCAGCCACTCATTGTCGAAACGGCCGAGGGCGGTTTTCGGAATGACCTTGATCATGACGGATCTCCTTGATCCTCTTAGGCTGCTCTCGCGCTGCTTTCGCGCCGTGCTCGTACCGTTCTCGCGGGCCGGTCAGCGGGTCAGCGGGCGAGCCGGGTGGCGATTTCCGCGACATGGCGGCCCTGGAAGCGGGCGATTTCCAACTCGTTGGCGGAAGGCTGCCGGCTGCCGTCGCCCTTGGCAAGGGTGGTGGCGCCGTAGGGCGTGCCGCCGCTGACCTCGTCCATGTTGGTGAGGCCGGGGCAGGTATAGGGCACGCCGACGATCACCATCCCCTGGTGCAGCAGCGTGGCGTGGAAGGACACGATCGTCGTTTCCTGGCCGCCGTGCTGCGTCGCCGTCGAGGCAAAGACGCTGCCGACCTTGCCGACCAGCGCCCCCTTGGCCCACAGGCCGCCGGTCTGGTCGAGGAAGTTCCGCATCTGGGCCGCCATATTGCCAAAGCGCGTCGGGGTGCCGAAGATGATGGCGTCATAATTCGGCAGCTCGTCCGGGCTTGCGATCGGCGCTGCCTGGTCGAGCTTGACATGGGCCGCCTTGGCGACGTCGGGGGGCATCAGCTCGGGCACGCGCTTGATCACCACCTCGCTCCCCTGGACCGCGCGGGCGCCCTCGGCCACCGCCTGCGCCATCTGCTCGATATGCCCGTAGGTCGAATAATAGAGAACGAGGATTTTGGCCATGGGATGCCCCCTGAAATGGTTGGTTGCGTGGTTGGTTGCGTGATTGGTCGCGCCGGCCATTCCAACATCGGATCTTGCGGCAGGATAAACAATCCTCCAAGATAGAATAAGATCGTTGCCTATAGTGGACAATCCAGGCTTCAGGCCCGCGCCGGGAGCGCCGAACCGCACGCCATGAGCAACCCTACCACGAGCCACGACACGCTCGAACCTTTGAGCGAGATGGCGCTGTTCGCCCGGCTGGTGGATGCGGGTTCGCTCACCGCCGCGGCCCGCCAGCTCGGCCGGTCGAAATCGGCGGTTTCCAAGCAACTCGCCCGGCTCGAAGACCGGCTCGGCGCCCGGCTGCTCAATCGCACCACGCGGCGCCAGGCCCTGACCGAGGTCGGGCGCGTCTTCTATGAACATTGCGCCCGCCTGCTGGTCGAGGCGGAGGCGGCGGCGGCCTCCGTCGCCAATTTGCAGGCAGCGCCCCGTGGCCTGCTCAAGGTGAATTCCCCGATGTCCTTCGGGGTGCTGCATCTGGCTCCGGCGATCCCGGAATTCCTCGCCCGCTATCCTGAGATGCAGATCGAGATGGCGCTCAACGACCGCGTGGTCGATCTGCTGGACGAGGGGTACGATGTCGGCGTCCGCATCGGGCGGCTCCCCGATTCAAGCCTGGTCGCCCGGCGCCTGGCGCCCTCGCGCCGGGTGGTCTGCGGCGCGCCGGCCTATTTCGCCCGCCATGGCCGCCCGCTGCGCCCGGCCGATCTCAAGCAGCACGCCTGCCTGCGCTATACCAACCTGCCGCTCGGCGAGGAATGGCGCTTTTCCGGCCCGCCCCTGGTCGAGACGGTTCGCATCGCGGGTCCCTTCGCGGCCAACAACGGCGAGGCGCTGCGCGAGGCGGCGCTGGCCGGCCTCGGGCTCATCATGGCCCCGACCTTCATCGTCGGTCCCGACCTGCTGGCCGGCCGCCTCGAAACGGTGCTGACCGATTATGGCGACGATGCCGGCGCCGTCTTCGCCGTCTATCCCCACAAGCGCCATCTCTCCGCCAAGGTGCGCGCCTTCATCGACTTCCTGGCCGAGCGTTTCGGACCCGAACCTTATTGGGATTGCCCGCTGGTCAAGGCCCGAACGCTCCCGCTCCAGGCGCTTCCGGTCCAGGCGACGCCGGACGCCGGCGCCGAAGCTGGATCTCAGGCCGGGCGGATCATGGTGAAGACGGTATCGACCAATGTGTAATCGTGATAGCCGAGGCGCGCGATGGGCCGCATCTTCGCCATATCCACCAGGCCGTCGGTGATCACCGCGTCATCGATATAGATGCCGACGACCTGGCCGAAAACCACGTGGTTGGGCTCGCCCGGCACGTCGGAGGGCAGTTCGACCGTCTGGATATGGCGGCATTCCAGCGCGGCCGGCGAGGCCTTGACGCGTGGCGGCGCCACCGTGCGGGAGGGGGCTTTCTCCAGCGCCGCCAGCGCCATCTCGTCCACGCCGCGCGGCACCATGGCGGCGGTGGCGTTCATCGCCTCGCGCAGGTCGTAGCTCACGATATTGACGACGAATTCCCCCGTGGCGCCGATATTGAGCAGCGTGTCCTTGTAGCCGCCTTCGGCATGGCTGCCGTTCGGCGCGAAACAGACGCAGGGCGGCCGGTCGGCCACGCCGTTGAAGAAGGAATAGGGCGCGAGATTGACCACGCCTTCGGCCGAGAGCGTGGTGATCCAGCCGATCGGGCGGGGCACCACTAGGCTCTTGAAGGGATTGTGCCGGAGCCCGTGCCCCTCCTCGGTGCGGTAGAACATCCTCGCGTCCTCTCAGGTGTCGGGGTCGAGCCCGCGGCCTTCACCCTATAGAGCGCGCCGCCGCCGGTCCAGCCACCCGGCGGCATTCCGCTTCGCGTTCAAGCGCTTGGCCGCCGCGCCTGCCTGTGCTAAAGGATCGCCGATGAAACGGCCGTTCCCTGTCCGACGACGACGTCGGCTTTAGCGCTTCCCGCCGCGCCAGCCTGGCGCCGGGCCCGTGCGTTCGCACGGTTTCAGAGCATGATTTCAGGATAGAACGGCCATGAGCTATACCATCGTTCCCGAACGGCCGGGCGATGCCGCTCTGATCGAGCCCCTGCTCGATCTCGCCTTCGGGGCGGAGCGGCATGCCAAGACGGTCTACCGCCTGCGCGAAGGCGTCGCATCGCTGCCCGATCTTGCTTTCGTCGCCCTCGATGGCGATGGCATCATGCAGGGCAATATCCGCTATTGGCCGGTGACGATCGCCGGGCGCTGGCCGGCGATCATGCTCGGGCCGCTCGCGGTCAATCCGGCGCGGCGCGGCGAGGGCATGGGCAAGGCGCTGGTCCGGCACAGTCTGGACGTGGCGCGAAGCCGCGGCCATCGCCTCTGCATCCTGGTGGGCGATCCGGAATATTACGAGCCCTTCGGTTTCACCTCGGCCAGCGCCGCGGGGCTGGCGCTGCCGGGCTGGGTCGAGGAACGGCGCTTCCTGGTGCAGGAACTGGCGGATGGCGCGCTTACGGGCGTTTGCGGCCTGGTGGGACGGGCCGTTCCCGGGAAAGCCGCCGCCAGAGCCTGACCGGTCCGCCGGCCGACCGTGAGCCTGTTCCGCAAAAGTGCTGCCCACTTTTGCGGAACAGGCTCTAGCGCCCCTCGCGCCACCAGGCGGTGCCAAGGCTCAGCAGAATCAGCACCAGGGCCGCGAGCGGCGGCAGCAGCGGCACCTGCCGGATGCCGGTGACGGTGCTGGCGCCGTGGGCCGTCAGGCCGATCCAGCCTTTGCCCGCCGTAGCCTCGTGCGGCCCGACCCGGCGCACTTCCGGCAGGCCGTCGTCGAGCCAGGCGACATCGCCGCCGCTGGCCTGGGCTGCCGGCGCGAGCCTGTCGGCGGTGGCGCGCACGTCGTCAAGCGCGTGCAAGCGGCTGCCGCCCAAGGCCGCGACCGCGGTATGGGTGCCGTCGCTGACCCGATAGACCCCCGACGCATGCAGGGCGAGGCTGCCGGTGGCCTGGCCGTCGGGCTGATCCTTGAGCAGCAGCGGGTGCGCGATGCCGTCGGCGCCCTTGACCGTCACGCTGACATCGCCCGGGGTGAGCGAGCGGCGGGTGACATCGAGCCGGTCGCCCACGGCGCGCGCGGTGAGGTTTTCCTCCTCCAGCTCCGGCTCCTTCATCAGCCAATGCGCCAGCCGGCGCAGCAGCTCGGCCTGCGGCCCGCCGCCCTCGAAGCCGCGCGCCCACAGCCAGATCTGGTCGGAGAAAAGCTGCGCCACCCGCCCTTTGCCGACCCGGTCGAGCACGAGGAGCGGGCGGCCGCCGACGCCGTCCATCAATACCTGCCCGGTCTTCGGCGGCTCGATCTCGACCTGGCTGAACCAGCGGCCCCAGCCAGGCTGACCGCCGGGCGGGCCGGCGCCGGGCAGATCGGCGGTGACCGGGTGGCGGCGGCCAAGCGCGGTCAGGGTCGGGCGATAGCCCTCTATCAGCACCCGGCCGGTCGGCTGGCCGGGCAGGATCCGCCCGAGCGATGTCTGGACCAGGCTCGACGGCCCGGCATAGTTCGGGCCCGAGACATCGAGCAGCGCCCCGCCCTCTTCGACATAGGAGACGAGATTGTCGAAATAGGCCGGCGGCAGCACTTCAAGCTCGTGATAGCGATCGAAGATCACCAGATCGAACTCGTGCAGCTTGGTCTCGAACAATTCGCGGACCGGAAAGGCGATGAGCGACAATTCGCGCACCGGCGTCGTGTCGGGCGTCTCGAAGGGGCGCAGAATGGTGAAATGCACCAGATCGACGGAAGGATCGGCCTTGAGCAGGTCGCGCCATACCCGCTCGCCGGGATGCGGCTCGCCCGAGAGCAGCAGCACCTTGAGCCGGTCGCGCACGCCGTTCACCACCAGCGCCGCGCGGTTGTTGGCAAGCGTCAGCTCGCGCGGGCCGGGGGCTGCCTGCAACTCCACCACCGTCGGTCCGGCATGGGTCAGGCGGATCGGCACCGTGACATTGCGGCCGAGTGGAAGGGAGAGATGCTGCGGCGTCCCGCCGTCAAGCGTAAGGGTGAGGTCGGCATCGCCCTGGCCGCCGCCGGGCACGCCCTCGTCCTCGATGCGCAGCACCAGCGATACGCTTTTCCCCACCAGGCCGTAGGCCGGCGCCCGCGCGATCACCAGACGGCGGTCGCCTTCGCCGCGATGGCCGGCGATCAGCACATGCAGCGGGCCGCCGAGGCGGGCGGCCTGCGCCGCCGTCGGCGCATCCGCGACCTCGCCGTCGGTGATCAGGACGATACCGGCGAGCCGGCCGGCGGGCGTTGCCGCCAGCGCCTGGCGGATCGTGGCGAAAACCCCGTTGTCACCCGTATCAGAACCATCGCCGCCGCCGGCCTCAAGGACGCGCAGGCCAAGCCCGGGGAGCCGGCTCAGACGCTGGCGCATCACCGCTTCCGCCTCGTCCGCCTGGGCCCGGCGGTCGCCGATCGCCATGGCATCGGAGCGATCCACCACCAGCAGCGCCATGTCGTTCAGGGGCGCGCGCTTCTCGGCCTGTAGCAGCGGGTTGGCGAGGGCTGCGAGCGTGATCCCGAGCGCCAGCGCCCGCCAGGCCGCGCCCGGGCTGCGCCGCCACAGCGCCGCTGCGAGGACGAGCACCGCGCCGGCGCCAAAGGCTGCGATCAGCGGCCAGGGCAGCCAGGGAGCGAAGACGATGCTGTCGAAGCCGGCCACGAGCGCTACCCTATTGTCCCAACCGTTCCAGGATCGCTGGAACATGCACCTGGTCGGATTTGTAATTGCCGGTCAGGCAGTACATCACGAGATTGATGCCGAAAC
The DNA here is from genome assembly GCA_937905845.1 of uncultured Rhodospirillales bacterium. Classification (GTDB taxonomy): domain Bacteria; phylum Pseudomonadota; class Alphaproteobacteria; order Ferrovibrionales; family Ferrovibrionaceae; genus CALCYJ01. The sequence goes on from CALCYJ010000175.1 coordinate 19,943, forward strand.
GGTAGGCCATTTCCCGCTGCCGCTCGCCGCCCGGCACCACCGGCAGCAGCGGCCGGCCCTGATCGTCCACCGCCCAGGCGCCGGCCCAGTCGTTGCCGCCGATGATCAGGCCGGAGACGCCGTCATAGCCCTTGCTCTCGCGCTCGACCCAGATCGGGCCGCCGTCGACGCGGCCGGGAAAATCGTGCAGGAGATAGAAGGCCCGGGTCAGCACATGATCGGCGGGCAGTTCGATCAGCGGCGGCGTATCGAGCCGGTCGAGCAGGCGGCGCAGCGTCTGCGTCCCCGGCCCGACGCCGCCCGCGTCCATGCCGATATCGCCGGCATCGCGGGTGTCGAAGAGGATGGTGCCGCCGTGCGTCATATAGGTGTCGATCTTGGCCAGCGCTGCGGCGCTGAGATCGGGCTGGTCGGGCGTCATCGGCCAATAGATGAGCGGGAAGAAGACGAGGGGATCGTGCTCGATATCGAGACCGAGCGGCGCGCCGGTGCGCGCTTCGGTGCGCTCGTTGAGCACCGCGGTCAGGCCGGTGAGGCCGGCGCGGCTGATATCGTCGACCGGCCGGTCGCCGGTGCGGACATAAGCGAGGCGGAATTGGGTCGAGGCCGCGATCGCAAAGGAATCATCGTGCGATGCGCCCGCGCCGGTCTGCGCCAGGGCGGGGCGCGAGGTCGCGGCGAGGACGAGGCCGAAACCAAGGCCGCCGCCGAGCGCCAGGACGAGGCCCAGGGCCGCCTGCCGCCCGAAGCGCAAGAGGCCGCGCAGCCACAGGGCGAGCAGGAAATCGAGCAGCATCAGCCCGAGCGCCAGGGCGAGAAGCGGCGGCCGCAGATCGATCATCTGCCGCTCGCCAAGCGTCGCGGTCTCGCTCACGCCCCGAAGCGGGCCCAGCGCCCGGAGCCCCGTCATGCCGGCGGTGAGATTGAGCGCGCGGCGCCCCGCCTCGCTGCCATAGAAGCCCGGGGGATGTTCCGGTCCGGCCGCCAGATGGTCGATCTCGGCCGGCGTGACCGCTCGCGCCGCGCCGCCGGCCGGGCCCAGGCGGCCGAAACCATCGAGCAGGCGGTCGGGCGCCAGCAATCCCTGCTCCGGGCCGCTGCCCGCGACCCCATGGCCGAGATCGACGAGCCGGCGCAGCATCTCGACATAGAGGCCAGAAAGCGCCAGGTTCGACCAGCGGGCGTTGGCGGTGGTGTGGAACAGCACGAGCCAGCCCTTGCCGCGGCGGGCCGCCGTGACCAGCGGCGTGCCGTCGGTCAGCGTGGCCCAGGTCCGGGCGCCGAGGTCCGGGGCGGGCTCCGCCAGCACCTGGCGCCGCACCGTCACGTCGGCGGCCGGGGTCAAGCCCTGGAACGGGCTGGTGGCGGCGAAGGGTGCCAGATGCGCCGGCTGCTCCCAGGTGAGGGCGCCGCCCAGGCTGCGGTCGCCCGGCCGCAAGGGCACCGGCAGGAGGCTGTCGGCATGGGCGGCAAGCCGTGGGCCGGCGAAGCGGATCAGGACGCCGCCTTGATCGAGCCAGCGCGCGAGCGCCGCCTGCTCGGGGCCGGTCATCTGGCCGACATCGTCCAGAATCAGCACCGAAAGCGGCCGGGCGAGCAGGTCCGTGATACTGCCCTCGCTCACGGCGGCATAGGGTTGCAGCGCGCGGTTCAGATAATAGAGGCCCGAAAGCAGCGGCTGGTCGCGGGTGGCATCGTCGCCCGAAACGAGCCCGACCGGGCGGCGGCGGAAGCGTCCGTCGAGCAGAACCGTCGCCCCGGCCGAGGCCTCGCCCGTAATCGCGATCTCATCGAGCCGGTTGGCCAGGGCGGTGGGCAGGTCGATGGTGGCCGTGGTCCGATCCTCGCCGGCGGCAAAATGCGCCGCGACCCGGGCCAGGATCTGGCCGCCCGGCGCTTCCGCCTGGAGAAAGCGCTGCTCGGGTGCGGCGGCGTCGGCGCGGAGCAGCGTCAGGTGCAGGCCGGAGCGGTCAAGCTCCGGCGGCAGCAAGGCTTCGGCGCGCTCGGCCTCGGGCTCGACCACCACATGAAGCCGGCCCAGGCGCTCGAGGCCGGTGGCGAAAGCAGCGGCGTTCCCGCGATTGTCGATCCCGTCGCTGAGCCAGACCACGGCGCCGAAAGCGGGGGGGTGGCTCGCCGCCAGCGCCGTGAGAGCATCGATGCGTGCCGTTGCCCAGGGCAGCGGCTGCCAGGCCTGCACCAGACTGCGGGCGGCGTTGGCCGCGAGCAGGCCGCTCGGCCGGATAGCGGCGCCCGATGAAGGCGGCGCGGTGCCCAGCAGCATCACCGGCTGGTCGCTGCGGGCGGCGCGGTCGAGCAGGCGGTCGAGCGCTTCCTGCCGCAGCGCCCAACGCGGCGCCGCCGCGAAACCATCGTCCACGACCAGCAGCAGCGCGCCGCGGCCGAAGGCGACAGGCTTTGCGCCCAACAGCGGGCCAGCGAGCGCCAGGATGATCAGCGCGGCGATCAGCAGCCGGAAAGCCAGCAGCCAGGGCGGCGTGCGCGCCGGTTCCTCCTCGCGGGCGCCGAGGTCCCTGAGCAGCCGCACCGCGGGAAAGGCGACGTGCCGGGGCGCCGGCGGCATGAGGCGCAGCAGCCACCAGATCGCCGGCAGCGCGATCAGCGCCGCCAGCGCCCAGGGCGTAAGGAAGGTAATGCCGCCAAGGCTCAGCATGACCGCGGCCGGCCGTGCGTTTCCCCCGTCATGTTTCGAGCCCTGCTCCCGCCTGCCCCGCCGCGCCGGGCAGCCGCGGCGGCGCGGTTTCCGTCAGGGCGGCATAAAGCGCCAGCAGCGCGTGCTGCGGCGGGTGGTCGGTGCGATGGCTGGCGAAACTCCAGCCGGCCTTGCGGCAGGCGGCGATCAGCGCCGCCCGCTGCGCCGCAAGCCGCTGGCCGTAGGCCTGGCGCAGCCCCTCGGCCCGGGCGGCGAGGAAGGGCGCCTCGCCTTCCAAACCCTCGAAACGGGTGCGCCCGGTGAAGGGCAGGTCCTCTTCCGCCGGATCGAGCACCTGGAGCAGATGGCCGCCGATGCCCGCCGCGGCGTAAGTCCCGATCAGGGCTGCGATCTCCGCCGGCGGGCCGAGGAAGTCGCCAAACCATACCATCGAGGCCGCGCGCGGCAGCGGCAGCAAGGGCGGCAGGCTTTCCGTGGGCGGTGCCCGGGTCAGGCGCAGCGCCAGCCCGTCGAGCGCCGCCTGGCCGCTCGTGGCCAGCCGGTCTTCCGGCCCCGCCGCCAGCGCGGCCACCCGCTCGCCGCCCCGCAGCAGCAGATGCGCCAGCGCCAGGAGCAGGATCGCCGCGCGATCCGCCTTGGTGATCGGGGCGAAGGGGGAGCGGTAATCCATCGAGGCCGAGCGATCGAGCCACAGCCAGACCGATTGCGCCGCCGCCCATTCGTTCTGCCGCACGTAATAGGCCTGACGGCGGGCCGACTGGCGCCAGTCGATAAGGCTCGCGGCATCGCCCGGCTGATAGCGGCGGAACTGCCAGAAGGCATCGCCGCTCCCGACCCGTCTGCGGCCGTGCGCGCCTTGCGTCACCGTCGCCGCCACCCGCCGCGCGGCGATGAGAAGGGCGGGCAGCCGGGCAGCCAGATGCGCAGCCTGCTCGCCGCGCGCGATGGCGGAAGGCGTCAGGCCGAAAGAGCGCGGAAGCTGCGCCATGGCGCCGCCGCCCGGGTCAGCGGAAGGGATCGACAAGCCGGTCGATCACCTGCTCCATGGTGATGCCGTCGGCCCGCGCCGCGAAGCTCAAGGCCATGCGGTGGCGCAGCACCGGCGGCGCCAGCGCCACCATGTCGTCGAGGGAGGGCGCGAGCCGGCCGTCGAGCAGCGCGCGGGCCCGCGTCGCCAGCATCAGCGCCTGTGCCGCGCGCGGTCCCGGCCCCCAGGTGACGTGGCGGCGGATGAAATCATCCGCCGGCCCTTCCGGCCGGGCGCTCCGCACCAGGGAGAGGATCGCCTCGACCAGCCGCTCGCCCACCGGCAGCAGCCGCACCAGGCGCTGCGCCGCCACCAGCTCGCTAGCCCCGAACACCGTCACCGCCACCGCTTCCTCGGGCCCGGTGGTGGCGAGCAGCATCCGCCGCTCGGCCTCCAGATCGGGATAGAGGACGTCGATCTGGAGCAGAAAGCGGTCGAGCTGAGCCTCGGGCAGCGGATAGGTCCCCTCCTGCTCCAGCGGATTCTGGGTGGCGAGGACATGGAAGGGGCTGGGGAGGGCATGGCGCTGGCCGGCGATCGAAACCTGGTGCTCCTGCATCGCCTGAAGCAGGGCCGACTGGGTGCGCGGGCTGGCGCGATTGATCTCGTCGGCCATCAGGAGCTGGCAGAATACCGGGCCGGCGATGAAGCGGAAGCTGCGCCGGCCGGTTTCCATCTCTTCGAGGACTTCCGAGCCCAGAATGTCCGCCGGCATCAGGTCGGGGGTGAATTGCACCCGCCGCTCGTCGAGGCCAAGGACGCGGCCCAGAGTCTCGACCAGGCGGGTCTTGGCCAGGCCCGGCACGCCGATCAGCAGCCCATGCCCACCCGCGAGCAGGGTGGTCAGCGTCTGTTCGATCACCGCGCGCTGGCCGAAGATCACGCGGCCGACCTGCTCGCGCACCAGGGCAAGGCGGGCGCCGGCCGCTTCGACTTCGGCTTCCAGCCGGCCCGCTGTCTCACTGACGTTCTGCATCGCCTGCACTATATTGGGTTAAGCTACGATCCTGCGAAGAGGGCCTAAGGCCAGGATCCGCCAAGGCCAGGGTCTGCCAAGGCTAGCGCGTCGGGCCGGCGCCTGCTACGGAATTCCCCGCAAGGGTGCGGCGGGTGCGGGTGAGGACGCCCGAAGGGGATAAGATCGGGAAGATGGCGAGCGCGAAAAGCATGAAAGCAACGGGCCGGCCGGCGGCGCCCTTGGCGGAGGGTGGCGGGCTGGCCGAGCTTTTCGCCGCGCTTAAAGGTCGCGCGATGCCGCCGGTGCACCTGTGGCACCCCGCCTGCTGCGGCGATATCGACATCCGCATCGCCCGCGACGGCACCTGGTATTACATGGGCACGCCGATCGGCCGGCCGGCGATGGTGCGCCTCTTCTCCTCCTTGCTGCGGCTCGAGGCCGACGGTCGCCATTACCTCGTCACACCGGTGGAGAAGGTCGGCATCCGCGTCGACGACGCGCCGTTCCTCGCGGTCGAGATGGTGAAGGATCAGGGCGAGCACGGCCGGCTGCTCCGGTTCCGCACCAATGTCGATGACTGGGTGCCCTGCGACTCCGGACACCGGCTGCGCTTCGAGATGGCCGAGGACGGCGGGCTGAAGCCGTACCTGCATGTCCGGGCCGACCTCTGGGCCAAGGTGACGCG
>CALCYJ010000176.1 GCA_937905845.1 uncultured Rhodospirillales bacterium
GCTGGCGGCCGAGCCGATGGACGCGATCGCGGCGGCACTCGATTTCCACGGCGTGCCCCCGCTCCTCGCCGACCGGTTGATGACGGTCGCCGAGAGCTTCCTGCTGGACAATCCGCGGCAGGCGCTGGGCGCCGCCTTGCGCGCACGCTTTGGCTTCGCGCCGCTGCAGCCCAAGGCGACCGAGCGACCGGTGATGCTGGTCGGCCTGCCGGGCGCCGGGAAGACCGCGACCCTGGCCAAGCTCGCCGCCGCGGCGCGGGTGGCGAAGCGGCCGGTCATGGCCATCACCTGCGACGTCGGCAAGGCCGGCGCCGTGGACCAGCTCGCGGTCTATGCCAAGGCGATCGGCATCACCGCCTACCAGGCCAAGAGCCCGACCGCCTTGAAGCGCGCCGTCGCGTCGGCGCCCGAGGGTGCGCTGGTCCTGATCGACACCGCCGGGACCAATCCATTGCGGGCCGAGGACCTGGCGATCCTGGCCGACATGGCGCAGGCGGCGAAGGCCGAGCCGGTGCTGGTGCTGGGCGCCGGCGGCGACGTCTCGGAATCCGCCGAACAGGGCCAGCTCTTCGCCGAGATCGGCTGCACGCGGATCATCGCCGCCAAGATCGACGCCGCCCGCCGCGATGCCGGCCTGCTGGCGGCGGCCGAGAACGGAAAATTGTCCTTTGCCGGAAGCGGCATCTCCCCGGAGATCGCCCGCGGCTTGGAGTTCACCGGCGCCGACGCCCTGGCGCGGCTGCTGATGCCGCAGGACATGGCGCGGGCGCCCAAAGCGGCGCAAAATGGGAGCGGACAGCCGCCGATGGGCCGCAGACCCGCCACCGCCAAGAGGAAGAAAGAGATCGGACCCGGAGCATGAACGACGCGCCACCGCGAGCCGCCTCCGAAGACATGATACCGAACGTCATTGCCGTCGCCTCGGGCAAAGGCGGCGTCGGCAAGACCTGGCTCAGCATCTCGCTCGCACAGGCGATCGCGCAGCTCGGCAACCGCGTGCTGCTGTTCGACGGCGATCTCGGACTCGCCAATATCGACGTGCAGCTCGGGATCCAGCCCAGCATCGACCTCGGCACCGCCCTGGAGCGCCAGATGCCGCTCAGCCGCGCGGTGATCTCCTACCCGAGCGGCGGCTTCGACCTGGTCGCCGGACGCTCCGGCTCCGGCAGCCTCGCCAGCATGCCGATCAACCGCCTGCAGAATCTTGCCGCCGGCCTGCGCGAGGTCAGCACGGGTTATGACCGTGTCATCGTCGATCTCGGCGCCGGGATCGAACGGCCGGTCCGCTATCTCGCGGGCCGCGCGGCCTATTGCCTGGTCGTCACCACCGACGAGCCGACCGCGCTCACCGATGCCTATGCCCTGATCAAGATGGTCACGCTCGATGCCGGCGGCCAGGGCGGATCGTTGGGCACGGCCCTGGGCGTGCCGATGGGCGTCGCCGTGAACATGGCCTCGAGCCGCGAGATCGGCCAGCGCACCCACGAAACCCTGAACAAGGCTTGCGACCGCTTCCTGAAGCGGCAGGTGCCGCTGCTCGGCGTCATTCGCCGCGATCCCAAGGTGCGCGACAGCATCTCGCATCAAGTCCCGCTCCTGGTGCGCCACCCGGGCTCGCCCGCCGCGTCGGATGTCGAGGCCCTGGCGCGGCGCCTGATCGAGATCACCGCGCCGCGTACCGGCAACGATCCGAGGCCGGCCGCCGCGAAGAGCACGGCCCGCGCGCGATCATGAGCGACATCGTCACCCCGGCCATCCGCGCTCTGCCCGGCTTGACCGGGCCGACGCCGTTGCTGACCGGGGTGATCGCCGATCCGCCGCGCAATCTCATCGGCGTCGCGCCGGGCACGATCCTCAAGGGCACCGTGCTCGGCCGCGGGCCCGATGGATTGACCTCGGTCGCCACCGACAGGGGCGTGGTCAAGGTCGCGACCGCCGCGCAGCTCCCGGCCGGCAGCAACGTGACGCTCGAAGTGCGCAATGCCGGCGACCGCCTCCAGGTGCTGATCCTCTCCGTCGATACCGCCTCTGGCCGCCAATCGGCCATCGCTACGCCGCCGCCGACATCGGGTGGGACGGCGGCCTCGGGCGCTGCCGCCGGCCCCGCGCCACCGCCGCCGACCAGCGATGCCGCCGTGGAGCCGACGACCCGTCCGCCGCCGCCGATCGAGTTCGTCAATAACAGCCTGCGGGCCATCGTGGTGCATATGCCCCCGGACTCCGCGCTGCTGCCGACACCCGATGTCGATATTGCTGCCTTCACCGCACCCCCGGAGCCAATCTCGGTGCCCGCCGACGCCGTGCAGAAGGCCCAGTTGCTGGCCCAGGCGCGCCTCTTGGTGCAGACGCCGGCCGACATTCTCCTCGCCGCGCAAACCGAGACCGCGACGGCGGCGACCGTACCCGCCGGTGCCCCGCCAGCAGCGATCGGCACGCCGGCGGCGGCGGCGACCATCCCAGCCGCGCTGCCTCCATCGGCCGCCGCGCAGGTTCTGCTGCCACCCGAGATCGCACAACGCATCGCCGCCTTGTTCGCCGAGGCCGCCGTCGAAACGAAGCCGGCCGGGGCGTCCCCGCTGCAACTCGGGCATCTCAGTGTCGGCGGACCGCTGGCCACGGGCCAGGCACCGCTGGTCGCCAAGATCGCGACCGGCGCGGAAGTCACGCTCAACATCATCGCCGTGCTCGCGACGAAAGGCGGCGAAATCGAGATCGCTCCGGAGGCGGTGAAGCTCGGCGGCGGTGCCGTGCCGCTGCTGGGCACGGTGCTCGGCTTCACCCGCGCCGGGCATCCGGTGATCGACACGCCCGCCGGCCCCATCATGCTGCAGCAGAAAGCGCGCCTTCCGGTCGGCGCACAGGTCGCCCTGATCCTCGATCCGGTCGCGCCGATGCCGGCCGCGACCGTCCTCCCCATCACCTCGCCGCAGCAGGCGCTGTTCCAGCTCTCGAGCGCCTGGCCATCGCTGGACGACGTGATCGCCATCCTCCGCGGCGCCGGGACCGGCGCCAATGATGCGACACCGCCGCCACCGCCCGGTGTGCCGCAGACCGGCCCGAAGCTCGCCGCGGGCCTCGCCAATGCCATCGCGGCGCTCCGGTCCGGGGAGGTCGAGAAACTGCTCGG
>CALCYJ010000177.1 GCA_937905845.1 uncultured Rhodospirillales bacterium
GGCAAAGGCGCGGCGGACATGCTCCATCTTGCCGCCGATGCGCGCCAACTCGCCCAGCATCGCCTCGGCAAGCGCGCGGTTCTCGTCGAGGTGGCGGCTGCCGGCTTCCGTCAGGCGATAGCGTTTCTTCGTGCCCTCCGCCTCGAACGTGGCATAGCCGATCTCTTCGAGATAGGTCAGCGCCGGATAGATCATGCCCGGGCTTGGGCTGTAGAAACCGCCGGAGCGTTCCGCCAGGTCCTTGATCAGCTCGTAGCCGTGGCTGGGTTTTTCCGCCAGCAGGGCGAGGATGAGAAGCTGTAGATCCGCGGCGCCGAGCTTGCGGCCGGTTTGAAAGCCGCCGCGACCGGCGCCGCCCATGAAGCCGGCCGCGAAATGGCCGAAGCCATGTCCACCGCGATGCCGCCCCATCCATCGGACCCAGTGGCCGTAGCCGCTATGTCCATGGCCGTGAGGGTCGAAGTCACTCTGGTCGTATGTCATAGCCTACCTTTTGATCGTAAAACATATCTTACGATATAATATACCCTTGGCGATTAGGCAAGCGGAAATCGTCGGGCCGGGCCGCTTTTCCGCACCGGGCCCCAGGTTCACGGCCCAGGTTCACAGCCCAGGTTCACGGCAATGTGAGATGCGCGGTGCCGGCGCGAGGCCGCAAGATCGGGGTCATCGGACACGCGGACCCCGGAGAGGTTTCGATGCGCAAGCAAGACCCCTTCACCTATACCCGCCGGGCGCTGCTCGGCGCCGGCGGCGTCGCGGCTTTTGCCGCGGCGACGCTTGAGCCCGGGCTGGCCCTGGCCCGAACGACCGTCGGCGGCAAGCAGCCCATCGGCATCATCGGCTCCGGCCATATCGGCGGCACGGTCGGCGGTCTATGGGTGAAGGCCAGCCACCCGGTCCTCTTCTCCTCGCGCCACCCGGACGAGCTTAAAGACCTGGTGGCGGAACTCGGCCCGCTGGCCCATGCCGGCACGGTGGCGCAGGCGATCGCCTTCGGCCGGGTGCTCTTCATCGCCGTGCCCTATGGCGCGCTGCCGCAGATCGGCCGCGATTATGCCGCCGCCCTCCAAGGCAAGATCGTGCTCGATGCCTGCAATGCCGTTGCCGCGCGCGACGGCGCCATCGCCGACGAGGTGGAGCGCGAGGGCGTCGGGATCACGTCGCAGAAATACCTTCCCGGCACGCGGCTGGTGCGCGCTTTCAATACGCTCTCCTACCGGATCCTGGCGCAGGAGGCCAACCGCCCCGATCCAAGGCTCGCGATTCCGATCGCGGGCGATGATCCTCAGGCGGTCCGCGTGGCCGCGAGCCTGGTGCGCGATGCGGGCTTCGCGCCGGTGATCGCCGGCAAGCTTGCCGACGCGCGCCGCTTCCAGCGCGGCGGACCCGGCTATGGCCAGGCCGTCGATACGGTCGAACTCAAGCAGAAACTGTCATCGGCGCCATGATCGCGCTCCAGCGCCGGCTCGGACGCGCCGTGCCGGCGACGCCGCAGGAGCGCGCGGCGGCGCTGTGGTCCTTCGCCTATTTCTTCACGCTGCTGGCGGGCTATTACGTGCTGCGGCCGCTGCGCGATCAGATGGGCATCGCCGGCGGCGTCAGGGCCCTGCCCTGGACCTTTACCGCGACCTTCGTGACCTTGCTGGTGGCGCAGCCCTTTTACGGCATGCTGGTGGCGAAGCTGCCGCGCGCGCGCTTCATTCCCATCGTCTATCATTTCTTCGCCGCCAATCTCGCGCTGTTCTGGGTGCTGCAAACACTCGGCATCGCGCCGGTGATCCTCGCGCGCGTCTTCTTCGTCTGGGTCAGCGTGTTCAACCTCTTCGCCGTCGTGGTGTTCTGGTCGTTCATGGCCGACCTTTTCACCAGCGAACAGGGCAAGCGCCTGTTCGGCTTCATCGGCGCCGGCGGCACCGCCGGCGCGCTGCTCGGGCCGATCATCACCATCGGCCTTTCGCTCCCCCTCGGCCCGACCAACCTGCTGATCGCCGCCATCGTGTTTCTCGAACTGGCGGTCTTTTGCGTCCACCGGCTCGAACGGGCCGCCGACCGGCAGCAAGGCCCGCGCGCCGAGATGCCCCGTGTCGGCGGCAGCGCCTTCGCCGCGTTGCCCGAGCTTGTCCGCTCCCCCTATCTGCTCGGCGTCGCCGCCTGGGTCAGCCTGCTATCGTTCGGGGCGACCATCCTCTATTTCGAACAGGCCAATATCGTGGCCGCGACTATCCATGGCGCCGGCGCGCAGACGCGCATCTTCGCCGGCATCGATCTCGCGGTCGGATTGCTGACGCTCGCGACGCAGGTCTTCGCCACCGGGCGGCTGCTCAAGCGGTTTGGCGTCGGCACCGCCGCCGGCGCCCTGCCCGCGGTTTATGTCGTGGGCTTCGCGATTCTGGCGCTGGCGCCGGGCCTCCTCGCCGTGGTGGCGATCCAGGTGACGCAGCGCTGGATGAATTTCGCCATCGCCAATCCCGCCCGCCAGGTCTTCTTCACCGTGATCGCGCGCGAGGAGAAATACAAGGCGAAGAACCTGATCGACGTCGTGATCTATCGCGGCTCGGACGCGCTCTATGGCTGGGTGTTCGACAGTTTGCAGATCCTGGGGCTGAAGCTCGGCGCGATCGCGCTGTGCGCGCTGCCGATCGCGGCCGGCTGGCTCGTCCTGTCGGCGGTGCTGGGCGGAACGCAGGAACGCCGCGCCGCACAGCTCGACCCGGCGCCGCAACAGGGAGAATGACGATGGCCCGCATCACCCGCCGCGATTTCGCCACGCTCGCCGCCGCCGCCCTGGTCGCGCGGCCGGCCTTGGCGGACACCGGCGAGCCCCCTCTCATCACCCGCGCCATCCCGAGCAGTGGCGAACGCCTGCCGGTCGTGGGCCTCGGCACCGCCTCCGTGTTCGACGGCGACGACGCGCAGACCCGGCAGGCCGCGGCGCACGTCGTCGGCACGCTGGTCGGCGCCGGCGGCAGGCTGATCGATACGGCCTCCACCTATGGTGATGCCAAGAGCGTGCTGGGCGAGGTCATCGCCGCCGGCGGTTGGCGCGACAGGATCTTCATCGCCACCAAGCTCGAAGAACCCGACGCGGCGGAGTTGAAGCGCTCGCTGACCCGGCTCAAGACAACGAAGTTCGACCTGCTGCAACTTCATAACGTGCGCGATCCCCGGCAATCGCTCGCTCGGTTCAAGGCCTGGAAGGCGCAACGCATCTGCCGCTATACCGGCATCACCTCGACCTATCATGGCGATTTTCCAGCCCTTGAATCGGTGCTTGGGCGCGAGAAGCCGGATTTCGTGCAGATCGATTATTCACTCGACGACCGCACGGCGGAAAAGCGCATTCTGCCGCTGGCAGCCGAGGTAAAAGCCGGCGTTCTGACGGCGCTTCCCTTCGGGCGCGGCCGCCTGTTTCGCGCGGTGCATGGCAGGAATCTTCCCGATTGGGCGGCGGGCTTCGCCGCTAGCTGGGCGCAGTTCTTCCTCAAGTTCCTGCTGGCCGACGAGCGGGTGACGGCGGTTATTCCCGGCAGATCC
>CALCYJ010000178.1 GCA_937905845.1 uncultured Rhodospirillales bacterium
GGGACAGGTGCGGCCGATGTTGCAGGAAGCTTTGTCCAACCTGCAACGCACCGGGAATTCCATGGGCAAGCCGGCCCGGATGCGGCCGCGCTGGACCAAGGATCTCCCCTTCAAGATCAAGGATGCGCGGAGTGAGCCGGTCGACGTGCTGTGGTTCGTCGGCGATTTCGCCTCCTTTGACCCGCGCGCCCAGCAGGTGACCCGGAAGGTCGCGGAAATCCTCCAGGCCGCCGGCGTCGATTTCGGCATCCTCTACGAGGCGGAGCAGAATAGCGGCAACGATGTCCGGCGCGTCGGCGACGAGGGCCTCTATCAGATGCTGGCGGCCAGCAATATCGAGGCGCTGGCCGGATGCCGTTTCAATCGGGTCATGACCACCGACCCCCACAGCCTCAATGCCCTGCACCAGGAATACCGGACGCTGGGCTGCGAGCTGAAGGTCATCCACCATACCGAGCTTCTGCTCGAACTGATCGAATCCGGCCGCCTCGCGTTCAAGCCCGGGCCGGGCGGCATCGCGACCTATCACGACCCTTGCTATCTCGGCCGCTACAACGGCAATTTCGACGCGCCGCGCCGCCTGGTCGCGCATCTTGGCTATCGGCTGCACGAGATGGGCCGCTGCCGCGAGAATTCCTTCTGCTGCGGCGCCGGCGGCGGGCGGATATGGAGCGACGATACCGGGGTCACGGAGCGCCCGAGCGAAAACCGCATCAAGGAAGCCCTGGCCTTGGGCGATGCCCGCTATTTCGTCGTCGCCTGCCCCAAGGACAAGGTCATGTATACCGCGGCCGTCCAGGCGCTCGATGCCGAAGACCGCCTGGCGGTTCGCGATATCGCCGAACTGTTCGAGCTTGGTTAGCGCAAGGGCCTGAATCCGGCCCGCTTAGTTGCCGAGCCGGGCGGCGACGGCATCGGCGATGGCGAGCGAGGCGGTGAGGCCCGGGCTTTCGATACCGTAGAGATTGACCAGCCCCGGGACGCCGTGCTCGGCCGGCCCCTGGATCATGAAATCCGCCTCCTCGCCGGGCGTGCCGAGCTTGGGCCGGATGCCGGCATAGCCGGGATTGAGGCTGCCATCGGGCAGGGCCGGATAATAGCGCCGGATCCCTAAATAGAAGCTCTCGGCCCGCGCCGGATCGACGGTATAATCGAGGTCTGTGACCTGCTCGGTATCCGGTCCGAAACGCACCTGGCCGCCGATATCGAGGGTGACGTGGGTACCAAGGCCGCCCACCACCGGCGCCGGATAGATAAGATGGCGGAACGGCGGCCGGCCGCTGAGGGTGAAATAATTCCCCTTGAGGAAATAGCCCGGCGGGATCGTCTTTCGGGCGAGACCGCGCAAGCGCCGGCTGATCGCCTGCGCCTTCAATCCCGCCGCGTTGACGAGGAGCCGCGCGCTGATGGCAGCCTTCGTCCGGCCCCCGGTTTCGATGCGGAAGCCGCCCTGTTCGGCTACGATCTGCTCGACCGGACTGGAAAAGGCGATCACGGCGCCGGCCGCTTCCGCCTCTCCCTGATAGGCGAGCATCAATTGATGGCTATCGATGATGCCGGTCGAAGGCGAGAACAGGGCGCCGACGCAGAAAACTTCGGGCTCGATCGCCTTGACCTCGGCGCGCGAGAGAAAGGTGAGATCGGTGACGCCGTTCGCCGCCGCCTGATCGCGGAGCCGTGCCAGGGTCTCAAGCTCCGCCTCCGTCACGGCGACGATCAGCTTGCCGATCCGCTGGTGCGGCACGCCGCGGCTGCGGCAATAATCGTATAGCGCAAGCTTGCCGGCGACGCAGAGCCGGGCCTTGAGGCTGTTCGGGGGGTAATAGATGCCGGCGTGGATGACCTCGCTGTTGCGCGACGAGGTTCCGGTGCCGATTCTGGCCTCGGCCTCGATCACGATCACCTCGCGGCCGGATTGCGCGAGCCGGCGGGCGACCGCGAGCCCGATCACTCCGGCGCCAATGACAACGCAATCCACCCGATCGGCCATATCGCTCTATCTCGGCCTCCCCGTCCGGCCCCGTGCCTGCCGACCGATGAAGACCGGGACGGGCAAAGGCGGGCAGGGAAAGCCTCTGACGCCGCCCCGTCTTCGGCATCGGTTTTGCCGCAAGCGGAACGGCGTCGGCGCGGAACCCGAAAGCCCCGCCATAAGACCTGGCTATTTCCCGATGGCCTGGGCGACCGCGGCCGCGATCGCCTCGTCGTCCGGCACCATGCCGCCGGCGACGCCGACCGCGCCGACCACCACCCCCGCCTTGGTAATGGGCTGGCCGCCGCCGAAAACGACAAAGGGGCGGTCGCGGTGCGAATTATCCATGCCGAAGAGCGCGCCGCCGGGCTGGACATAGGGCATGATGTCGCCGGTCTTCATATTGAGCGACCGGGCGGTGAAGGCCTTGCCCTGCGAGATCTCGATGCTCGCCAGAAGTGCTGTGTCCATGCGCACGAAACCGATCAGGTTGCGGCCCGAATCGACGATCGCGATGCTCGACGGCGAGTTGATCTCGCGCGCCTTGGCCAATCCGGCCGCGATGCCCCTTTGCGCTTCTTCAAGCGTGATCTCCGTCATACCCTGCATCCCCTGTTAGACTCTGTCTTCAGAACGGCTGGCTTCAGAACGGCTGGCTTCGGAACGGCTGGCGGCAAGCTCCAGAAACGATCCACCGGAGGCTTCCCGTAGCGGGTGGAATCACGATATCGGCGGCCCCATCCAGAAACGTGCAAATCGATCCGTCATTTCTGATTTAAAATATAGCCACCTGCACAAGTAAAAACGCACTTGTGTGTCTCCAGAGATATTTTTATAAAATCAATGACAAAACAACATTGACTCCATCTTCGCTAATATTCGATTTTATTTTAAATAACTCCCCGAATTTTCTTATCGCCGGTCGCTTTGCCGGATTTTTTGGCATCAAGATTTCGGCCCATACCGCAGCGCCGGCGGTTGCGCGGCCGAGGGATTGACTTTCTCATGTAGGCGACTAAATTGTCAATTATTTTGTTGCCATCAAATACGACGCGATTCCCGCCAAGACGGTTTCCGGACAAGAGCGGGATGAAACGGGCGGATCGGGCGGCTGGGAATGGCACGTGGCGGCGCGTGACGGCACTGGCCGCCGGGGCGTTCGAGGCCCGGGCGAGGCTCGGGGCGCCCGCTCGGCTATGCAATAATTCGCTCGACTATGAGACCAGGAATGCTACAAGCATCGCAACCGACCGGGACCTTTCCTTCGTTCCTTCCCGGCTTTTACCGCCGTTGCTTTGATTGGACCGTGATTCCCCTTTGTTCATAAAGCTTAAGACAACTTTGCGTATAAAGAGCGCGGCACCATCATCACCTGTCTGTGGTAAAAGGATGCGCCGCTTCGCCATCATTCCGGGGGCCGGAGAGCTTGGCGCCCTCAGCCCGGCTCCGGATATGAACCGGTCTTTCGCGGTGGCCGCTTCAATCCGTTCTGATAAGGGTCAACCCTGGTTACAGGAGGGCACTCCATGCGAACCCTGAAGGCGACTGAACCCTCACCCGCCGGCCCGAGTTCGGAGAACGTGCTGGTGTCGATGGTCGAGGCGATCAAGCACGACATCATCTTTGGCCGCCTGCGCCCGCGCGAGCGCCTGATCGAGGATGAGTTGAGCGCCCGCTTCGGCGCCTCGCGGCATGTGATCCGCTCCGCCTTCGTCGAACTCGAACGGATCGGGCTGGTGACGCGCCGCCCCAACAAGGGCGCCGTCGTCCGCGATTTCTCCGTTCGTGAAGTCGAAGAGATCTACGACATGCGCTCCATTCTGCAAGCCGAGGCGGTGCGCCGGATACCGATGCCGGTGAGCGCGGAGGTTCTGGCCGCGGTCGAAGCGGTGCATGCCCGTTACTGCGATGCCGTCGACCGGCGCGACCTCAAGGAAGTCTGCACGATCAACAACGAGTTTCACCGCACGATCTTTGCCGCCTGCAACAGCAAATATCTCGCCGACATCATCGACCGCATGTGGACGGAAACACTGGCCATCCGGTGCTATGCCATCGGCGATCCGCTGCTTCTCCAGCGCTCCCGCAGCGAGCACACGCAGATCGTGCAGGCGCTCAAGTCGGGCGATCGCGAGACGCTGGTGCGGGTGACGGTCGAACATATCTACCCGGCCTTCGAGGCGTACAAGCGCGCGCATGGCGGCTGGATGACCGACGAGCCGGCGGCGGCCCCGCGGCCCCGGCCCGAGATCGTGGCGGCCAAGGGCTAGAGCTTGGCCGCTTGGCCGCTTGGGCTTGGGTGACGGGGTCTAAAGCGCCTTATTGGCGGCGGCGTTCCGGCTCATGATGGCCAGGGCCAGAAGCTCCTCGTAGCGCGCCTCGCTCCGGTCCTTGTAGAGCGCCATGGCGCCATCCTGAATGACCATGACCTTCTCGGACAGGGCCAGAATCTCCTTGATGGCGGAGGAGATGACGATGACGGCGGATCCCCGCCGCGCCATATCCAGGATGATGCCGTAGATTTCCTTGATCGCGCCGACATCGACCCCCGCCGTCGGTTCGATGAAGACATAGACGGAGGCGCCCGCCCTCAGCCACTTGCCGATGACCGCCTTCTGCTGATTGCCGCCCGAGAGAAATTTGATCTCGATGTCGGTGTTTTTCGGGCGGATATCCAGTCTCTCCACGATTTCCAGGGCGTAGCGGGTCACCAGCCGGTTGACGCTCAGTCCCCATCGCGAGAGCGACGCGATGACCGGCAGGCTGAGATTGAAGCCGACGGTCATGTCGTTGAACAGCGCCTGCCGCCGCCGGTCCTCAGGGATCAGGGCGAAACCCGCCGATCTGGCCGCGGACGGCGAGGTCACGGCGATCGCTCTGCCGCCGAGCGATATCGAACCCTCGAACCGCGTCAGGCCGGTCAGCGCCTTGCCCACATCCTCCATCCCGGCCCCGACCGGGCCGGTGATCCCCAGGACCTCGCCTTTGCGCAGCGAAAAGCTGACGCCCTGCAATCGCTCGGTTCTGAGGTCTCGAACCTCGAGCAGAACATCCTCCTGCGCCAGGCCGGCATTGTGGACTTCAAGCTGCTTGGCATCCTCGTCGATCATCAGGCGGGTAATTTCTTCCTCGGATATGTTCGAACTGTCCCGGGTGCCCGACACGACGCCGTTCCGCAATACCGTCACCCGGTCGCACAGGCGCTTAACCTCCTCCAGGCGATGGGAGATATAGATGATGGTGATGCCCTCTTTCTTGAAGACATCGATGAGGCGGAAAAGAATGGTGGTTTCGGTTGCCGAAAGCCGCGCCGTCGGCTCGTCGAGAACCAGCACCTTGTATTTCTTGTGAAAGAGCGACAGCAGGATGACGAGCTGCATCTCGGCGGCCGACAGGGTGCCTGCCATCCGCCCCGCGTCCATCGGGATGCCGATTTCCGACAGCCGCCGCGTCGCTTCGGTGCGAATGGCCTTTTTATTGACGAACCAGCCGCGCGACTCGGAGCCCAGCAGCACGTTCTCGGCGACGCTGAAGCCTTCCACCAGCTCCGCATCCTGGTAGACCGCGCCGATGCCGAGCTGGTGCGCTTCCAAGGGACTGTGAATGGCGACGTCCGAGCCCGCGACGCGGATCCTGCCGCCGGTCGGTCCATAGACGCCGGTGAGGATTTTGATCAGCGTCGATTTGCCCGCGCCGTTCTCGCCCAGAAGCCCGTGGATTTCACCGGGATAGAGGCTGAGGCTGACGCCGCGCAGAGCGTAATTGCCCTTGAACTGTTTCGTGATGTCGATCAGCTCGACAATCGGCTCGCCCTTGCCTGGCGCGGCATCCATCCCGCCCGGCATTCAGATGAACCTCATATGCAGCTCTTCGCGGTTCAGCATGGCATTGGCGCCGACCGCCAATATCAGCACGCCGCCCTCGATGAGCTGGTGCAAGGCGAAGGGCGCCCCGATCATGTTCATCCCGGCCGTCACGAAATTCAGGAACAGGGCGCCGATCAGCGTGCCGAGCAAGTGCGGCTTGCCCCGGCCCATGACCGTCGCGCCGAGGAAGACGGCGGCGAACGCATCCAGGAGATAGCCCTCGCCACCCACCGGCTGGGCGGAGGTGGAAATCGAGGTCTCGATGATGCCGCCGACCGCGCACAGCAATCCCGACAGGATGAAGGAGACGATGACCCAGCGGTATACTTTTATCCCGGAGTAATAGGCAGCCATGGGATTATCCCCCACGGCCGAAATGTAATGGCCGATCTTGGTCTTGGTCACCAGGATATGCGCCACGACGAAGACCAGGATCAAGATGAGGTCGGCGACCGGAATGCCGACCAGATTCCCCTGCCCGAGAAAGAGGAATCCGGTCTGATCGTTCGCAATGGCGATCTGATAGCCGCCGGTCAGATAATTGTTCAGCCCGCCCAGGATGAACATCATGCCCAGCGTCACGACGATACCCGACAGCCGGCCATAGGTGACGAGTAGGCCGTTGAACGCGCCGATGACCGAACCGACCACGACCGCGAGCAAGGATGCCCAGACCGGGCCGATGGCGGGCATGGCCATGGCGGTGACGATCGAGCAGGTCGTCAGGATCAGGCCGATCGAGAGATCGAAACTGCCGGCAATCACGACATAGGTCAGCCCGAGCGAGACCAGCGCGCTCGTGACCATGGTGAAAACGACATTGGTGACATTGGAGATGGTGAGAAAATAGGGCGTCGCGAGGCTGAAGCCGGCACACACGGCGAGCATGGCCGCGATGGTGCTCCATTTGCGCAGAGCCCCCGTGATCGGCACGCGCCATCCGGTGGTTTGCGCGCTATCCGTCACGACCCGCGTCGACTTCTCCGCCGTCATCTCATCCTCACTGGCTTTTGCGCTAGAGGCTTTGTCCTATCGGCGCGCATGGACGTCCGGCCTTGTCTCCCGCCTGCCCGGACAGCCAAGCGAACCGCAAGCCCGGCCCACGGCCCCACGGCCGGCTTTCAGGAGGACGCCACCCCGCCGTCGACGCTGATCGATTGTGCCGTCATGTACCGCGACTCATCCGACATAAGATAAGCGTAAATGGGCGCCAATTCTTCCGGCGTGCCCTGTCGGCGCAACGGTACCGTATTTTGAATGACTTCGCTCTGCCTGCCTGTGCCCCCCATGAAATCGATCGCCGGCTGGTTGAAGGGCGTATCGACCCAGCCCGGGCAGACGCAATTCACCCGGATGTTGAACGGCGCCAGTTCCATGGCGGCGGCGAAGGTAAAGGCCACGACGGCGCCCTTGCTCGCGGAATAGGCCGTCAAGCCCGGACCGCCGCGCTTCCCCGCCAGGGACGCCGTGGAAACGATCGACCCGCCCCCGGCTTCTTTCATCGCCGGGATGGCGTATTTCGCCCCGAGGAAAACGCCGAGCGCATTGACCTGGAACAGCGATTGCCATTTGCCGACGTCGAAGGATTCGATCGATCCCGAATGCTGCACCCCCGCATGCAGCATGGCGCCATCCAGGCCGCCCAGCCACTCCGTCCCCTGCGTCGTATAGCGCCTGACGCTTTCCTCGTCCGTGACATCCGCCCGAATGAAGAGCGCGGCACCCGAGCGCAATCCGTTCAGCGCCGCGACGGTGGCCTTTCCCGCAGGCTCGTTGACGTCGGCGATGACGACCTTGGCCCCCTCCGCGACGAACAGAATCGCGGTCGCCTTGCCAATTCCCGTGCTCGCGCCGGTGATGATGATGCGCTTTCCCGCCAGCCGATCCGCCATGGAAACCATCTCCTCGGAAATTCGTTCTACCATTGGAGCGCATCCCCGGCGCGGTCTGCCGTAAGCCCGCCGTTCAGGGATCCGCATCCAGATTAAGGGCCGGGACCGCACCGTCTTGAGCGCGCGCGAGCTTCGCCCATACCGCTCGGGCAGCCGCCATGCCGGTGGCGCGGACGACGGCGATCAGGCCGGCGCCCGGGCTCTCCACGCGCCGCACCGCCCCGACCGGAGACGGCCGCAAATCCCCAGCCGCCGCGCCGGTCGCCGGTCGCCGGCCCGCCGGAGACGCCGCCGGAGACGACAGGTTGGCTCCGGCGGCGGGATTCTTCTCCAAGCACGCCTGAAGCCCGCCGCCAGGCCGGCGGAACGCCGTCCGCTTAAGAAAGCCCGCCGCTTGAGGATATGAACCCTCAAGCCGCGAACCTCGTCCCGCCGCCCGCGCTCCGCCTACCGCCGCTCACCCCCCGTATTGCTTGAGCAGCTTGATCGCCTCCAGATCCCAGCTCTTGAGCTGCTTCTGCCAATCGCCGGCTTCCTTGGGGGTGGTGATGAACCGCACAGGCACATGATAGGTGCGAGGCGGCACATTTTCGCCGCGCGCCATGGCCACGGCGATCTCGGCCGCCTTGTCTCCGATATCCGTCCAGGGCGTATCCGTGCTGGCGGCGATATCATATTGCCCGCTCGCCCAGTCGCCCAGGAACTGGTCGGAGAAGTAATGGTTGAAGACCTTGATCTCGGTGCGGTTCATACGCTTGATCGCCTGCGCCGCCCCGACCGTATCGGGCCACCACCAGGAGACCAGCGCGTTGATCGAGCCCTTCTTCGGATTGGCCTCGAGCAGCGCCGTGACATTCTTGCGCGAGATCGCGGTCTCGTCCTGGGTCGAAAGGCCACCCGGGAGAAACTGGAGCATCTTCATCTTGGGCTGATACTTGACGATGAGGTCCATGAGCGCGACCTCCATGTCGAAGGGAAGGTAGAACCCTGGATTCTCGGCCGTTTGCACGACGGTGCCCTGGCGTTGCAGCACGTCCTGCATGTAATAGCCAAGCTTGAGGGAGGTCCCGAACGAATCCTCGATCACCGCCGGCGAATCGACGACATTGACGGCAAACCCGACGGTCTTGATGCCCCTCTTGTGCGCTTCCTTGGCGATGTAGGCGCTTTCCTCCTCGCCGGAATAGATGCCCATGAGCAGCGCGTCGATCTTGCGATCGAGCAGGGCGCGTTCCATCTCCTGCTCGCTCTTCTTGCTCGGCTGCCCGCGCAACGTCACCGGCTCGGCGCCCAGTTCCAGAACCTTCTTGATCGCCCGCCAGCAGCCCCGCCGCCACGGCTGGTTGTACGGCCCGTAGCCAAGCGGAATCCCGATGCGGACCTTCTTACCGCCGGCCGCCACCTTCGGGATCCAATCGGGGTTGCTTTCCTGGGCAAAGGCCTGGAGCGGCAAGCCCGCTGCGATCAGGGATGCCCCGATTCCGCCTGCGGCGGCCAATTTCAACAATCCTCGGCGACCGTCATCCACCGACCGGCCGTCGTTGACCGAACGGTCAAGATCGTCTCTTTCGCCACTGTCCTCCGCCATCTTCCTAATCTCCTCCCGGTGAGATCGATTTTATTGTCCCTGCCCCTTGAGCAGGCCTCGCAATAGTGCACTTGAGCGCGCTACCACACGTTCGGTCTCGCCTCGAAGTCCCTAAGATTGCTGCCACTTCACTCTTTGTCCTTCATAGCGAGTTGTCAACAACTTTGTCAACGGTAATAGCGACCAGATAACCGGCTCTTCGCCGGCGGCCCGGCAATGCCACAACCCTTTGGGGAGAAACACATAAATGACCCATCCGACAGCGACAGGCCACCCCTTCGCCAGGGACAAAACCGTCGAATACCGGTCTTCCGTCCCCACCATCATGGCAGCCAACTGCCCGGCGGCAGCGGCTTGTCCGGTTGGGCAAATCAGCGGATGAAGACGCAGCGTCGGGCGGCCTCTTTTAGGAGAAACCGATATGCCGCTTCGTCTCAAGCTCGTTCAGCAGTTCGCACGCATCGACGCTGGCCGGGCAAGCCCAGGGCCTGCGATGCAGCGCATGGGCTGTCGGAATCATTTGCCGCACAGTTCGGCAATATAGGGAGCGAGATCCGGCTTTCCCTCGAGGCCGAATCCCGGCGCATCGCCCGGCGTGATGCCCGTCTCATCGAGCTGGCAGTCGGGGGTGTACCCGCCGACCGGCGCGAATATTCCGGGATAGGCTTCACAACCACCGAGGCCAAGTCCGACCGCGATGTGCAGGGCGATCATATGGCCGCCATGGGGATGGATCTGGCTGCGCGAGAAGTCGTTCGCCTCGAGAGCCGCGACCATGCGGCCATACTC
Source organism: uncultured Rhodospirillales bacterium (assembly GCA_937905845.1). Classification (GTDB taxonomy): domain Bacteria; phylum Pseudomonadota; class Alphaproteobacteria; order Ferrovibrionales; family Ferrovibrionaceae; genus CALCYJ01. The sequence continues at coordinate 10,108 of CALCYJ010000178.1, forward strand.
GCCGAGACCATAGCTGAGCGCCGGGTCCATCTGAAAGATGTCGCGGCCGGGACGCATGCCGCCGAAGCGGATCAGATTGTCGACATCCCGGCAGGAGAAGAGATTCTCGCCGGTGGCAAGCGGCCACTCGTAGCCATCCGCCAGCGAATGCATGAGATGATAGTCGAGCGGATCGCCCGGTTCCTCGTACCAACGCAGGCCCAGGGGCGCGATCGCCCGACCGTAGTCACGGGCGGTCTTCAGATCGAAGCGGCCGTTGGCATCGACGGCAAGGTGGTCGGGTGCGCCGGCGACCTTCAGCGCGGCCTCGATGCGCGCCATGTCCTCGGCGGGGCTGGCCCCTCCGATCTTCATCTTGAACGACCGATAGCCGAGATCGGCATAACGGCGTAGTTCGTCGGCGAGACGCCCGAGACTGTCGCCGGGATAGTAATAGCCACCGGCGGCATAGACCGGCATCCGCGGTGTGGCGTCGATGCCGAATTTCCGGGCGATCAATCGCCAGGCCGGAACGCCGGCAAGCTTTGCATTCAGATCCCACAACGCCAGTTCGAGGGCAGCCACGGCGTGCGCCCGATCCCCATGGCCGCCCGGCTTCTCGTTCCGCATCATCACGCGCACGGCCTTATCGGGATCGAATCCGGTGCCGGCGGCGTCGATGAGATCATCCGGCGGAGCGGCCACGAGCCTCGCCATGAACCGCTCGCGCAGCAGGCCGCCCTGCGCGAAGCGCCCGATCGAGTCGAAGGCCATTCCGATAACGGGACGGCCGCCAAGCACTGCATCGGAGACAATGGCGACGAGCGAAACGGTGTGTTCGGCGAAAGTGACGACGGCGTTCCGAATATTCGCCTGGAGCGGGATGGCGAGTTCGCGGATATCAACGATGCGCATGCCGCATACTCTCCAGCTTGGATGCCTGGCTGCTTACATCCAGCCCATATCCGCCGCGCGCGGGTTGGCGCGCAGTCCGCGTGCCGGCGGCGAAGGCACCGGGATGGCGCCCCCGCCGCCGCCGGGTGGGAGCCGCGATGTTTCGGCGGATCAGCTTACGCGGGACTTTTCTCCGCCGCCGAGACAGACCTCGACGACCTCCAAACCGGCCTCGATCTTGCGCGACGGGAAATTGTTGGCCAGACGGCGTTCGTGAACCGGAACGACGCGACGCTTCTCGTAATTCACGGTCTTCATGATCGCTTCGGTCGTCATGATCAGGTTCAACTGACTGCCGACGGCGACGCCAACCGGGGTATACATCGTCTGTGCACCGATGACCGCGCCATCGCCTTCGAGGTTTTCGAAGACATAGACCAGATCGCCCGTCAGCACCCAGGGATCCTTCGATAAGCGCGCACCGTCGTTTCGCACGACGACGTACATTGACGCGTAAGTGTGGGTATCGTAGGCGACGTGCAGGTCGATGCCGGGCAACACGTCCTCCATGTCGCCGTCGACCAGTGTGAGTTTGCCTTCGCGGGACAGTTCGACGCATTTCAGGATGTCGGCCGGATCGATCGCGACCGACGCATATCCCATGCGCGTCGGCAACGACATCGCCCATATGCTCTTGGTGAGTTCACGCTCCTGCAGATAGACGTGCGCGTTCGGGAAATCGCCGAGATTGCCCATATGGTCGAAATGGGCATGGGTCACGATGATGGTGTCGACATCGGCCGGCGTGAGGCCGATCTGGGCCAGGACCTGCTTCGGGCCGTGAAAGTCCTGCACGGCGAAGCGGTCGGCCAGCGCGTTGCCGTGATCCTCGTAATTGTAGCCGACATCGATCATGACGACGTGGCCTTTCCCCTTGATCACCACATAACCGTAGGGGAGCCGGACATAGCCCTGATTGTGGGCGCCGTAGAGAATGCCGCTCACGTTGTATTTCGGCGCCTG
>CALCYJ010000179.1 GCA_937905845.1 uncultured Rhodospirillales bacterium
CAACGGCAGGCCGAGGTACTGTGCCGCCGCCGCCGAATCAAGCCGAGGCGGATGCGCGCTCGTCCTCAATCTCGATGACAGTCACGGAAAGGTCGCTGCATGACGGAAGCCTATAAGGGACCGCCGCAGGCAATGCCCCCTTGGCCCGCGGGCGATGAGCGCGGCATGGCGAATACGCTCGGACCGGCGAGCTGGTGGCGCGCGGCGCCGTTCCTGATGGCGCCCGGTGCGAAATGCTACGAGCTGTCGCATCCGATCACCAACACCATGCCGAATTCGCCCTTCTCCAAGCCGCTCGCGCTCGTGCCGCGGCCGACGCGCGGCATGCGGAATGCGGTCCACGCCTCCAATATGGAAACCCTGACCGGCGATCAGGGCGCGCAAGGAACCCATATGGATGCGCTCGGCCATTTCGGCGCCATCAATGCGCCCTGGGACGGCAGCGGCGAATTCCCGGTGGCGCAGGCCCAATATTACGGCGGCTTCAAACAGGAAGAGGTGAAGCCGCATCCGGAGGCGATGCTCGAAAAGCTCGGCATCGACAAGGTGCCGCCGATCATCACCACGGCTGTGCTGCTCGACGCCAAGGCGCATGTCGGGCAGGGCCGCACCCTTGCCGCCGGCACCACCATCACCGCGGAGCATATTGCCGCGATGTTGCGGGCGCAGGGTCTCGAGCAGCGCGGCATCCTGCCCGGCGACGTGCTCTATATCCATACCGGCTGGGGCGAGAACTGGCAGGACCCGGAAGCGGAGAAGCGCTATTACAGCGAGGGACCGGGCCTCGGCTATGACGCCGCGCAATATCTCGAGAAAAAGGCGGTCGTCCTCGTCGCGCTCGACAATCCTTTCACCGATGCGGTGAACCGCGGCCAGCTCAAAGGCGAAGCGCCGCCGGCCAACGGCTATCCGAAGGGCCTGCCTTTCGCCATCCACCATCACTTCCTGGTAAAATCCGGCATTCACCAGATTCAGAACGCCAAGCTCGATGAGCTGGCCCGGGACCGCGTCTGGCTTTCCTGCACGATCATCTTGCCCCTGCGCGTGCGCGGCGGCGGCGGCTCTCTGGTCC
>CALCYJ010000180.1 GCA_937905845.1 uncultured Rhodospirillales bacterium
CACCGCGAGGCCGATCGGCCCGCCCCCCATGATGAGGACGCGCTCGCCCATGGCGACCTTGCCGCGGGTCACCGCATGCAGACCGACGGCGAGCGGCTCGACCGTCGCCCCTTCGCGGCTCTTCACGGCGGCCGGCAGGCGCAGGGCTTCGACGGCGCTGAACTTCACATATTCCGCATAGGCGCCCTGGGCGGAGGGATGGAAGCCGGTCAGCGTATTGTTCGGGCACAGGATGCCGAGCTGGTCCTTGCACTGGCTCAGGCCCTGCTTGCGGCAATCCTCGCAGGCATTGTTGGGCAGCGCCGTCGCCATCTCGCCCACCTTCCAGCCCGGTGCGCCGGAATCGACAATTTCGCCGGCGAACTCGTGGCCGAGGATCGTGCCGTCGGGGACGACGAACACGCCGGGATGGGTCGCATGCAGATCGGAGCCGCAGACGCCGCAATAATGCACCTTGACGACGATTTCGCCCGGCCCGGCCTCGGGTTTCTTGACGGTTTCGATGGCCAGCGGCTGGCCCAGCGCGTGAAATACGGCAGCCTTCATGATGGGTTCCCTCCTCGCAATCCGGCGCGAACATCCAACTGGATCTTGCCGAATTTTTGTCCTACAGTTTTTTCCTACAATATCCCGGCAAAAACCGGTTGTCCAGGCTGGCGCCAGGCCGCCGGCCGCTATTTCGGGAGGGTGAATATGGATCGGGTGAAGGGCAAGATCGCCGTCATAACCGGCGCTGGAACGGGTGTCGGCCGGGCCTGCATGACGCTGTTCGCGGCCGAGGGCGCCAAGGTCGTCGGCGTCAGCCGCACGCAGGCCAATCTCGACGAGACGCTGGCAATGGTGCGGGCGGCGAAGGGCGAGGGCAAAGTGGTCGCCGCCGATCTGTCGCGGCCCGAGGGCGCCGAGAAAGTCGTGGCCGAGACGCTGAAAGCCTATGGAAGGATCGATATCCTCGTGAACTCCGCCGGCGTTGGTTATAGCTGGATGGAGAAGAGCCCGGGCTCGATGAACGATATCGTCAATACCACGCCCGAGAAATGGCACGAGGTGATGGCGATCAACCTCGATTCGACCTTCTACATGTGCCGTCTCGTCGTTCCCCAGATGCAGAAGCAGAAGGGCGGCGCCATCGTCAATGTGACCAGCATTTCCGGGCTTCAGGGCTTGCCGGTCGCCCATACCTATACCGCGGCCAAGGGCGCCATGATCAATCTGACGCGCTCGCTCGGCATCACCTATTGCGGCGACAATATCCGCGCCAACTGCATCGCGCCCGGCTTCATCAAGACGCCGATGGTCGCCTCCGTGCTCAACCTGTTCGACGATCCGGCGATAGCCGATCGCCTGACGCCGATGAAGCGCCCCGGCACGGCGGAGGAGATGGCCTATGGCTGCCTCTATCTCGCCTCCGACGAAGCCAGCTACTGCCAGGGAAGCGTCCTGGTGATCGACGGCGGGACCACGGCGCGCCAATAACGGCGTGCAATAGCGGCGTGCGCGCCCGCGGTCACAGGCGCAGGAGGCGGATGGCGTTCTCCTTCAGGATCAGCGGGCGGTTCGCCTCCTTGATGTCGATCTTCTCGAAATCGGCCAGCCAGCGCTCCGGCGCGATCATCGGCCAGTCGGAGCCGAACAGGATCTTCTCGCGCAGCAGCGTATTGGCATAGCGCACCAGGATCGGCGGGAAATACTTGGGCGACCAGCCGGACAGGTCGATATGGACGTTGGGCTTGGGGGTCGCGACCGCCAGCGCCTCCTCCTGCCAGGGGAAGGAGGGATGGGCGAGGATGATCGGCATGTCGGGAAAATCGACCGCGACATCGTCGACATACATCGGGTTGGAATATTTGAGCCGCATGCCGTTGCCGCCCGGCATGCCGGCGCCGACGCCGGTCTGGCCGGTATGGAACAGCGCGATGGCGCCCGCCTCCGCGATCGCCTCGTAGAGCCCATAGGCGGCGCGGTCGTTGGGATAGAATCCCTGCATGGTCGGATGGAACTTGAAACCCTTGATGCCATAATCGGCGATCAGCCGGCGCGCCTCGCGGGCGCCTGCCTGCCTGTTTCAGCTTTGCTTTACCATTTTGGCCGAAGATCGAGCCGAGATGCCCAACATTCGTGTTGCGCAGGGCAAGGAGGATGCGATGAAAGGCATCATCTTCAATCTTCTCGAAGAAGTCGTGATCCACCGCCATGGCGATGCGGCCTGGGACGGATTGCTCGATCAGGCCGGGGTCGACGGCGCCTATACGTCGCTTGGCAGCTATCCCGACGCCGAGCTTGAAGCGCTGCTGGGCGCCGCCGCCACGGTGCTCCATGTCCAGCCCGATGAATGTCTGCGCTGGTTCGGGCGCGAGGCGATGCCGCTTCTAGCCGAACGCTATCCCGCGTTCTTCACCGCCCATAACACGACGCTTCCCTTCGTCCTGAGCGTCAACAGCATCATCCATCCCGAGGTGCGCAAGATCCATCCCGGCGCCCAATGCCCCACCTTCCGTTTCGAGCACGGGACGGATGGCGCGCTCTATATGGGCTACCGTTCGCCGCGCCGGATGTGCAGCCTGGCCCAGGGCTTCATCGAAGGCGCCGCCGATCATTTCGGCGAGACCGCGATCGTCGAGCATCCGCGCTGCACCGCCAAGGGCGATCCCGAATGCCTCCTCAGCGTCCGCGTCGAGGTACGGGAAACAGCCGATGCCCTCTAGCCTGCCCAACCTTACGGAAGAGGCGGCGCGGCTGCACCGCCGTCTCGAGCGCGAACGTCGCGCCAGGTTGGAAGCGGAATCCTTGAGCGAACGGGGCCTGCGCGAACTCTACGAGCGCAAGCTCCAGCTCGAACTGCTCGAAAAGATCGCCACCGCGGCCAACCAGGCGACGACGGCCGAAGAGGCCCTTCGCCTTGCCGTGGTCGAAGTCTGCGGCTTTACCGGCTGGGAGGTCGGCCACGTCTATCGGGTCGAAGGCGAGAGCGGCGCGCGCTATCTGCGCTCGACCGGCATCTGGCATACCGCCGGCGCCGACATCGAACTCTTCCGCCGCGCCAGCGAAGAGGCCCAGTTTTCGGGCGGCATCGGCCTGCCGGGCCGCACGCTCGCCTCGGGCCACGCGGCCTGGATCCGCGACGTCGGAGAGGACAGCAATTTTCCCCGCGGAAAAATCGCGCGCCAATACGAGCTTCGGGCCGCCAGCGCCTTTCCCGTCCTTTCGGGCGACGAGGTCGTGGCCGTCCTCGAATTCTTCGCCCATGTCACGCGCGAGCCGGAGGAATCCCTCCTCCACCTCATGTCGCAAATCGGCTTGCAGCTCGGCCGGGCGATCGAGCGGCAGAACGATGGCGAAAGCGTGCGCCGCCGCGCCGACGATCTGGTGCGCGCGCGCGATCAGGCCCGGTCGGCGAACCGGGCCAAATCCGAGTTCCTGACCAATATGAGCCACGAGCTGCGCACGCCGCTCAATTCCATCATCGGTTTCGCCGAGCTGATGATGCAGGAAACCTTCGGGCCCCACAGCGTCGAAGCCTACCGCGACTATTCCAAATATATCCACGATAGCGGCCGGCATCTTCTCGCCATCATCAACGACATTCTCGATCTCTCCAAGATCGAGGCGGGCAAGGCCGAGCTTGGGCAGGAGGAACCGATCGCGCTGGGCTCGCTCCTCAACCGGGTGGGCGAGACCGTCCGCCTTCAGGCCGAGCAGAAGAGCCTCGCCCTCCGTATCAAGGCGGAACCCGATCTGCCCGATCTCTTCGGCAGCGAGCGAATGGTGCGCCAGATCCTCGCCAACCTGCTGTCGAATGCCATCAAATTCACCCCCGGCGGCGGTAGCGTCGTGGCCGGGGCGGAGCTTGCCGGCGATGGCGCGCTCCTCCTCACCGTAACCGACAGCGGCATCGGCATGAGCGTCGAGGAAATCGCCGTGGCGCTCACGCCGTTCGGCCAGGTCGACGGCGCGCTCAACCGCCATAACGAAGGCACCGGGCTGGGCCTGCCGCTCGCCCGCGCCATGGCGGCGCTGCACCAGGCCGAACTCAGCGTCGCCAGCAGGCCGGGCGCCGGGACCACGATCAAAATCGCCTTCCCGCCGGCGCGCCTGCGCTTTCGGACCGAGCGGACGGCGCCGGCGCCGCGGGGCTCCGTGGCCGCGGACCGGCAAACCCTGCCCCGGAAGGCCGCCGTCGGCCTCTAGCGCGTATTCCGACCGGCTGGACTCAGCCGGTCGATCAGAATTCGCGCTCACTCGACATCTTGAGCCTGTTCTTGTCGCAAAAGCGGTATCCACTTTTGCGGAACAGGCTCTGGCGCGCTTTCCGACCGGCTAGAATCAGCCGGCCGGCGTATCGACATTGATGCAGATGTTCTTCCGGCTGGTGAAGCTTTCGAGCATGCCTTCCAGGGAGAACTCGCGGCCGATGCCGCTCTCCTTGACGCCGCCATAGGATTGGCCGGGGAATTGCCCGGCGCCCTGGTTGATCTGGACGAAGCCGGCGTCGATGGCATGCGCGGTGCGCAGCGCCCGGCCGATGTCGCGGGTCCAGACATAGGCGGCGAGCCCGTAATGGCTGTCGTTGGCCAGCCGCACCACTTCCTCCTCGCTCGACCAGGGAATGGCGCAGATCACCGGGCCGAAGATTTCCTCGCGCGCCAGGCGCCAGTCGTTCGACATGCCGGCAAAGAGGGTAGGTCTAGTGAAATAGCCTTGCGCCAGCAGGCCGTCCGTGGGCGGCAGGCCGCCAGTGAGAAGGCGGGCGTCACGATTTCCTGTCCCTTCCGCGATATAGGCGCAGACGCGGTCGAACTGACGCCGGCTGATCAGGGAGCCCATGTCGGTCTCCTCGTCGAGCGGATCGCCGATGCGCATGGCTTCGAGCTTGACCACCAGCTTCTCCAGGAAGGATTCATAGATGCTTTCATGGATGAAGAGGCGCGAGCCGCAGGTGCAGGATTGCGATTGCCGGCTGATCCGCGCCGCCGCGACCGCGCCGGTCACCACCCATTCCTCGTCGACGTCGGGAAAGACGATGTTCGGGCTCTTGCCGCCCAGTTCCAGCGACACCGGCACGATGCGGTCGGCGGCCGCATGCAGGATGCTTTTGCCCACCGCCGTCGAGCCGGTGAAGGAGAGTTTGGCGATGCCCGGATGCTGCGCCAGGGCGGCGCCACACTCGACGCCATATCCCGTCAGCACGTTTAGCACGCCGTCGGGAAAGACCTGCGCGCAGATCCGCGCCAGCCGCAGGACGCTGAGCGGCGCATCCTCCGCCGTCTTCATCACCATCGTATTGCCGGCCAGGAGCGCCGGCGCGATCTTGACCGCGGCGAGGACGACCGGCGCATTCCAAGGAATGATGGCGCCGACGACGCCGAGCGGCTCGCGCAAACTATAGTCCAGCATCGCCGCGGTGAGCGGGATGGTCTCGCCCTTCAATTCGCCGCCAAGGCCGCCGAAATAGCGGAAGATGTCGGCCGCGGTCCGGATCTCGGGCCGGGCCTGGGTCCGCAGCGCATTGCCGGTTTCCTCGGCGAGCGTGCGGGCGAGGGCCTCGGCGTCGGCCTCGATCGCCTCGGCGATGCGCAGCAGGGCGCGGCCGCGCTCGCGCGGCGCCACCCGCTTCCAGGACGGGAAAGCCCGTGCCGCCGCCTGCACCGCCAGATCGACATCGGCGGCGGCGGCGCGCGGAACGCTGGCAATGGGGCTGCGCCGCGCGGGATTTTCCACGGCGAAGGTCCGGCCGTCCCGGCTCGGCACCCAGGCGCCGCCGATCAGCATGAGGGGATCCGCGGCGGCGGCCGGGGCCGCCGGCGTCTTCGGGGTCTTCGGGGTCTGCGTGTCGGGCATCATGTCTCCTCGCTCAAAGCTTCGCCCATATAGACAGAGCCCGCGGCGAAGCTCAACCCGCCAGGGGACGCGGCACCGGGGGGTAATATTGCGGCGCCTCGCGGCGGTCGGCGAGGCCGTAATCGCGGATGACCCGCACGCGCCGCCGCCGCGCCTTGCCGTTGCCGCCCTGACCCGCCGTCTCCCAGGCATCGGCGGCGGTGGCCTGACGCCAGGACGTGAGCAGGAGGGCATGGCCCGGCTGGTTGATGTTCTCGAACACATCCCATTCGACCAGCCCATCCGCCCGCTCCAGCGGCGGTCCGAATGCCGCGGCAAGATCCCCGGCGCCGGCATCCGGCGCCAGGCCCGGCAGATCGGTATCGTGGATGCCGATCAGCTTGGCGGTGCCGGCCTCCGTCTCGTCGAACCGCTGTCCGGCCAAGGCCTGACCGGTGGGCAAGGCGCTGTCGGCCGCGATTTCGCCGACCCGCAGGTGATAATCCTGGAAAACCTCGAAGCGGCCCTTCTCCTGAACCTTGTGATGAAGGGCGGCGGTGCGCCAGCGGATCACCGCCTTCTCGTCGCGCCAGAGCGAAAGCGAGAGCAGCAGGCCCGCCCGCCGCTTGCTGGCGAACCGGTTGTTTTCAATAAAGCCCTCGATCCGCTCCAACTCGGGCTTGAGCTGCTTGGCATAGGCCAGATACTCGTTGAAGCGCTCGGGCTTGGGCGTCACTTCGAAGATCACCGCGAACATTCTCCGCCTCCTGAATAGAACCGCCTGTTGCCAAAAAGTAGATCGGATCTCCTGCCCGGAACATGCGTCAAAATGACAGGTTCCGATTCCGCTCAGATCGCGGCCGGTCCGCCATCGCCGCCCAGAAGAAAGGCCGCCGTTTCGCGATAGAGGGCGAAGCGGCCGCTTTCCAGATGCATCAGATGCGTGGCCCGGCCGATCTTGATGTCGCGCTTGAGCGGCGACGAGGTGAAGGCATCGAACAGCCAGCGCGCATCGGCGTCGGTGCACATACTATCCCATTCGCCGCGGATGATGGCGACCGGCGCCGCGATCAGGGCGGGATCATAGGCAAGCGCGCCCGACCAGGCGTCGTAGATGTCCTGGAAGGCGCCGGAGGGCACCTTGACCGCCGGCGGCGTCCGGCTCGTGCTGTCGCGATCGACCGCGAGATAGCCTTGCCCCCACTCGGCGAAATGGC
>CALCYJ010000181.1 GCA_937905845.1 uncultured Rhodospirillales bacterium
CGGCGCGCATATGGTCCGCCACCACCTGGCCCGCGTGATAGCCCGCCAGATCGCGCGTGAAGCCGGCACTGTAGAGCCGCCCGCGCAATCCATCGTTCAGCACCGCGACGCTCGCGAAATAGCCGGCAGCGCTGGACAGCGCCAACTCCTGGAACGTCGCCTTGGCGCGCAGCCGCCGCGGCGCCCAGTCGAGCTTGGGATAGACCTGCCCGAGTGCGCCGAACAGCGGCCCGCGCAGCCCCTGGGGCAGAAGCCGCCGCACCCCCTCCTCCGCCTGGTGCCAGCGGTAGCGGCGGTAGCCGCCGAAAATCTCGTCGCCACCATCGCCCGAAAGCGCCACCGTCACCGCCTCGCGCGCCATGGCGCAGACGCGGAAGGTGGGCAGCGCCGAACTGTCGCCGAACGGCTCGTCATACATGCAGGCCAGGCGGTCGATGAGATCGAAGGCCTCAGGCTCGACCACCTTCACCCGGTGATTGGTGTGGTAGCGCTCGGCGATGGTGCGGGCATAGGCGCTCTCATCGAAAGCCTTGTCGCCGAACGAGATGGAAAAGCTGTTCACCGGCTCGGCCGCGACATCGGCCATCATCGCCACGATTCCGCTCGAATCGACACCGCCCGAAAGGAAGGCGCCGAGCGGCACGTCGGCGATGAGGCGCAGGCGCACCGCCTCGCGCAATTGCGCGATCAGCTCCTCCTCGGCTTGCGCGAGCGAGAGCGTCCGCGGCTCGGGCCTCGGCACGTCCCAATAGGCTTGCGGCACGGCCTCCGGCGCGCCACGGCGCTGCACCAGGATATGGCCCGGCGGCAGCTTGGCGATGCCCTGATAGATGGTGGCCGGATCGGGAACATAGCCATAGGCGAAATAGGATTCGATCGCCTGCGGGTCGAGCTTCCGCGGCACTTCGGGATGGATCAGAAGCGCCTTCAGCTCCGAGCCGAAGATCATCAGTCCAGACGAAAGGCGGCTGTAATAGAGCGGCTTCTTGCCCAGACGGTCGCGCGCGAGGAACAGCGTCTCCGCCTTGGCATCCCACAGCGCGAAAGCGAACATGCCGCGAAAGCGCTCGACCGAGGCCGGGCCCCATTCCTCCCAGGCATGGACGATGACCTCGGTATCGGAATGGGTGCGGAAACGGTGGCCGGCCGCCGTCAGCTCCGCCACCAGGGCGTGAAAATTATAGATCTCGCCGTTGAAGACGACCACCACCTGGCCGTCCTCGTTATAGAGCGGCTGCTTGCCGCCGGTAAGGTCGATGATGGCGAGCCGGCGGTGGCCAAGGCCCACGCCCGAGGAGACATGCAGCCCGTCGCCGTCGGGACCGCGATGGGCGAGCGTGCTGTTCATGCGCTGCAACAGCGCCGCATCGATCAGGCTCTGCCCGCGCGTATCGAACATTCCGACCAGGCCGCACATCAGCCGCCTCCTGCCGCGCGCCGTGCCGGCGACGGGGCATTCCTGGGGGTCGCCCCGCCGCTTGCCGGCTGCGCCACCCGTTCCAGCATCGGGCCGAGCGATGGCATGACGGCGAGGAACGTCTTGAGCCGGTGCGCCGCCTCGGCCGGATCGTCGTCGTAATCGGCCGCCACCGCGATGACGGCGGCGCTGCGGTCGCCGCCCAGAATCTCGGTCTTGGCCTCCAGCAGCTTCGCCATCAGCCGGTTGGCGGTGAAATCGCCATCCACCCAGTACCAGTACCAGATCAGTCGCTTGTTCCGGCTTCCGCGCAGACGCTCGGTCAGAAGCCGCATGGGCCGGCCCGCCACCTCGGCCGTGGTCCCGCCGCTATCCGAGCGCGTCCACAGCTTGTCGTCGTCAAAGCGGTTGGCCGAACTGATCACTTTCGCCTGGTATTTCTGCTTGGCGTAGAAGGCAATATAGAGATAAACGCGGCTGCCGGCATCGTCGTAGTCGCGGCGCAGTGTGGCATTGGCCGTGGCGAAGACGGGGCGCCAGGGATCGATCGTCGTCATCAGGCTCCAGGGCGGGCTCATCGGCGGCGCCACCAGGGCCTTGGCATCGATGGCCGGTTTCGTGCCGTCGCGCCAGGCGGCAAAGGCGCGCGGCGCACCCACCAGGACCAGCGCCAGCGCCGTCACCATGGCGATGCGCCAGCCGCTCACCGGGCGGGGCGGCTGCGACACCAAAGTTCCGGGCGGCACGCTGATCGGTCCTTCGCGCATGAAGAAGCCGAGCCAGATCAGCGTCAGCGTCACCATCGAAAAGAAGATCCAGCCGTAGATGATATGGTCGAAGCCGACGGCGATGCGGTTGTTGCTGTAATAGGCGAGGAGCACGATGCCGAGCGCCCGGAACCCGTTGGCGATCAGCGGCACGACGAGGGAAAGGCCGATGAACAGAAGCCGCCGGCCCCAGCTGCGGTACACGACATAGGCATAGAGGAAGCCGAAGGCGATGGAGGCGATGAGAAAGCGCAGGCCGGCGCAGGCTTCCGCCACCTCGAAACTACCGTTCGGGATGGTGATGAACACGCCGTTGGAATAGACCGGTATGCCGATGATCTGCAACCCGTGCACCACGAAACTCGCGGTGAAATCCTGCATCGACGGCACCAGGAACTCGCCGGTCGGCACCAGGAAGAAAAGATAGAGCAGCGGGAACAGCAGCAGCCGGTAGATCGGCCAGCCGAGGACGCTAAGCAGCGCCACTTGGATCAGGGCGATGATCAGGAGTTGCTGGATCTCCATCACGCCGGCGAAATGCCCGAGCAGCCACAGGCGGCTCAGCGGAACGAGAAGA
>CALCYJ010000182.1 GCA_937905845.1 uncultured Rhodospirillales bacterium
CGATATCCTCCTCGGAGAGATCGACATGCGCGCGCTCGTTCACCGCCAGAAGCGTCGCCGCCATGGCGATGTCGATAGATTGCCCGCGGCCGGTCTCGTGCCGCCGGTGCAGCGCGGCGAGGATGGCGATCGCCGCCTGGAGGCCGGAATAAACATCGGCATGGGACAAGCCGTCGGTGCGCGGCGCGGTCAGCGCGGCGCCGTAATGGCGCAGGCTGTTCTCGGTGAAGCCGGCCTCCGCCTGCACCGTGGGCGCATAGGCCATGCGGCCGCGCCACGGGCCGCCCTGGCCGTAGCCCGTGATCGAGGCATAGATCAGGCGGGGGTTGCGCGCCGAAAGCGTCTCGTAATCCAGCCCGAAGAAGCCGAGCGTGCCGGCGCGGAAATTCTCGACCACGATGTCGGCGCGGTCGCAAAGCCGCAGGGCGAGATCGCGTGCGCCGGGCCGGTTCAAATCGATGCTGACATTACGCTTGCCGGCATTCTGCTGGGCGTAATAGCCCGACATCCCCTCCTTCGATGGAAAGGCGAAGCGGGAGACGTCGGGGGTGGGCGGCTCGATCTTGATCACCTCGGCGCCGAGATCGAGCAGGGTCCGCGCGCAGAGCGGCCCGGCCAGGACGCGGGAGAAATCGACGATCCGGACGCCGTGCAAGGGCCCGCTCATGTCAGCGCCCCTGGAAACGGGCCAGGCCCGGGCCGTTCTCCTTGAACGAGGCCAGGCCGGTCTTGAGATCCTCGGAAGCCCAGATCGGCTCCTGGATCTCCGCCATAGCCTGATCGGCGGCGACGACGCCTTCGTTGGCGGCAAGATAGGCGAGTTCCTTGGTCGTCGCATGCGCGACCGTCGGTCCGCGCGCGAATTCCTCGGCGATGGACAGGCTCGTCTTTTCAAGCGATTCGTCGGGAACCACGAGATTGATCAGGCCCCAGCGTTCGAGCGTCGCGGCGTCATAGCGCCGGCCGAGCATCGACATTTCCTTGGCCCGCGCGGTACCGATGCGCTGGACCTGCCGCTGGATGCCGCCCATGAGCGGCGCCAGTCCGAGTGCGGCCTCGACCGAGCCGAGCTTGGCGGAGGAAGCGGCGACGATGTAATCGCAGGCCAGCGCCAGCTCCAACCCGCCGCCCAGGCAGACGCCGTGAACGCTGGCGATGACAGGAAGGGGGAGCAATTCCAACAGGCGCAGGAATTCGATGCCGGAGAAGCGGGTCTCGGCCCGGCCGGCATTCCCGATCCGGGCGTCGAACAGGGCGACATCGGCCCCGGCGCAGAAATGACGCAGCCCGCTGCGCAGCACGATGGCGCGGCTGCCGGCGTCCCGGGCCTGCGTCACCGCCGCGGCGATGGCGTCGATCAGCTTGGGGCCCAGCAGATTGTAGGGCCGATAGAGCATCGTCAGGATCGAGACCGGACCGCGCTGTTCCTGCGTCACGAGGGCTTCTTCGGCTTCTTCCGGCAATGCCATCTCCCTTGTCGTCAAGGCGGCAGGCCCGGGCAAGTCTTGCCGCTTCTGCGCGGGCGGCCGCCGGCAAACATCTGGTGCAGGCGGGCGTTTCGGGCCAGACTATAGCAAGACATCGTAATTAGTAAAACTGTTTTGATCATTATGGAACAATCATGGCCGGACTCGCGGAAGCGATAGGGTACGAGCCGCGGACGGCGCCGGGCGAGCTGGCGCTGGTGCATGCCTTTCTCAATACCTGGCATGCGGACGGGCCCAGGGAGCGACTGGAAAGTCCGGAGCGTCTGCGGGACTGGCTGGTCAAGCGGTCTCTGCTCGCGCCGGCGGCGCGGGTCTCGGTGGCGGAGTTCGAGGGCGTCCGTCGTTTGCGCGACGGGCTGCGCCGGCTGATCGGCACCCCGGCCGACGGCGTGGCCGCGGCCGAACTCGAGGCCATCAACCGGCTGGGGCGGAAAATGCCGCTGGTCGTGCAGTTCGATGCCGCGGGAAACCCTCGGCTGGAACCGGGCGGATCGGGGGTTCAGATCGCCGTGGCCCGGATTCTGGCCGGCATCGCCGCCGGTCGGATCGAGGGGACCTGGCCGCGGCTGAAATTGTGCCGCAATGTGGAGTGCCAGCGGATATTCTACGATACGTCGAAAAATCACTCGGCGATCTGGTGTTCGTCGCAGATCTGCGGCAACCGCATGCATGCCCGTGCCCATCGCGCCCGCGCGCATCGGGACGGCGAAGCCTAAGCGCAAGCCGCCGCCGTCTTTCCGCCCGTATCCGGTGAGCCGGCCCGGCGGGTTTCAGGGCGGGCTGGCGCCGTCGGGATCGGCCAGGCCTAGTCTTTGCTTCAGGCTGTGGCGCGAGCGCGCCAGGATCGTATTCGAGTGTTTGGCGTCGGCCGCGCCGCGTGCCAGCGCCAGCGCGCCGACCATCTCGGCCACGGCCGAGCCCGCCAGGGATTCCGCGTCCTCGATGCCGAGGGCGGAAAGAAGGCCGGCGACCGCCCCGGTGAGGGCGGCGACGCCCTGGGCGAAACGCCGCCGCGCCGGCTGACCGAGCCGCGGCAGGTCGGCCGAGAGCGTCGGCATCGGGCAGCCGGTATCGCGGGCGTCGCGGTGCCTGGCCGACAGATAGAAATCGATATAGGAATTGAGCGCCGCGGCCGGCGGCTTTCCCGCGGTCAGCCGGTCGAACGTATCGATCGCCTCGTCGAACATCTGCGCGATCGCATCCACCACCAGATCGTCCTTCGAGGCGAAATGCGCATAGAAGCCGCCGTGGGTGAGCCCTGCCTTGGCCATCACCCCGGCGACGCCGACGCGATGCGGGCCCTCGACCCGGATCGCCTTCGCGGCTTCCCGGAGCACCCGGGCGCGGGTCTGTTGCTTGTGCGTCGGTTCGTAGCGCATGATCCGGGCCTTCGTGCGGCGGGCGGCCGCCGCTTTGATCGCGGCGCCGGCACCGGAAAGCCTACTATGGCGCGGGCGGACGCGCGGCGTCCAGGCCCGATCTCGCCCACCGCGATCCGCTCAGGCGGCTTCCAGGATGGTGGCAACGCCCTGGCCGCCGCCGATGCACTGGGTGGCCAGCGCGAAACGCGCGCCCTCGCGCTTCAGGAGCTGCGCCGCCTTGCCGGTGATGCGGGCGCCGGCATCTCCGGCCGGGGAGCTTCCTCAGCGGCCGACGAAAACCGGCGGACGCTTCTCGACGAAAGCCCGCGCGGCTTCGCGATGATCCTCGGTGCGGACGGTACGAACCATATGGTCGGCTTCCATGTCCAGCAGTTCATTCAGGCCGCCGCTTTCCGCGCAATTCAGGTTCCGCTTCATCAGGCCGAGGGCGATCTGCGGGCCCTGCGCCAGCGAGCGGGCGAGGTTCAGCGTCTCGGCCGCGAGATGTTCGGGCGCCACGACGCAATTGACGATCCCGAGCCGCAAAGCCTCGTCGGCACCGACCGGCGTGCCGGTGAAATAAAGCTCGCGCGCCTTGGCGGTGCCGGCCAGCCGGGTCAGGAAGTAGCTGCCGCCGAAATCGCCGGAAAAGCCGACCTTGACGAAAGCGGTGACCAGCCGCGCCTCGGTGCTGGCGATGCGGAGATCGCAGGCGAGTGCCAGAGCCAGGCCGGCGCCGGCGGCCGGACCATTGATCATGGCGATCGTCGGCTTCGGCAGTTCGTGCAGGATGCGGGATACTTCCATGCGGGAGCGGAGATGCACCCGGGCTTCTTCCAGGCTCCGCACCTCGCCGCCTTCGGCCATGCTCTTCACGTCGCCGCCGGCGCAGAAGGCGCGGCCGGCGCCGGTGAGGACGACAACCCGGACGGCGGGATCGCCGGCCAGGCGCGGCAGCCCCTTGAGCAGCCCGTCCATGATCGGCGTCGAGAGCGCGTTCATCCGCTCCGGCCGATTGAAGGTAAGCGTGGCGACGCCGTCCTCGATGGTTTCGATCAGGTCCGACATGATGTTCCCTCCTTGGTCGTTGGGTGCGATTTCGTTCACGCGGCGGCGAAGCCTTTGCGGCGGCGGAGCCTATCGTCCGCGGGGGAAGTTCAGATCCATCGCGACATTTGCCATGCGGATTCCGCCTGTTCCGTTTTCGCCGGCATCATATAAAGTTCTAAATAAATACGTGTCAAGGTAGCCATTGCGCATTCTCGGCAATCTCGATGAGGTGCTGCTCATAGATAATGACGCAAGCTTTCCGTCAATATCTAGATATTTGCCGAATTTACCGGGTTAAAATCGCTGCTTGTATGCCACAGTGGAATGACCGAAAAACTATAATACGGATTGACAAGTTTTTAATACGAACTTTATATGGAAAAAGATCGTCGGCCGCCACCCGGTCGGCGCGGCAGGCATAGGCTAATCGGAAGGCAGGCAGGAGAATTCCCTTGGAACACAGGAATGCGACCGTAGCGGTGATCGGCGCCGGCGATTATATCGGCTCCGCCATCGTCCGGAAATTTGCCGGCGAAGGCTTCACCGTCTTCGCCGGCCGCCGCAATGGCGACAAGCTGGCGCCGCTGATCGCCGAGGTCGAAGCCGTGGGCGGCCGCATCCATGGCCGCTCGCTCGATGCCCGGGTGGAAGAGGAGGTCGCGGCGTTCCTGCGCGACGCCGACGCCGCGGCGCCGCTCGATGTCTGCATCTTCAACATCGGCGCCAACGTCAATTTCCCGCTGCTGGAGACGACCGAGCGGGTGTTTCGCAAAGTCTGGGAAATGGGCTGCTATTCGGGCTTCCTCGCCGGGCGCGAAGCGGCGCGGCTGATGTTGCCGCGGGGCCGGGGCAATATCTTTTTCACCGGGGCCACGGCGGGCTTGCGCGGCGGCGTCGGTTATGCCGCCTTCGCTTCCGCCAAGTTCGGCCTCAGGGCTTTGGCGCAGAGTGCCGCCCGTGAGCTTGGCCCGCAGAACATTCATGTCGCCCATCTCGTCATCGATGCCGGCGTCGATACAAAATGGGTGCGCGATCGGATCAAGGACCGCGAGGGCGAGGCGGCGCTCGCTGCTCTCGATCCCAGCCGGCTGATGCGCCCGGCATCGGTCGCCGAAGCCTATTGGCAGCTTTATCTCGAGCCGCGCGACGCCTGGTCGTCGGAACGCGAGATCCGGCCCTTCATGGAGAAATGGTGATCGCATGGCGAGCGTGGAATTCCACTTTGATTTCGGCAGTCCCAATTCCTATCTCGCCCATCTGATCATTCCGGCGATCGAAAAGCGGACCGGCGTGCGGTTCGAGTATGTGCCGGTGCTGCTGGGCGGAATCTTCCAACTGACCGGCAACCGGTCGCCGGCGGAAGCCTTCGCCGGGATCAAGAACAAGCCGGAATACGAGCGGCTGGAGATGGCGCGTTTCATCGCGCGGCACGGCATCACCACCTATCGGCACAATCCATTCTTTCCGGTCAATACGCTCGCCATCATGCGCGGCGCCGTCGCCGCCCAGACCCTGGGCGTGTCCGAGCGTTATATCGACGAGGTCTATCGGCATATGTGGTCGGAGCCGAAGAAGATGGACGATCCTGCGGTGATGCGGGCGGCGCTGGCCGGTTCGCAACTCGATGCCGACCGCCTTATCGCGCTGATCCAGGATTCCGCGATCAAGAGCCGGCTGCTGGAGAATACAAGGCGCTCGGTCGAACGCGGCACGTTCGGCTCGCCGACCTTCTTCGTCGGCGACGAGATTTTCTTCGGCAAGGACCGGCTGCCCGAGGTCGAGGAGGCGATCCTGGCGGCCGGTTAGGTCACTCGCGCTAGGCCCGCTGTCTCTTGATCGTTTGAATAGTGAACCCTACTTGCTGTATAAGGACATCGAGGCAAGCGGATGGAGGGTTTAGATGCGGTGGAGGGAGCTTGGGGAAGAGGCGTGTTCCATGGCGCGCGCGGTGTCTGTCATTGGCGACCGCTGGACCCTGCTGATCTTGCGCGATTGCTTCCTGCGGGTCCGCCGCTTCGAGGATTTCCAGGAGCGTCTCGGCATTACCCGGCCGATCCTGGCCGATCGTTTGAAGAAGCTGGTGGATGCATTCGTCCTGACCAAGGTCGCCTATCAGCAACGCCCCGTGCGCTACGAATACCGCCTGACGCCGAAAGGGCTCGACCTTTATCCGATCGTGCTGTCGATCGTGCATTGGGGCGACATGCACATGGCGGAAAGGAAGGGGCGGCCGCTGCTGCACCGCCATGATCTCTGCGACAAGAACTTCGATCCGGTGCTGACCTGCTCGGAATGCGGCGAAGCGATCACGCCGCGGCAGGTTCATGTTCATCCCGGCCCCGGCGCCAGAAACCCCCGCCATCTTCCCGCCGGAATCGACATGTCGGGCCAATCCAGATCGGAACCGCGCCCGTCATCCCGCCGGAGCGTAACCGGCTGAGATTTGGGGAGCGTGCGCTTAGCCGGGCTTGGGCATATTGGCCGCCCGGCCGGCGCGGTAGGCGTCGCGGGCGATCATCCTTTCCATGTAGGAATAGCAGAACGGGCTGACCGGAACGCCGTAATCGACGGCCCAGGTGAGGCAGGTCGTGAGCAGAAGATCGGCGCCGGTGAGACGCCCGCCCATCAGGAAACGCCGCCCGTCGGCCAGGGCCTTCTCGGCATGGCGAAGCTGGGTTTGAAAATAGCTACTGGCGCTTTCGAGCGCGGCTGGCGCCTCGCCATAGATATGTTTCAGATCGCGGTGCCGGCGCATGACATAGAGGCTGGTCGCGTCGAGTTCGGTCGCGATATAGAAGCACCATTCCAGCCAGGTTGCGCGCTCGAGCGGATCGACCGGCGCCAGGGCATTGGCCGGCGTGCCATAGACGTCGGAAAGATAGGAGATGATCGCCGGGCTTTCAGCGATGCGGAAGCTGCCGTCCTGCAGGAGCGGGATCTTCTGGCGTGGATTGAGCCTGGTGAATTCCTCGGTCTTGGTCTCGCCGGTGCGCGGCTCAATCGCGCGCAGCTCGTAATCGAGCGAGAGTTCATGCAGCGCCCAATGCGCCCGCAAAGTGCGGCTGGTGCCGACGCCCCAAAGCAGGAGCTGCGGGAGATGGCGGTGCCTCTCTACCATTTTTCCGCAAACGGGCGGATATCCATTTCGTGCGTCCAACCATCCCGCGGCTGGACATGCAGCGACCAATAGGCTTGCGCGACGGAGCACGTCTGGATGAGACTGTCGGGCGGCAGTGCGGCCGGATCGCGGCCCTGCGCCAACAGGCGCTTGTGAATGGCCTCGCTGTCGATGGCGCCGTCGATGATCAGATGGGCGACATGGATGCCTTTGGGCGCAAGCTCGCGCGCCATTGCCTGGGCTATGCCGCGCAAACCGGACTTGGCCGCGGCGAAAGCGGAAAAGCCCGCACCGCCGCGTAAGCTCGCGGTCGCGCCGGTGAACAGAATCGTACCGCGGCCGCGCGGCACCATATAGCGGGCGGCTTCCCGGCCGGTCAGGAAGCCGCCGTAGCAGGCCAGCTCCCAGGCCCGGGTGAACAATTTGGCGCCGGTCTCGAGCAAAGGCGCGGCAACATTGGCGCCGGCATTGAACAGGCAGACCTCGATTGCTCCGAGTTCTTTTTCCGCGCGGGCGAACAGCGCCTGGATGGACTCTTCGCTGCGCGCATCCACGCTGACGACCTCGGCGATGCCGCCGGCGGTTCGTATCGCATCGACGATTGCGCGTGATTTCTCCGCGTCCCGGCGCGCGATGCAGATCCGGTATCCGCCGGCGGCGAAGCGCTGCGCCACGGCCGCGCCGATCGCATCGCCCGCACCGATCAGCAGTGCCAGACCGCTTCCCGTTCGCTCGCTCATCTCCGCTCTTTTCCGACGCACCAACGCGCCCTATAAAGTGTGGAAAATGTACTTTATGAGGCTACAGGGAATTTCCATCGGTTCAAGCGAATTTTCGTGATGAATCAGGAATGATATCCGCCGTGGAAATCTGACAAGGCTCTTGTCCGATCCATCTGAAGGCAATAAGGTGCTTTTATCAAACTGATAGGTGAAACATGGCCGGTCCGCTCGCAGGCGTCAAAGTGCTCGATCTGACCAGCGTGGTTTCCGGGCCGCTGGCGACGATGTTCCTGGCCGACCAGGGGGCGGAGGTGATCAAGGTCGAGCCGCCGGG
Source organism: uncultured Rhodospirillales bacterium (assembly GCA_937905845.1). Lineage (GTDB taxonomy): Bacteria > Pseudomonadota > Alphaproteobacteria > Ferrovibrionales > Ferrovibrionaceae > CALCYJ01. Next base: position 8,073 of record CALCYJ010000182.1, read on the forward strand.
CGGCGACATCACCCGCCGTTCCCGCCGGTCGGTGAGCGCCTCGGGAGAATTCTCGGCGCTGTTCGTTTCCTCCAACCGCGGCAAGCGGTCGCTGGCGCTCGACATCAAGCGGCCCGAGGCGGGTGAAATTCTGCGTCGGCTGATCGCCGGCGCGGACGTGCTGGTGCAGAACTTTCGTCCCGGCACCATGGAGCGCCTGGGTCTCGCCGAGCCGGCGCTGCGTGCCGCCAACCCGCGCCTCATCTATGTCTCGATCAGCGGCGTCGGCGAAACGGGACCCTATGCCGGAAAGCGGGTTTATGACCCGATCGTCCAAGGCCTTTCAGGCCTGGCCGATGTTCAGGCGGAGGCGAAGACCCGCCGGCCGCAGATGATCCGCACCATCGTCGCCGACAAGACCACGGCGATCTTCGCCGCTCAGGCGATCTGCGCGGCGCTCTATGCCCGCGAGCGCACGGGGGAGGGGCAACATATCCGCCTCGCCATGCTGGACACGATGATCGCCTATCTCTGGCCCGAGGCGATGATGCAATACACAGTGGTGGGGCAGGAAGCCGATACCGCCGACCCCAACGCCCGGCCCGACCTCATCTTCGAAACCGTCGATGGCTATATCACCGTCGGCACCATCTCCGATTCGGAATGGCAAGGGTTCTGCGCGGCGGTCGAGCGTCCCGATCTGCTTGAGGATCGCCGCTTCAACACGCCCGGCGGCCGCGCCGTCAATGCCATGGAGCGGATCCTGCTGATGGGGGAGATCCTCAAGACGCGCGCGAGCGCGGAGTGGCTGCGCCGCCTCGATGCGTGCGACGTGCCCTCCGCCCCGGTTCTGCGCCGCGGCGAGGTTATTGGCAACGAGCAGGTGGTGGCGCGCGAGTTGATCGCCGAGTTCGATCATCCCGATATCGGGCGGGTGCGCCAGCCCAAGCCCGCGGCGCGGTTCGACCGCACGCCGGCCGCCATTCAGGGGCCGGCGCCGCGCATCGGCGAGCATAGTGCCGCAATTCTCGTGTCCTTGGGCTTCGATGCGGCGGCGATCGAGCATCTGGCGGCCACGGGCGTGATCCGCCTGGCCACAGGCTAGAGCCCGTCGATGAAGGCGATCATCCGCCGGCGCTGATCGGGATCGGGCAGGCTGCCCCGCATCGCGCCGAGATTGTCCGCCATGTGCCTCGGGTCCGAGGTGCCGGGAATCACCGCCGTCACGCGCGCGTCGGCGAGCAGGTACTTGAGGAAGAACTGCGCCCAGCTTCCGGCGAAATCCTTGGCCCAATCCGGCAGCGCCTGGCCGCGCACGGCGCGGAACAGGCGCGCGCGGCCGAAGGGCAGGGCGGTCAGCACCCCGGCCTTGACCTCCGCCGCCAGCGGCAGGATGCGCCGCTCCGCGATCCGGTTGTCGAGCGAATAATCGATCTGCACGAAATCCGGCTTTTCGCGGCCCAGCACCGCCTCGACCGCGGGGAAATCGCTATGGTAGGTCGAGGTTATGCCGATATAGCGGCACACGCCTTGCGCCTTCCAGTCGCGGAATTGTCCGAGCGACTGCCGCGGGTCGCGCACATTATGGAGTTGCAGC
>CALCYJ010000183.1 GCA_937905845.1 uncultured Rhodospirillales bacterium
CGGCGAGGGAAGTCTGACCGCCAATGCCTCCCAGCTCGATCGCGGGTTCGCCGAGTTGGTCCGCGACGGGCGGTTCAAGAAGATCTCCGACGCCTTCTATCGTCCGTCTTCCCCCGCCAATCCGGTGCCGGGCGTCTATTACCTGCGCCATGTCGGCTTCCTCGGAGCCGAGCCGCCGGCGGTCAAGGGGCTGAAACCCGTTGCCTTCGCGGACGGCGATCAGGACATCGTGGTCTTCGCCGACTTCGATCGCGGCGTCGTGCGGCTGCTCAGGGGCCTGCGCGAGCTGCTGCTCGCCCATTTCGGCGCCGAGGAAGCGGACCGGACCTTGCCGGCCGCGACCCTCGACGACCTGGCCGACCAGGCGGTCACCATTCCTACCCAGCCACACCCAGACCCAGAGGACGACAATTCCATGACGCAACCGAACTTCGCCGAGCGCGAGAGCGCGCTCGACGCCCGCGAGAAGAAGCTCGCGGAACAGGAGGCGGCGATCAGCCGCCGCGATGCCGAGTTCGCTGAGACGGCGGCCGCCGGCCGGCGCGCCGGCCATGACATCTTCCTGGACGGCCTGGTCCAGGGCGGCCGGGTGCTGCCGGCGCAGAAGAACGTGCTGCTCGCAGCCCTCTGCCATCTCGACGGCGCCCAGCCGCTCAGCTTCAGCGAGGGCGCCGTCGAGAAGAAGCAGCCTCTCAGCGCAGCCTTCCGCGAGCTGCTGGCGGCGCTCCCCCCGCAGGTCGCCTTCGGCGAAGCGGCGCCTTCCGAGATGGGGTCCGCCCCCGTCCCCGGCATCCATGTGCCGCGCGGCTATGCGGTCGACCCCGACCGCGCCGAGTTGCATGCCAAGGCGCTCCAGTACCAGGAGCGGCATTCGGGCGTCGATTACATCACCGCCGTGCATGCGGTCGGCGGTCGCTGAAGGAGATCTGATCCATGGCCATGCAAGCCGTAGACATTTTCACGCCGACCGTGGTGGCAAACGGTCCGATCACCGTCTTCCGCTGCGTCGATTTCAACGGCAACCAGGCCGCGACCCCGGGGATGAAGGTGCATGGCGTCGCCCGCCAGGCGGCGGATGAGGCGGGTGATGCCATCCCCATCGTCTGCCTCGGCACGGCCATCGTCGAGACCGGGGGCGTCTTCGCCGCCGGCGACAGCCTGGTCACCGACAACCAGGGCCGCGCAGTTAAAAACACCGGCGCGCTCGCCATCGCCGCCGGCGCCACGGCCGTCACCTCGGCCGCCGCCAACGGCGCGAACGACCTGACGGGCAGTGATCTCCCGGAATGGGTGTTCGGCGATGCGCTCGCCGCCTCCACCGGCGCCGGGAACTTTGTCGAGGTGCTGCTCCGCCGCTGATGCTTTTGCGGCCGGCTCCGGGCCGTCCCTGCGGGACGCGCTCTGCCACCGGCCGGCGATGATCACTAACAGGAGACCATCTACCCATGGCCATGAATGCCGGCGAAGTCAGACTGATCGATCCGATCCTGACCACGGTCGCCCAAGGTTACATCCAGCCCGAGCTGATCGGCCGCAACATCTTCCCCGGGGTGCCGGTGGAGATTTCGGGCGGTCAGGTCCTCCAGTTCGGCAAGGAAGCCTTCCAGCAGTACAACCTTCGCCGCGCGCCCGGCGCCGCGATCAAGCGCATCGACTTCGGCTATGTGGGCCAGCATTACGCGCTGACCGAGGACGCGGTCGAATGCAAGGTACCCTTCGAGTGGCTGAGGGACGCCGCGGTGATGCCGGGCATCGATCTCGGCACCCGCGCGGTCCGGCTCGGCCTGGCGGTGGTCAACCTGTCGCTCGAGCTGGAGCAGGCGGCGCTGGCCTTGAACCCCGCGAACTACGACGACAATCACCAGATCGCGCTCGCCGGTGCCGCCAAATGGTCGAACGCCGCCGCCGATCCGGTCATGGACATCCTCGAATATCGCGAGGCGATCCGCTCCTCCGTCGGCATCTATCCGAACCTGCTGACGCTCGGGCCCGCGGCCTGGAACGCGCTGCGCTCCAACCCCAACGTGATCGAGCGCTACAAGTACACGTCCGCCAAATCGATCAGCGTGGACATGATCGCGGAGCTGGTCGAGGTCGAGCGCGTGCAGGTCGGCAAGGCGATCACCGCCACCGACGCCGGCGTCATGTCGGACATCTGGGGCAACAACGCGCTGCTCTCCTTCAGCCCCACCTCCGTGATCGGGCCCGAGCAGCCCAGCTTCGGCTACACCTACACGATGAACGGCAATCCGCTGGTCATGATCCCCTACATGGAACGGCACGTCAGGAGCTGGATCTATCCGACCGCCTATGAACGGGCGCCGGTGATCGCGGCACCCGACGCCGCCTTTCTGATCCAGACCCCGGCGTGATCGGCATGGCAAAAAAACAACCGGCCGCCAACGCCCCGCGCCATCCGCATATCGTTCTGCGCCGGGTGAAGCACGGCGCGGAGGGCGAGGATCCCGTCATTCACGCCGCCGGCGACGTGCTTCACCTGGCGCCCGAGGAAGCAGCCCCGCTCGTCGCCATCGGCGCCGTGAAGCCCGCACCCGCACCGGCCGCGCCGGACGCACCGGCCGCGCCGGGCGCGACACCAAAAAAGCCCGACTGAAGAAAGGTTCCTTAGCGATGACCGACACGACCAATACCGACGCCGCGACCACGTCCTCGACCTGGGCGAATGCGATCATCTTCCAGCTCCAGCAACAGCGCAACAAGCATGCCGACGACCTGGCGCTCGCCCGCGCGCAGATCGCCGGCTACAACACCCAGATCGCCAACTTCCAGGTGCAGGCGAACAAGCTCAATGCCGAAGTCTCGCAGCTCACGAGCGAGCTTGCGACGGCGAATGCCCAGATCTCCCAACTGACGAGCCAGCTCGCCGCCGTCAATGCCGCGGCGGCTGCATCCTCGGCACCCACCGATCCCGCGACGCCGGTGCCCTCTCCTGCCGCGCCCGCGGCGCCAGCCGCGACGCCGGCCTCTTAAGCCGGAGGCACGCCGATGCCCCGCTGTCCTCATTGCGGCCATCAGTCCGGCGCGGGCTGGGATGACGACGATCTCGCCATCGTGCTGGACAGCGGGGAACGGCGCCGCTTCACCGGCCATGAGTGGCGCATCCTGGTTCCTCTGCGCCAGCATATGGGCCAGCTCATCAGCCACGATACGCTTCTATCCTTCCTCTATATGGGGGTGGGCGGTGACGGTCCCGATGATCCGGGCCTCACGGTGAAGATCTGCGGTATCCGCCGCAAGCTTGCCGGCACCGGCTGGCGCATCGTCAACCGCCATGCGGCGGGCTACAGATTGGATGCGGATGCTGCGCCCGGTCCCGGACCGGCTGCCGCCTCGACCGCCGGGCGGAATGAGACCGACGATGCGCGCTGACTGGATCTGGACCACCCACGACGGGACGGGAGGCGCCGGCGCGCTGACGCTCGCTTCCGTCTCCGGCTGGCCCGGCTTCGGGAACGTCTATGCGAGCCCGCGGCGGGTGCAATATACGATCCTGCAATTCACCGATACGACGCTCGCCACGCTCGCCCAGGCCGAAAGCGGCTATGGCACCTACACGCCCGCCACCGGCGTTCTCACGCGCGACCAGGTGCTCCGCACCTGGGACGGGAGCACCTATTTGCCGACGGACGGGTCGGCGACGGCAGCGACGGCACTGAATATTTCGGCCACGGCGGCCAATGTGCGCGTCACCTGCGCCCCGACGGTCGAGCTGCTGTCCGCGATACCGGCTGTCGCGAGCAGCCTCGAAGGGCTTGGCACCTTCCCGCTCAACATGGTGATGACATCGAGCGCCAGCGCGCTTTCGCTGAACAACGCAGAGCTGGATTTCAATCCGATCCTGATCGGCCATAGCGGCCCGTTTTCGGTGGCGAGCGCCCGCGTCGGCGACAGCAGCGGGACCTATACCGGCGGCACGCAAAGCCTGATGGTGGGGGTCTACGAGATCGCGGCGAACGGGCTGCCGGGCAAGAAGCTGATCGATTTCGGCACCCTCGGCGGCACGGCGCCCTTTGCCGCGGCCGCCGTGGTCTCGTCCACGCCGCTCGCGACGCCGGTCGCGCTCGAACCGGGCTGGTACTACCAGGCCGTCCTAGCGCAATTCTCGGGCGGTTCGGGGACCCCGCGGATGCGGTCATTCGGGGCGGTTGCCGCGGCGAGCCCCGGCGGCACGCGGTTCGCCAGCGGCGCCACTACCGCGAACGAACTCTATGTCGCCGCCCAGACGGCGCTGAGCGATCCGGCACCCGCGGTCGCCATTTCCAACAACGGCTATAGCTGGGCGGTGGCGTTCGCATGAACCTGACCATCTTCTCCTATGATCCGGCGGCGCAGGGGAGCGCCTATATCGCGGCGCTCGAAGCCGCGGGCGTCACCTGCACGCTGACGGCGGCCGGCCTGCTGGTCTCGGATGCGGCGCTGGCGGCAAGCATCGCCGCCGACGCGGCGGCGATCCTGGCCCAGGCGCAGACGATCGCGGCGGCCAACGTCACTCTCATGCTGGCCGGCAAGATCGCCGCCGGCTGGACCTATGATGGTGCGCTCTACCAGATCGACGCGGGTGCCCAAGCGAACATTGCCGCGATGGGCGCGCTCGCCGGCGCGGTGCAATCCAATGTTCCGGGCGCGAGCTGGCCCACCGGCTTCGCCTGGATCGACGCGGCGAACGGGAGCCACGCCATGAATGCGGCGCAGATGTTCGTCTTCGCGCAAGGCGCCGCGACCTATGTCAGCGCCCTGATCCTCAATGCCCGCGCGCTCAAGGATGCGATCCTCGCCGCCACGACGGTAAACGCCGTTCAGGCGATCGACTTGACCGCGGGGTGGCCGAGCTGATGTACGGTCTTTCCCCCTTCGCCTCGACGCCGCTCGGTGGCGGCCGGAGCCCGAGCGGCGTGGCGGCAGCGATCCAACTGATCCCGGCCGACGCCGGCCTGGCGCCCGAGGCGGCCGAGGCCGTCCTGGTGCAGGCGCAGGTTCTGGCGGTCGCCGATGCGATCCTCGCACCCGCGGCCGGCGAGGCATCGCTCGCGCAGGGCCAGATCCTCATCGTCGCGGACGCGAGCCTCCAGCTCACGGGCGGCGAGGCCATCCTGGTCCAGGACCAGGTGCTGATCCCGGCGGACGCGAGCCTCACGCCGAATGCTGGCGCCGGCGCCGTGACCCAGGCGCAGGTGCTGGTCGCGGCCGATGCGAGCCTGGTGCCGACGGCCGCCGAGGCTTCCCTGGGGCAGACGCAGATCCTCGAACCCGCCGATGCGAGCCTCGCACCCGCGGCCGGCGAGGCCGTCCTGGTCCAGGACCAAGTGCTGATCCCGGCGGACGCGACCCTCACGCCGAATGCTGGCGCCGGCGGCGTGACCCAGGCGCAGGAGGTGACGCCGGCGAACGGGACCCTCGCGCCTTCGGTCAGCGAGGCGGTACTGGTGCAGGAGCAGATCCTGGTTCCGGCGGCACTGGTGGTCCGGCTTCTGGCTGATCAAGCGCTGCTGATCCAGATGCAGATCCTCATCGGCGCCGGCGCGGCGCTCGGCCCTGTACTCGGCGAGGGGTCGATCGTCTCGCTTCTGGCCGAGCCCGCGGCAGACCGCATGATCATCGCTTTCCCTGAACTGCGGCGCCTCGCCGCCCCGGCTGAAAACCGCCTGCTTCACTAGGAGCCATCGTCACCAAAATGAGCAAATTCATTCCGGCCGCCGTGCTCGCCCTGATACCGAACAAGATCGCGACCGCGACAAGGATGACGGCCTGTTCGGCGCAGCCCGCGGTCTTCGCCGATATCGCGACCTATATGCTGGGCTCCGTCGCGGTGGCGCCCGGGGATTTCACGGTCGGCGCCGATGCCGGCACCGGCCAGCAGGTCGCGGTGGCGCAGAAGACCGGCGGCGCGATCACGACCGGGGGCACCGCCACCCATGTCGCGTTTGACGACGGCGCCGACCTCCTCTTCGTCACCATCTGCACTGCGCAAGTGCTGACGGTCGGCAATCCGCTGACCTTTCAGAGCATCGCGCTCGACCTGTCGCAGCCGACGTGATGATTTGCGCGCGGCTCCGGAGTTCCCTCGACCGCCGCACGGATGGGATGAAAGATGGCGCAAAGATGGGCAGCCCCGTTCGATCCGCAGGAGCGGAAGGATTTCAGCCGCGACTGGGGGAACGAGATGGCGCCCTCGGGCGACACGCTCGCCTCGGCCGCCTGGACGCTGCCGGCAGACGCGCAGGCGGCGGGTTTGACGATCGCGGCACAGAATATCGCCGGGGCGGTCGCCGTGGTCTGGTTCGACGCCAGCAATCCGGCCGCGCTCGATGCGGCGCTTTCGGGGCAGGACATCGAGATCAGCCACAGCATCACCACCACGGGCGGCCGCACGCTGCATGAGACGATCTTTCTGAAGATCCGGGACAAGTGATTTGACCTACGCGACGCAACAGAGCCTGACCGACCGTTTCGGCGAAGCCGAGATCGAGCAACTGTCGGACCGCGACATTCCGCCGCTGGGCATGATCAACCAGGCCGTCGTGACCCAGGCGTTGACCGATGCCGCCAATACGATCGACGGCTATCTCGCCGGCCGCTACACGCTGCCGCTGAACAATCCGCCGCCGCTCCTTGAACTCTTCTGTTGCGATATCGCGCGCTATCGCCTCATGACGCGGCCGACCGACGAGGCGCGCGCCCGCTATCAGGACGCGCTCAACTGGCTCGGCAAGGTCGCGGCCGGGACCATCGAGCTTGGCGGCGCGAGCCAGGACGCGCCGCCGGTCGCCGGCGGCCCGACCGGCATCTCGCAGAGGCGCGTCTTCGATGCCCGCTCCTTGAGGGAGTGGAACCATCCGCGCGGCTGGGGCCTGGGGGGACGCGAGTGAGCGTGATCGCGCAGGTGGAGGCGGCAATGGTCGCGGCAGTGCGGGCACAACTGGGCCCGAATTTGCGCACCGTCGCCACCGTGCCCGCCGCCTTCGGCGCGCAGGAGCTGCATGATCGCTTACGTGCGGCGCCGGCGGTCTATGTCGGCTTCCTCGGCGGTCAGGCCGTGGGCTCCGACACGGCGGCGGTGCTGGACGCGCGCTTCGCCCTCTACGCCATGACGCAATCGGCCGGCGGCGAGCTGGCCCGGCGCATCGGCGATGCACGAAGCCTCGGCGCCTACGACATCATCGAGGCGGTCGCGCCGGCGCTGCACGGGTTGCGCATCCAGGCGGGGGATCCGCCGGTGCCCGTCGATGGCTGCGGGACGCTGACCTTTCTCGATGCCGCGAACCTCTGGGCGGAGGAATTGGACAAGGAAGGCGTCAGCCTCTATTCCGCGACCTTCGGCGTGAAGATCGCCTTCCCGGCACCCGCGACCCTCGGGCTTGGCCTGTTCGAGACGTTCGGGGCGCAATACGACGTGCCGCCTTTCGGCCCGCGGAGCGAGCCGTTGCCCGAACCGTCTACGGCGGTCGATGCCGAAGACATCCTCACCCTGCCTCAAAGTTAGTTGCCTCGGGCTCCGGACCGGCGCGTGCCGCGCCGCCTCGACCGCCCTCGGATAGGAGAAAGACCTTAATGGACCCAATCACCCTCAAAGCCGCGCCCGGGCGCCGCGTCGTCGATCCGAAGACGCGGCGGGTCATCCCCGAGGACGGCATCACGGTGAGCCGTACCGATGTTTTCTGGCGCCGGCGGCTGCGCATGGGCGACGTGGTGGTGGCGCCTGCGAGAGACGCGGCGAAGCCGGCGCCGGCCGCGAATGTAAACGCCGGCCGCAAGGAGTAGGAAATGACGATCAATTTCAACTCGATCCCGATCAATATCCTGACCCCCGGCCAGTACATCGAGTACGACAACAGCCAGGCCGTGCAGGGCCTCCCCGTCATGCCGAGCCGGATCCTGATCTTCGGCCAGATGCTGGAAACGGGGAGCAAGGCGCCCAACGTGCCGGTGCAGATCTTCACGTCGTCGCAAGGGGTGGGCTATTTCGGGCGCGGCTCGCAACTGGCGCGGATGCTGGCGGCACTGGGAGGGGTCAATCCCTGGACGGAGACCTGGGCCATCGCGCTCGCCGACAATGCGGCCGGCGTCGCCGCGACCGGATCGGTCGAGTTCACCGCCGTGCCGACGACCGCCGGGACTTTCAATCTCTATATCGCCGGCACCCTGGTCCAGATCGGGGCGGACACCACCGATACCACCGCGACGCTCGCAACGGCGCTCGTCGCGGCGATCGCGGCGCTGCCCGATCTGCCGGTGACGGCCGCGGTCGACGGGGAGACGGCCGCCAAGGCCAATATCACGGCGCGGCACAAGGGATTGTGCGGCAACGATATCGACCTGCGCGTCAATTACTATTCGACCGACACGACGCCGGCCGGCCTGGCCTGGACGGTGACTGCCCTGTCGGGGGGGACCACCGCGCCGGATCTGACCGACATGATCGCCGCCATGGGCGACACCTGGTACAACACCCTGATCGGCCCCTATGCCGACGACGCCTCCGTCGCCGCGATCAATACCGAGCTGACCCGCCGCTTCGGCCCGATGGTGATGGCGGACGGCCTGTACTTCACGGCCGCCGCCGGCAGCCCCGGCACCCTGGCGTCGCTGGGATCGGGGCTCAACGACGAACTCGTCAACATCATGGGCAGCGGTCTCTCGCCGACGGAGCCCTGCCTCTTCGCCGCCGTGGTCGGCGGCATCGTCGCCTATTACGGCAATATCGACCCGGCGCGCCCCTTCCAGACCTTAGGTATGACCGGGATCCTCGCCCCGGCCAAGGAAGACCAGTTCATCCAGAGCGAGCGCAGCCTTCTGCTCGGCGACGGGATTTCGACCTATACAGTCGATCAGGGCGGCAATTGCACCATCGAGCGGCTGGTCACGACCTACAAGACCAATGCCGACGGCGTGCCCGATATCTCGTACCGCGATGTCAACACGCTTCTGACGCTGGCCTATATCCGCTATTCGACCCGGGCGCGCATCGCGCTCAAGTTCCCGCGCTGCAAGCTCGCCGACGACGGCGTCACCTACGGCGCCGGCCAGGCGATCGTCACGCCTTCCATCATCCGTAACGAGCTGATCGCGCTGGCCGGCGAATGGGTGGATGCCGGGATCATGGAGGACATCGCGGACTTCAAGACGGCGCTCGACGTGGAACGCGACGGGACGGATCCCAACCGGGTCGATGCGCTGTTGCCGCCGAATCTGGTCAACCAGTTCCGCGTCTTCGCCGCCCAGGTGCAATTCATTCTCTAAAGGTGATCCATGGCGTCTCCCAATCAGCGCACCGGCAAGGTCTATATCAAGATCAACGGCATGCTCTACGAGAGCATGCCGGGCGCGAAGCTCACCGATCCGATGGGTGTCACGCGCGAGGATGTCGTCGGCACCGATGTCTTCGGCTATGCCGAGAAGGCGGTGGCGCCGAGCATCGGCTGCGAATTCGCGCACGGCTCGGGCCTCTCTCTCCAGGCGCTCGCCGCCTGCGTCAACGAGACCATCACCTTCGAATGCGACAGCGGCCCGACCTTCATCCTGCGCAATGCCTGGTACGCGAGCGGCATGGAGCTGACGGGCGGCGAGGGCAAGGTCGCCTGCACCTTCAAGGGCAAGCAGTGCGAAGAGCAGCTTAGCTAGTCGTTTGCGACCGGCTTCGGACCGGCGCTCGCGCGCCGCCTCGACCGCCGGCCGGATGCGTTTCATCGGAGGTTTAAATGACTGATTTAACCATCACCAATCCGGACGGTTCCGTCACCGTCACGCTTGCCTATCCGATCCTCATCGAGGGGGAGAGCCGCGCGCAGCTCACGCTCGCGCGGGTCAAGGGGCGGCAGTTCCGAAAGCTCAACCTCGCGGCGCTCTCGGGCGACGGCGATCAGCTTTTGAACCTGGTCGGGCAGCTCGCCGCCATTCCGCCCTCGAGCCTCGATCAGCTCGACGGCGCCGACATCATGGTCCTGGGCGAGGTGGTGATGGGTTTTTTGGCGCGTGGCCCGCTAATTGGCGCGGCGTCGTCGCCGAATGCGCCCACTTCCTGAACACGCCGGTGGGCGCGTTCGAGGAAATGGACTGGGACGAAATCGAAGCCTGGCACGCGGAAGCGCTCAGGCTGGCCGAACTGACGAGGGGTTGACCCGAGGGCGGCCGAGGCGCGCCGAAGGCGCGGTCCGGAGCCCGAGACAGAAGAACGAGGCCCGAGGGCGGCCGAGGCGGCGCGGCACGCGCGGTCCGGAGCCCGAGACAAAAGGACAGGCTTATGAGCGAAGGACAGATGAGGCTGACCCTGCTGGTCGAGGCGATCGACCGGCTGAGCGCGCCGTTCCGGCGCATGAGCGCCGCGGTGCAGGGACCGGCGATGGCGGCGAAGCGCGCCTTCGGCGGCTTGAACGCGGGGCTCGAAAGCCTGTCGGGACGGTTGGAAGGGTTGGCGGCGCTGGCGGGCGGCGGCATCGAGGTCAAGGAAGTGATCGGCGACGAGGATGCGTTCAACCGGTTGCGCATCCAGTACGGCATGACCAAAGAGGCGGCCGAGGGGCTGGAGCACGGGCTGATGCGGGTGGGTGCTGCCGCCGGCGCGCCGCTCGCCGAAATGATGGCATCGCTGAAAGGGTTCCAGGCGGCGGGCGGCGATGTCGCGCGCTTCGCCGACAAGCTCAAGATGGTCGGCGCCACGGTCAGCCTGCTCGGCGGCCAGGGCGCCGAGGTCGGCCAGATGCTGGAGGTCATGCAGAGGAATTTCGACATAACGGGGCCGACCAAAATGGCCCAGGCCATGGCGGCAATCTATGAACAGTCGTTGAAACTGCCGGGCGGCTTCGCCGGCATGACCCGCGCGATGGACGAGACCGGGGTACAATATGCCCAGCTCGGCCATACCGGCCTCAAGGCGATGCGGGAACTGGGCGCGGTCTATTCCATCTTCGTCGAAGGCACCGGCGACAGCAACACGGCCTATGGCAGCATGCAGCAATTCCTCGGGATCCTTGGCGCCCCGGGCAAGACGCGGAGCGGGCTGCTGGAGCTGATCAACGATCGCAACGGCAAGGATTACACCGGCGCGCGCATAGGCCTGTCGCTGCCGGAGATCATGCAGCGGCTCGCCAAAGTCTATGCCCAAGGGCCGGCCGGCCAAAGGCGGATCATGGACACGCTCGGCCCCGCGATGGCGCGCTACCTGTCGAAATATTTCGCCGAGGCGGCCCAATACGGCTATTCGCCGACCCTGAACGCCAAGATGGCGATCCGCGGCGATCCCACCCGGTTCTTCAACGATGCCTCGCAATCGGCGCGAAGTTTGAGCGCGCAGCTCAGCGCGCTGCACGACCAGCTCGCCCTCATCGGCGACCAGGTTCTCACCGGCCCGATCAAATGGCTCGCGGGTGTGCTCAGCACCTTCCCGAGACTTACCGCCCTGGCAGTGACGGGGCTGGGAGGCTTCCTTATCCTCGGCATGATCGGCCCGAAGATCATGGCCACCACCCGATTTATCATCGGGATGTTGGAGGCGGTCAGAGATTTTACCATCGCATTACGCGCAGGCTATGGCGCGATGGCGGCCTTCAACCTGGTGCTGGCGGTCAATCCGGTAGGGGCGGTCTTCGCGGGCTTGGTCGCGCTCGCAGGTGCCGCGGTGCTGATCTATGAGAAATGGGAGCCGATCAAGCGGTTCTTCGAGGGGCTGTTCAAGGCCATCGTGGACGGGATCCGCAAGGTGACGGCGCTTCTGCCCTCGATGCCGTCGTGGCTCAAGGACCTGGGCGCTCACACGCAGTCTCTGAACAGCCTGCTGGCGCCCCCGGTGCCGACCGTCGGCAGCCGGTATCTCGAAGGCGGGAAGGCCCGTCATGAGGTGGGAGGGCGGATCGTGATGCGGTTCGAGAACGCGCCCACCGGCCTCAGGGTGCAGTCAGCCAAGAGCGACAATCCGAACGTCAGCTACGACCTGAACCTCGGGCTGGCGATGGGGGCATTGTGATGGAGGACGGCGCCTATGCGCGCTTCTGGCGCTCATTCATTTCGATGAGCGCTTCTTCACTCTTCCGTCTCCGCATCTCATCGCGACGTTTCTGTCGTTCTGACAGGCCGACGGCGTATATGAAGGGAAAGCCGACCCCGAAGGTGATGAGAAACGTCCATACATCGTCGGTTAGGGAGGAATTTAACGACCATCCTATAAGAACAAACAACCCTCCCAAAAAGACGGCGCCCATAAGGGCTACCTGGATGGCTTCTTTGTTGTCGGCGGCCATTCTCTTCCCCTCCCGCGTGCGGACGGAGAACTATGGCCTACGCTGACGGGATTTTGCAAGGCTCGTTCCGCGGCGCCGCGTTCAACTGGACGGAGGCGGATGCCGGTCTCGGGCGGCGGGTCGTCAAGCACGGGTATCCGCTGCGGGATGCTCCTTACGCCGAGGACCTGGGGCGGGCGGCGCGCGAATTCACCCTGTCGGTCTTCGTCAACGGCGCCAATTGGCAGGCGGACCGCGATGCTTTGATTACCGCCTGCGAGACCGCGGGGCCCGGCACGCTGGTGCATCCCCTGTTCGGGCGCATGCGGGTGCAAGCGACCACGTGCCAGGTTCGCGAGGTGACGGAAGAGCTGGGGGTGGCGCGGTTCCAGATCACCTTCATCGAGGCCGGCAGCATTACCTTCGCCGCGGTGGCCGTGGCGGCGCCGGGAGCGAATACGGTGGTGGCGGCGACCGGGCTGCAAAGCGCCTCGCAGGCGAGCTTCGGCAGCAATTTCACGATTTCCGGCAGCCCGACCGTCAGCCTGTTCGGGCTGCCCTCGTCCTTCAGCCTGTCGAGCTTCGTGGGCCAAGCCGCGGCCGGTGATCTGACGACGGCCTTCACGCAGGTCAAGAGCGCGCTTGCGACCGTCAGGGCCTATTCCGACCAGGCGCTGGATATCGAGAACGAGATCGATTTCATCGCCGCCGCGCCGCTCACCGCATTGGGCGCGCCGCTCGGGCTCGGCGGCACCATCGGCTCGCTGATCGCGTCGGTATCCTTCGCCGGCGCGCTGGCGGGGAATGTGGGAAACACGCTCGCCACTTCCTGGAGCGACCTGTTCGCCGGCCGCGTCACGCCGAGCTATGACGAGGTGAACCAGGTCATCCAGGCGCAGATCGGGCTGGCCGGTTTCGGGCTGACGGCACTCCCCAATGCGGTGACGGCCGCGCCGGCGGCGGCGGCTTCGTCGCCCGACCGGCTGCAACAGGCGCAGAACCGGGCGGCCTTCACGGCGCTGGTGCGCCAGGCGGCATTGGCCGAGGCAGCTCAAGGTGCGGTTGCCGCGCCCTATTCGTCGAGCGGCCAGGCGATCGCCATGCGCGACCTGGTCGCAGGGCTGCTCGACGCGGAGGCGATGAGCACCACGGACGGTACGGTCTATCAGGCGCTCAGTTCCTTGCGGATCGCGTTCGTGTAGGAGGTGACGGGCTTGAGCTGCAATCGTCTGGCCCAGGTTCTTTATACGCCGATGGGGA
>CALCYJ010000184.1 GCA_937905845.1 uncultured Rhodospirillales bacterium
GATCGACCGGCTGATCCAGCCGGTCGGAAAGCGCGCTAGAGCCTGTTCCGCAAAAGTGGATCCGCTTTTGCGCCGAGACGATCGCCGGACCGCTTTTCCGAAATAGGCTCCAGGGGGGATTTTAGCGATGGCGGGGGAGATCGCCGCGGAGCCGTTCAGGATCGCGGTCGCAGACGAGGTACTGGCCGATCTGAAGACCAGGCTCGCCCATACCCGCTGGCCTAGCGAGCCCGAGGGCGCCGGCTGGCGCTATGGTGCCAATCTCGGTTACATGCAGGCTTTCGCCCGCCATTGGCTGGAGCGCTACGACTGGCGCTCGCACGAGGCGACGCTCAACCGCTTTCCCCAGTACCGGGCAAAAATCGGCGGCGGACGGATCCATTTCATCTGCGAGCCGGGGTCCGGCCCTCATCCGCCGCCGCTTCTCATCACCCACGGCTGGCCGGGTTCGGTCTATGAATTCTACGAGCTGATCGAGCCGCTGGCGCATCCGGAACGGTTCGGCGGCCGGATCGAGGATGCTTTCACGGTGATCGCGCCGAGCCTGCCGGGCTACGGCTTCTCCGACAGGCCCGACCGGCCGATCAATCCGCGCGACATCGCCCGCACCTGGCACGAACTGATGACAAGGGTTCTGGGCCATCCCCGCTATGTCGCGCAGGCCGGCGACTGGGGCAGCGTCGTCACTTCCTGGCTCGCCCTCCAGCAGCCGCAGGCGGTGAAGGCGATCCATCTCAACATGCTGGCGCTCAGGCCGCATCTCGATGCCACGACGCCGCCCTTGGACGAGGCCGAGCAGGCCTGGATCGCCACGACCAAAAAGCGCTTGGCGGCGGAAGGCGGCTATCAGCAGATCCAGGGCACCAAGCCGCAGAGCCTGGCCTATGGGCTGACCGATTCGCCCATCGGCCTTGCCGCCTGGATCGTCGAGAAATTCCACGGCTGGCCCGGCGCCAGCGCCGATCAGCCGCCGCCTTTCGACATGGACCGGCTGATCACCAACATCATGCTCTACTGGATCAACGGCATCAACGCGCCGAACTGGATGTATTGGTCGGTGCGCCACGAGGGCGGCATCGCGCTGCCGCCGGGGGTGCGGGTGGAGGTGCCGACCGGCTTCGCCTTCTTCCCCCACGATCTCTTTCCCATCCCGCCCGCCCGCTTTGTGGCGCGCGCCTATCATGTCGTCCACCGCCGCGATTTCGACCGCGGCGGCCATTTCGCCGCCATGGAGAACGGACCCGTCCTGATCGAGGAGATGCGGCAGTTCTTCCGCGCCTTCCGGGACTGAACCCATGAATCCCCGGATCTTCCGCATCGCGGTGCAGGACGCCGCCATCGCCGATCTCCGCCGCCGCCTCAATGCCGCGCGCTGGCCGGACGAGCCGGCCGACGCGGGCTGGCGCTATGGCACCGAACTTGGCTATCTCGGCAAGCTCGCGGCCTTCTGGCAGGAGAGTTTCGACTGGCGGGCACAGGAGGAAATGCTCAACCGCCTGCCCCATTATCTGGTCGAGATCGACGGCCAGCCCCTCCACTTCATCCATCTCGCGGGCTCCGGCCGGGCGCCGCGGCCGCTTCTCCTGCTGCACGGCTGGCCCAGTTCCTTCCTCGAATTCCTGGCCGTAGCCGAGCCCCTGGCGCATCCCGAGCGCCACGGCGGCGACGAGCGCGATGCTTTCGACGTGGTGATCGCCTCGCTGCCGGGCTTCACCTTCTCCACGCCGCTCAAGGCGCCGCTCGGGCCCAGGGCGATGGCCGCGGCTCTGCGCAAGCTGATGACCGAAGGGCTCGGCTATCGCCGCTTCCTCGTCCATGGCGGCGACTGGGGCAGCCTCGTCGCCTCGTGGCTGGCGCTCGATCACGCCGAAACGCTCGCGGGCCTTCACCTCTCGACGCTCCCGCTCGATCCCTGGACGGGCCAGGGCGCGCCGCCCTTGAGCCCCGAGGAAGAAGCCTAGCGCGCGGTCAGGGCGCGCCACTGGCCGGGCGATGCCGCGATCGAGGCCATAACGGCCACCAAGCCGCAAAGCCTCGCCTTCGGCCTGGCCGATTCGCCCATTGGCCTCGCGGGCTTTCTGGTCGACCAGCTCCGCAGCCTCGCCGATACCGGCGGCAATATCGAGCGCCGCCTGTCCAAGCAACAGATCTGCACCTGGCTTTCGCTCTATTGGTTCACCGGCTGCATCGCGTCTGCCGCCTGGCTCCACGGCGCAGGCAAACGCGAAAAGGCGACACGGCTCGCCCCCGGCCAGCGGGTTCTCGTGCCGACCGGCTATGCGGGCTTCGCCGCCCCCGACACGCCGCGGCCGCCCAGGTCCTTCGCGGCGCGCGCCTATGACATTCTCTCCTGGCAGGAGATGGCGGCCGGCGGCCGCTTTCCCGCCCTGGAGGAGCCGGAGGCCTTCATCGCCAGCCTGCGCGCCTTCAACGCCCGGCTTTAGAGGCGCAATCCCCATCGCGGGCCACGCGCGGCGCAATCTTGCCTTGGCCGTGGTTTCCGTTGATGATGCCGCCCAGCATCATGACCCACGGCGACAGCGAAATCTTCGGCGTTCTGCGCTCGGCCCGCCGGGTTTGGGCCGTTGCCGCCATTCACGGCGAAGCGGCCCGCCTGACGGCGCTGCACCGGGAGCTGATCGGCCGTTTCGCCACCGGCGACCGGCTGGTCTATCTCGGCAATTATCTCGGCGTCGGCGGCGATATCGCGGCGACCCTGGACGAGCTTCTGCTGTTCCGGCGGGAAATCTTCTGCACGCCCGGGCTCGAACCCGAAGACGTGGTGTTCCTGCGCGGCGCCCAGGAGGAGATGTGGCGCAAGCTGCTTCAGCTCCAGTTCGCCGCCACCCCGCGCCAGGTGTTCGACTGGATGCTGGCCCAGGGCGCCGAGGCGACGCTCAGAGCCTATGGCGGCGATCCCGACACGGCGCGCTCGCGCTTTCGCGAAGGCGTGCTCGCCATCACCAAATGGACCGGCCTGCTGCGCGAGGCGGTGCGGGCGCATCCGGGCCACGAGGAACTGCTGACGGCGCTGCGCCGGGCCGCCTATACGGAAGGGGGCGAGCTGCTGTTCGTCTCGGCCGGCGTTGATCCCGGCCTGCCCTTGAGCGATCAGGCCGATACGTTCTGGTGGGGCAACAGCGCCTTCTCCGACATGACCGAGCCCTTCGCCGGCTTCCATCTGGTCGTGCGCGGCTATGACCGCCATCGCCGCGGCGCCGACATCCGCCCGCCGATCGCCTCGATCGACAGCGGCGCCGGCTTCGGCGGCCGGCTGTCGGCCGCCTGCTTCGATCTCGAAGGCCATCTGCTCGACTGGATCGATGCCTGATCGGATCGATGCCTGATCGGATCGACGCCCGAGACGATGCCGCCGCTCACTGCCCGAGGATCTCGATCTGTTCGGAATGGCTGAGCGCCATCTCGGGCACCGGCCGCGTCCGCACCCATCCCCTGACCCTGACCTGCCGGCCGCCAAGAGCGGCGAGGTCGATGCCGGCATGCGCCAGCCCGCGCCGGGCGCGCGCCGGGACGGCAATGGCGAGCGTATGGCGCCAGTCGGGGCCGAAATCGAGATAGGTGGCGTGCTTGGCCACCCGCACCGTCGCGATCCGCCCGGTGACGATGCGATAGCCATCGCCAAGGCCGGCGGCCGCTTTTGGATCGAGCACGCGATAGAAGGGCAGCGCCCAGATGCCAAGCCCGGCCGCGCGCGCCTGGGCTTCGCTTGCGAGCAGGGAGGCGAACAGCCTGGCGGCATCGCGACCCGGCGGCAGGGGTGCCGGCGCCTCGGCCAGCACATGGACCCGCGCCAGGCCCAAACCGACCATCTCCGCCTGCACGAAATGGCCGGCATCATCGAAGGCCCAGGCATCCAGCCGGCCCAATCGGTCGCGCGGCGGCGCCAGCGGCCGCAGGGTCAGGCGCTGGCCGGCCGTGAGGTTAGCGAGCGCCGCCTTCGCCGCATCGGCCAGCGGCCAGGCTTTCGCCACCGGCCATCCCGGCGCCAGACGCGGCGCCTCGATGCCGGCCAGGCGCAGGATCGTCCCGTCGCTCAAGACCAGGCTGTCGCCATCCACCGCCCGCCCGGCCGTGACGCTCGGGGACGCAGGCGTATGCGGCGCGGCGATAGCGGGGCCGGCGAAAGTGAAAAGCGCGCAGAGGATGAGGGTGGCGGGAAAGGGACGCATGGCGGCAGCCTATCACGGCCGATGCCGTGCGCCTCACCGCCGGCGCCCGGGCCGGAGCCCTCGGCCCGGCTCCGAAACGCGCTTAAGACTTTTCCGCGACCCGCTTTATGAGCGGTTGGTCGGCCGGGCTTTTTCCCGTACACTCCGCGCCGGTTTGCTCGTCAAAGGGGGGAGATCTTCGTGTCCTTAGCCGCGCTTGTCAGAACAAGAAGCCGTCGGGGGAACCCCGATTTCGTCCCCTCGCCCCCGGATCGGCGCGGCAATTCCCAAGCCCCGCGAACGGGCGTCGCAGGAACCCGCATCCGGCAGTGCGCCTTGAGCGCGCTGGCCGGCGCCGCCCTCCTTCTGGCGCTCGGCAGCCCGTCGGCCCGAGCCGATGATCCCGACCTCATCTCCTTCACCGGTTCCTATTTCGATGTCGTGCATCGGAAGGATCCTGCCTTCGAGGGCCGCGTCGAATACCGCTCGCAGGATCGCTGGTGGGTCTTCAAGCCGTTCGTCGGCGTCATGGGCACGAGCGATCGCGCGGTCTACGGCTATGGCGGCGTCCTGATCGACCTCTATTTCGGCCAGCATATCGTGGTGACGCCGAGCTTTGCCCCCGGCATCTATTCGCATGGCGATGGCAAGCGCCTGGGCTATCCGGTCGAATTCCGCTCGCAGATCGAGGTTTCCTACCGTTTCGACAACCATACGCGGCTCGGCGTCAGCTTCAGCCACATGTCGAACGCCAGCCTCGGCAACAAGAATCCCGGCGTCGAATCGCTCGCCCTCACCTATGTCGTACCCCTCAACATGCTCTTTGGCGGGCGGTGAGCAGGGTTGATGATGACGAAGCCGACGGATTCGCGTGAAACGGCGCCGCCCTTGCGCGACGGCGGCCGGATTCTGGTCGATGCGCTGGTAGGCCACGGGGTCGAGATGGCCTTCGGCGTACCGGGGGAAAGCTATCTCAGTGTCCTCGATGCGTTCTATGAGCGGCGCAACGCCCTCCGCCTGATCGTCTGCCGCCACGAGGCCGGCGCCGCCAACATGGCCGAAGCCTACGGCAAGCTCACCGGCCGCCCCGGCGTCTGTTTCGTCACCCGCGGCCCCGGTGCCTGCCATGCCGCCATCGGGCTCCATACCGCCTTCCAGGATTCGACGCCGCTCGTGCTCTTCGTCGGCCAGGTGCGCCGCGACACCCAGGAGCGCGAGGCGTTCCAGGAGATCGACTACCGGCGCATGTTCGGCCAGATGGCGAAATGGGTGGCGCAGATCGACGATGCCGCCCGCATACCGGAGATGGTAAGCCACGCCTTCTACACCGCGATGGCCGGCCGCCCCGGCCCGGTAGTGCTGGCGATCCCGGAGGATATGCAGCGCGACCTGGTGAGCATCGCCGATGCCGATTGCTACAAGGTGGTGCGGCCGCATCCGGGCGAGGCCGATATGGCGGCGCTGCGCGAAAGGCTGCTGGCCGCGGAACGTCCCCTGCTGCTGCTCGGCGGCGGCGGCTGGAACGCCCAGGCGGTCGCCGACATCAAGACCTTCGCCGAAGCCTTCGATCTGCCGGTGACGGTCTCCTTCCGCTGTGGCGACCTGTTCGACAATCGCCATCCGAACTATGTCGGCGATCTCGGCACTGGGGTCAATCCTTCCCTGGTTCGCCGGGTCAAGGAGGCCGATCTGCTGCTGGTCGCCGGCGCCAGGCTCGGCGAGGTCACGACGCAGAATTATTCCCTCATCGCCCTGCCCCGGCCCCGCCAGCAGCTCATCCATGTCCATGCCGCGGCCGAGGAGCTTGGCCGGGTCTTCCAGGCCGATCTGCCGATCAATGCCGCGCCCATCCCCTTCGCCGCCGCCGCCGCCAGCCTGCCCGCACCGGAAGGCGCCCTCCCCTGGGCCGCCTGGACACGGGCCGCGGCGGCCGATTATGCCGCGAACCTGGTGCCTGGCCCCTGTCCCGGCGCCCTCGACATGAACGAGGTGATGCGCGTCCTGGCCCGGCGTTTGCCCGAGGATGCGGTGATCGCCAACGATGCCGGCAATTTCGCCGGCTGGCTGCAACGCTATCACCAGTACCGACGCTTCAAGAGCCTGCTCGGCCCGACCTCGGGCGCCATGGGCTATGGCGTGCCGGCGGCGGTGGCGGCGGCGATCGCGGCGCCGGAGCGCGTCACGGTCTGCTTTGCCGGCGATGGCGGCTTCCTCATGGCCGGGCAGGAGATCGCGACGGCGATGCATTACGGCGCCAAGCCGCTCATCCTGGTGGTGAACAACGGCAGCTATGGCACCATCCGCATGCACCAGGAGCGCGACTTTCCCGGGCGGGTGAGCGGCACCGAGCTGCATAATCCCGATTTCGCCGCCTATGCGCGCTCTTTCGGCGCCCATGGCGAGGTGGTGGAGAAGACGGCGGATTTCGCCCCGGCGCTGGAGCGGGCGCTTGGCGCCGGCCGCCTGGCGCTGCTCGACCTCCGCCTCGATCTCGAAGCCATCACCACCCGCACGAGCTTGAGCGACATCCGCGCCGCCGCCTTGAAGCGGCACGCGGGCTCCGGGGGATGACGCCGGCGGACGCGACGCCGGAGGGAGCAACGCCGGAGGGGGCGGCGAGCCTCGCCTGCCCGGCCTGCGGCAAGCCGCTTTCGCTCTGCCTGTGCGCCGCCATCCGCCCGATCGACAATAAGATCTTCGTGCTCATCCTCCAGCATCCCCAGGAGAAGGCGCAAGCGCTGGGCACGGCGCATCTCGTCACCCGGATCTTCCAGCGCTCCGCCCTCAAGCCCGGGCTTTCCTGGCCCGGCCTGAAGCGGGTTCTCGGCCGCGAGGTGGAGATGAAGCGCTGGGGCGTGCTCTACCTCGGCTCGGCCACGCTCAAGGCCAGGATGCAGGAGCAGGCGGCGGCCGGCGACGTGCTCATCGCGCTCGATCGCAAGGGCGAACCCTTGGCCTCTCCTGCGGCCCTGGCCGGTCTTGACGGCATCATCGTGCTCGATGGCAATTGGGCGCAGGCCAAGGCGCTGTGGTGGCGCAATCCCTGGCTGCTCAAGGCGCGGCGGCTGGTGCTTCAGCCGGCGTCAGGCTCGCTTTACGGCGCGCTCCGCCGCGAGCCCCGGGCCGAAAGCCTCTCGACGCTCGAAGCGGTGGCACGCAGCCTCGCCTGCCTCGAAGCCAGGGCGGAGATCGTCGAGACCGCGCTTGAACCCTTCCGGCTGCTGCTGAAGAAATACCGCGACCGCGGCACCCGCTCAGCCGGCCACCTCTGACCCGCCTTCCGCCGCCTTGCCGGCAGGCGGGCGCAGGCGCAACTGGGTGATCTGGTTGCGCTGACGGCGCGTGACATGGAAGGCGAAGCCGTGAAAGCTGAACGCCTGTCCGACCTCGGGGATGATGCGGGCCTCGTGGATCACCAGGCCCGCGATGGTCGCGGCTTCGCCGTCGGGCAGGTGCCAGTCAAACTGGCGGTTGAGATCGCGGATCGTCACCATGCCGTCGACGAGATAGCTGCCGTCGGGCTGCGGCCGGACGCCGCTGACCGCCTGGTCGTGCTCGTCGCGGATATCGCCCACGATCTCTTCGAGAATATCCTCGAGCGTCACCAGCCCCATGAGCACGCCATATTCGTCCACCACCAGGGCGAAATGCGCCCGCCGCGCGCGGAAGGCATCGAGCTGCTCGTGCAGGCTCGTCGTCTCGGGCACGAACCAGGGTTCGGAGGCGATGGCGGCGACATCGAGCTGTTCCAGCGCGCCGCCCGCGGCGCTCACCGCCCGCAGCAGATCCTTGACATGGATGATGCCGACGATGTTCTCCGGATCGTCGCGCCACAGCGGCAGGCGGGTATGGGCGGAGGCCAGAACCTGCTCGACGATCTGCGCCGGCGGCTGGCCCAGGTCGATCATCTGCATGTTCTTGCGGTGGATCATGATGTCGGCGACCTGGACCTGGTGCAGATCGAGGATCGAATCGAGCATGTCGCGCTCGTGCTTGACCACCCCGGCCTCGCGGCCGTGCAGGTCGATGGCGCCGCGCAGCTCCTGGACCGCGGAAAGCTCGCCGCCGCGGACGGCGTCGATGCCTAACAGCCTTAAGGTCAGGCGGACGATGAACTGCACCACCCGCACCGGCGGCGCGAACAGAACCATGACCACCCTGACCGGCCGCGCGACCCGGAGCGCGGTGCGGTCGGGCTGGTTGATGGCATAGCTCTTGGGCAGCACCTCGGCGAAGATCACCACCAGGACCGTCATCACCACCGTGGCATAGACGACGCCGGCCTGGCCGAAAAGACGGATCATCGCGCTGGTGGCCAGCGCCGATGCCAGGATATTGGCCAGATTATTGCCGAGCAGCAGGCTGCCGAGCAGCGCCTCCTTGCGCTCACGCAGGCGGACGACGACGGCAGCGCCCCGGCTGCCCTCCTGCGCCAGATGATGCAGGCGGGCGCGCGAGGCCGCGGTAAGCGCCGTCTCCGAGCCCGAGAAGAAGCCCGAAAGCGCGATCAATACCGCAATCACCGCGATGGTCGCGATCAGCGAGAGGGTCATGCGCGGGCATCGACCTTTCGTGGCGGCGGGGACGCGATCATGGCAGAAGCTCCTCCTCCAGCACCGCCAGCACGTCGCGAGCCATAACCTCGCGGCTGACGAAAGCCTGCCCTATGCCGCGCACCAGGACGAAGGCGAGGCGGCCGTCCATCACCTTCTTGTCCTGCCGCATATGGTTGTAGAGACATTCCGCGTCGCATTGGATCAGGCCCTGATCGAGCCCGGCCGGCAGGCCGACCAGCGCCAGGTGGCGGCGCACCCGTCCCACATCCGCGATCGGGCAGAAGCCGAGCCGGGCCGAGAGTTCGAAGGCCAGAACCATGCCGATCGCCACCGCCTCGCCATGCAGCAGCAGGCCGGAATAGCCAAGCTCCGCCTCCAGCGCATGGCCGAACGTATGGCCGAGGTTGAGCAGCGCCCGCTCGCCGTTCTCGCGCTCGTCGCGGCCGACGATCGCGGCCTTGGCGCGGCAGCAGGCGACCACCGCCTGGCGGCGCAGCGTCATATCGCCGTCGAGCAGCGCCCGCCCGTGGCCTTCGAGCCAGGCGAAGAAGGCGGCATCGCCCAAGAGCCCGTATTTCACCACCTCGGCATAGCCCGCGAGAAGCTCGCGCCGCGGCAGGCTGTCGAGCACGCCGACATCCGCCAGCACCCGGCGCGGCTGGTGGAAGGCGCCGACCAGATTCTTGCCGTGCCCGGTATTGATGCCGGTCTTGCCGCCGACCGAACTGTCGACCTGCGCCAGCAGCGTCGTCGGCACCTGCACGAAATCGGCCCCCCGGCGCAGGATCGCCGCGGCAAAGCCGGTGAGATCGCCGATCACGCCGCCGCCCAGCGCCACGATGGCATCGCCCCGCTCGACCCGGGCGGCCAGCAGCGCGTCGATCAGCCGCTCGAGATCGGCGAAGCTTTTGGTCGCCTCGCCCGGCGGCAGAATGATCGGGTGCAGCGGGATGCCGGCCTGCGACAGGCCGGCGGCGAAGGCTGGAAGATGCAGGGCGGCGACGGTCTCGTCGGTGACGACCACCGCCGGCCTGTGGCCCAGCAGGTCCTGAAGATGACGGCCAGCGGCGCCGATCAGCCCCTGCCCCACCCGGATATCGTAGGCGCGCTCGCCCAGCGCGACCGGCACGGTCTCGAAACCGGTCATGGCCCGGCCGTCCGCGCGCCGCCGGATGCCGCGGCAAGGTCGGCTGCCGCTGCCGGGCGAATGCCGCGCAGGGCGCAGACGATCGCCTCGACCACCGCTTCGTGTGGGCCGTTGCCGCTCTCCACCACGCAATCGGCCTCGCCATAGACCGGGTGGCGCTCGTCCATCAGCCGCTCCAGCGTCGCGCGCGGATCGCCGTCCTTGAGCAGCGGACGGTTGCGGCGGCGCTGGCAGCGGCGCACCAGCACATCGAGATCGGCGCGCAGCCACACGCTCACGCCGCGGGCGCGGATATGGGCCCGGGTTTCCGGATCGATGAAGGCGCCGCCGCCGGTCGCGAGCACGCGCGGCGCGCCGTCGAGCAGGCGGGCGATCACCCGACGCTCGCCGGTGCGGAAGACGGCTTCGCCGTCGAGCGCGAAGATCTCGGGGATGCTGCGTCCGGCCGCCGCCTCGATCTCGTCGTCGGCATCGGTGAAGGGCAGGCCGAGGCGCAGCGCGAGCCTACGGCCGACCGAGCTTTTCCCCGCGCCCATCAGCCCGACCAGGACGATGCTGCGCCCGGCCAAGGCCGCGGGCAGAGCCGGCTGCGGCCCGGATTGCGCGGCAGGGGGCAGAGGATCGGAACGATCGGCCATGTCGGTCAGGGAGGTCCTTCACTTAAGCTTCGCCGCGACGCCATCGCCGCGACACCATCGCCCGATGCCGCGCAGGGCGGCGGGCCCGGTCGCGCGCCCGGTCGCACGCAGAGTGGCGAAATGACGCCGCATCGCCAAATCCGGCGGGCCTTCCGCTCTCTCCGCGCCCATTGAAAGGCCCATCCTCAGTCGATAAGCTACGATCCGCAAGGTCTTGCCGCAGTTTACTGGAAAAGTGCCGCGGCGGGAGGCAAAAAGCGCGCATGATCTTGACCGCCGTCTCCAAAGTGACGGGAATCTGTTTCCACCCCGATCCCGCCCGCGCGATCCTTCCGCGGCCGGGCCGGTTTCGCTCGACGACCGCTCCCCGCCCGCGGCCCCCGCCTTTACCGTCTCAGCCAGTGTGAAGCGCCATGTCCAAAATTCTTCTTTTCTTCTCCATCCTCGTCATCGTGATCCTTGTCGGCGGCGGCGTTTTCCTCGCCACCTGGAACGTGCCCTCGCCCAATAATCCCATCGAGAAGGTCATCCCGAATGCCCAACTGGGCAAGTGATGCATGACCTGGCGTATGCGCTTCAGGGCTCCCAAACCCGCCGCCCCGGCCAAGCGGCGCCTGCGCCTGCTGCTTGCGGCCGGGCTGGCGCTGGGCTGGCCGCTGGCAGCGGGTGCGGATCCCGGCGCGCCGCTCTCGCTGCTGCCATCGGCGCCGGGGCCGGCCGCCGTCGCCCCGTCTCAACCCGCGGGCCCGCTCCCTCACCCCGTAAGCCCGCTCCTACCCTCGCTCGCGGTTCCGGCGCAGCCCGCGGCGCCTGAGACACCCGAAGCGCCGGAGCCGCCCGAGGTGCCGGTGCCGGCCTCGCCCGGCGGCCAGGCGCAGATCGCGCCACGCCCGGGCGAAGCCGGTACATCCGTGGAGCTTGGCGCGCTCGCCGCCCCCGATCCCTCGTCGCTCGGCCTGCTGGCGCCCGGCCATGGCGGCCTCGCCCTCACCCTGTGGCAGGGCACGTCGCGGGCGAGCGCGGAACGGCTGCTGTCGCTTCTGCCGGCCAGCCCCTCGCCCGCGGCCCAGCGGCTCACCCGCCGCCTGCTGCTGAGCGTGGCGGCGGTGCCGGCGGGACCACCGGTTGGCCCGAGCCTCCTCGCCATCCGCATCCAGCGCCTGATCGCCATCGGCGACAGTCAAGATGCCGCGGCGCTGGCCGCCCTGGCGCCGCCGGGCTTGAGCAATGCCGCCTTCAACCGGGCCGCCGCCGACGCCGACTGGCTCAGCGGCAAGCCGGAGGCGGCCTGCGCGCAAACGACGATCGCGCTGACCCAGGGCGAGGAGCCTTATTGGGATATGGCCGGCGCCTTCTGCCGCGCCGGCGCCCACGAACAGGCGGAAGCACGCCTGACCCTCGATCTGCTGCGCGACGAGGGCAAGGCGGATCCGGCCGGCCTCGCCCTTCTCGGGATCATTGCCGGCGAGCCCGGGGCGGCGCTCCGTTCGCTCAAGGACCCGAGCGCGCTCGATCTCGCCATGCTTCAGGCCAGCCACCGGCCGCCGCCGGCGGATGTGCTGGAGGGCGCAAACCCCTCGACGCTCGCCTTCATCGCCGCCCTGAAGAAGGCGCCGCTCGATATGCGCCTTGCCGCCGCGGCCCGGGCGGTCACGCTCGGCGCTAGCCCACCGGCCGATCTCGCGGCGCTCTATGAAACAATCCGTGCTTCCCGCCCGCCCGCCCGCGCCGCCGGGGGGCATGGGGCGAAGGCGGCGGTGCCGCGCGACAATACGGCCGACGCCCTGCTCTATCAGCAGATCGCGCGCCATGCCGCCAGGACCGGCGCGCCCGCGACCCTGATCAAGCACTTGCAGCAGGCGGCGACCCCGCTCTATCGCGACGGCGGCCTGGCGCCGCTTCTGCGCACCCTCGGGCCGACGATCGCCGGCCTTACGCCGGAGCCTTCCCTCCTGCCGCTCGCGCCCACGGCGGCGCGGATCCTGCTCGCCCTGGGCCAGATCACCCAAGCGCGGGGCTGGCTCCAGCTTGAACAGAATGCAGCGCTTGGCGGCGATCCGGCGGCCAAAGCGGCCGCGGCCCGGCTCTGGGCCCTGTTCGAACTGGCCGATCCGGCGGCGCCGCCTCAGATCCGCCCGGAAGACCTGCGCGCCTGGTGGAACGCCGGATCGGGCGACGAGGCGGAGCACGACCGGCAGGCGGGACTGCTCTACGCCCTGTTCGACGCCTTGGGCCATCCGGTGCCGGCGGCCTTCTGGTCGCATCTCTATGCGCCGTCGCTGACCTACGACAGCGCCGTGCCCAACCCGGCGATCCTGCGCGGCTTGCAAGCCGCGACGGCGGCGGGACGGAATGGCGAGACCCTCACTTTCGCGCTCCTGGCGCTGGGCGAGGGCGGGACGGCGGCGGCGGACGGCACGACGCTTGCCGCGGTGATCACGGCGCTGGAGCGGATCGATCTGGCGGGCGAGGCGCATAATCTCGCGCTGGAGGCCGCGCTGGCCCATGGTCTCTGAGCGCCGCCGCGGCGGCGGGGGAGCCCGGGCGCCCGGCGCGGAACCGACCGAGCGCGCGATCGAAACCTTTCTCGACATGATGAGTGCCGAGCGGGGAGCGGCACCCAATACGCTCGCCGCCTATCGCCGCGACCTCGAAGAGGCGGCGGCCTTTGCGCGGACCCGGTCGAAGACGCTGGCCGAGGCCGATGCGGCGCTGCTGACCGCCTATTTTCACCATCTGGCGGCGGCGGGATTGTCGGGGGCGACGGCGGCGCGCCGGCTCTCGGCGCTGCGCCAGTTCTTCACCTTCCAGCGCCTGGAGGGCAAGCGCGCGGACGATCCGGCCCGCCTTCTGGAAAGCCCGCGGCGACGGCGGCCGCTGCCCAAGGTCCGGAGCGAGGCGGAGGGCGAACGCCTGCTCGCCGCGGCGCGGGCGAAGACGGGGTCGGAGGGTTTGCGCCTGGTCGCGTTGCTCGAACTGCTCTATGCCGCGGGCCTGC
>CALCYJ010000185.1 GCA_937905845.1 uncultured Rhodospirillales bacterium
GGCGCGGCGGCGACTTCATCGTCGCCCGGCCCGACAGTATCGATTACATCGACGTCTCGCCCAAGCAGCTCGTCTCGGTGGCGGCGGCCCTCATCCCGTTCCTGGAGAACGACGACGCCAACCGCGCCCTCATGGGCTCGAACATGCAGCGTCAGGCGGTGCCGCTCATTCGCGCCGAGGCGCCGCTGGTCGGCACCGGCATGGAGGAAGTGGTGGCGCGCGATTCGGGCGTCACCATCGTGGCGCGGCGCTCGGGCGTCGTCGATCAGGTGGATGCTACCCGCATCGTGGTCCGGGCGAGCGAGGAGACCGATCTGTCGCGCTCGGGCGTCGATATCTACAATCTGCTGAAATTCCAGCGCTCCAACCAGAACACCTGCATCAACCAGCGGCCGCTGGTCAGGGTCGGCGACTTGGTGCAGGCCGGCGACATCATCGCCGACGGTCCCTCGACCGAGCTTGGCGAGCTGGCGCTGGGGCGCAATGTCCTCGTCGCCTTCATGCCGTGGAACGGCTATAATTTCGAGGATTCGATCCTCATCTCGGAACGCATCGTCAAGGACGATGTTTTCACCTCGATCCATATCGAGGAGTTCGAGGTGATGGCCCGCGACACCAAGCTCGGGCCGGAGGAAATCACCCGCGACATTCCCAATGTCGGCGAAGAGGGACTGAAGAACCTCGACGAGGCGGGCATCGTCTATATCGGCGCCGAGGTGCAGCCGGGCGACATCCTGGTCGGCAAGATCACGCCCAAGGGCGAAAGCCCGATGACGCCCGAAGAAAAGCTGCTCCGCGCCATCTTCGGCGAGAAGGCCTCCGATGTGCGCGACACCTCGCTGCGCCTGCCCCCCGGCGTCACCGGCACGGTGGTCGAGGTGCGGGTCTTCTCGCGCCACGGCATCGAGAAGGACGAGCGCGCGCTGGCCATCGAGCGCCAGGAGATCGAACGCCTGGCCAAGGACAAGAGCGACGAGCGCGAAATCCTGGAACGCAATATCTATGCCCGGCTGCGCGACCTCCTGGTCGGCAAGATGGCGGAGAGCGGACCCAAGGGCTTCAAGCAGGGCGGCAAGATCACCGAAGCCGTGCTGGACGAGCTGCATCGCCATCACTGGTGGCAGATCAACCTGAAGAACGAGAAGGCGGTTTCCGACATCGAGGCGCTGCGCCGCCAGTATGACGATGCCATCGCCAGGCTTCAGGCGCGCTTCGAGAACAAGGTGGAGAAGCTGCAGCGCGGCGACGAGCTGCCGCCCGGCGTGATGAAGATGGTCAAGGTCTTCGTCGCGGTGAAGCGCAAGCTCCAGCCCGGCGACAAGATGGCCGGCCGCCACGGCAACAAGGGCGTCATCTCCCGCATCATGCCCGAAGAGGACATGCCCTATCTCGAGGACGGCACGCCGGTCGATATCGTGCTCAATCCGCTGGGCGTGCCCTCGCGCATGAATGTCGGGCAGATCCTGGAGACGCATCTCGGCTGGGCCAGCCACGGCCTTGGCCGCCAGATCGGGCAGATGCTGGCGCGTATCCAGCGCGGCACCAAGACGGAAGAGCTGCGCAAGCTGCTCCGCGTCACCTATGGCAAGGCGGAGTTCGACCAGAAGATGGCCGACCTCGACGAGGAGCAGCTTCTCGAACTCGGCCGCAACCTGACCTTCGGCGTTCCCATGGCGACCCCGGTGTTCGACGGGGCGCACGAGGAGGATATCGTCGAGATGCTGAACCGGGCGGGGCTCGATTCGTCCGGCCAGGTGACGCTGACCGATGGCCGCACCGGCGAGTCGTTCGACCGCCGGGTGACGGTCGGCTACATCTACATGCTGAAGCTGCACCATCTGGTGGACGACAAGATCCATGCCCGCTCCATCGGTCCCTACAGCCTGGTCACCCAGCAGCCGCTGGGCGGCAAGGCGCAGTTCGGCGGCCAGCGGTTCGGCGAGATGGAGGTCTGGGCGCTCCAGGCCTATGGCGCGGCCTATACGCTGCAGGAGATGTTGACGGTGAAGTCGGACGATGTCGCCGGCCGCACCAAGGTCTATGAGGCGATCGTGCGCGGCGACGACAATTTCGAAGCCGGCATTCCGGAAAGCTTCAACGTGCTGGTCAAGGAGATGCGTTCGCTCGGCCTCAATGTCGAACTGACGCAGAGAGATTACTGAGCCACCGGACGGCAGCGTCGGTGGCGGCGGAAATTACCGGGTGCATTGCGACCGGAGCCGATTGGCTCCGGCCGCCTCCGGCGCGAGCCGGAGCCAAGCCTAGGAGAGATCTTCGATGAATGAGTTGATGAATATTTTCGGCCAGCCGGCCGGAACCCAGAGCTTCGATCAGATCAAGATCTCCATCGCCTCGCCCGAGCGGATCAAGTCGTGGTCCTTCGGTGAGATCAAGAAGCCCGAGACCATCAACTACCGGACCTTCAAGCCGGAGCGCGACGGCCTGTTCTGCGCCCGCATCTTTGGTCCGATCAAGGATTACGAGTGCCTGTGCGGCAAATACAAGCGCATGAAGTACCGCGGCATCACCTGCGAGAAATGCGGCGTCGAGGTCACGCTCTCCAAGGTGCGGCGCGAGCGCATGGGGCATATCGAACTGGCCTCGCCCGTCGCCCATATCTGGTTCTTGAAGTCGTTGCCCAGCCGCATCGGTCTGCTGCTCGACATGACGCTCAAGGATCTCGAGCGCATCCTCTATTTCGAAAACTACGTCGTCATCGAGCCCGGCCTGTCGCCGCTGAAGCTGCATGATCGGCTGGGCGAAGACCAGGATCTGCGCGCCCAGGAGGAATATGGCGAGGACGCCTTCACCGCCAAGATCGGCGCCGAGGCCATCCGCGATCTTCTCGTCGCCCTCGATCTCGAGCGCGAAGCCGACCGGCTGCGCCAGGATCTGGCCGAGACGACGTCCGAGGTCAAGCCGAAGAAGATCGTCAAGCGCCTGAAGCTGGTCGAGAGCTTCATCGAATCGGGCAACCGGCCGGAATGGATGATCCTCACGGTGGTGCCGGTGATCCCGCCAGAGCTGCGCCCGCTGGTGCCGCTCGACGGCGGCCGTTTCGCCACCTCCGATCTGAACGACCTCTATCGCCGTGTCATCAACCGCAACAACCGGCTGAAGCGGCTGATCGAGCTTCGGGCGCCCGACATCATCGTGCGCAACGAGAAGCGCATGCTCCAGGAAGCGGTGGACGCGCTGTTCGACAACGGCCGGCGCGGCCGCGTCATCACCGGGGCCAACAAGCGGCCGCTGAAGTCGCTCTCCGACATGCTCAAGGGCAAGCAGGGCCGCTTCCGCCAGAATCTTCTGGGCAAGCGCGTCGATTATTCCGGCCGTTCGGTGATCGTGGTCGGGCCCGAGCTGAAGCTGCACCAGTGCGGCCTGCCGAAGAAGATGGCGCTCGAACTGTTCAAGCCCTTCATCTATTCCAAGCTCGAACTCAAGGGCATGGCCGCCACCGTCAAGATGGCCAAGAAGATGGTGGAGAAGGAACGGCCCGAGGTCTGGGACATTCTGGAAGAGGTCATCCGCGAGCATCCGGTCCTGCTCAACCGGGCGCCGACGCTGCATAGGCTCGGCATCCAGGCGTTCGAGCCGATGCTGATCGAAGGCAAGGCGATCCAGCTTCACCCGCTGGTCTGCGCCGCCTTCAATGCCGATTTCGACGGCGACCAGATGGCGGTCCATGTGCCGCTTTCGCTCGAGGCGCAGCTCGAGGCGCGCGTGCTGATGATGTCGACCAACAACATCCTCAGCCCGG
>CALCYJ010000186.1 GCA_937905845.1 uncultured Rhodospirillales bacterium
CACCGTCACCGGCACGGTGGTCGAGCGCTCACCGGAGACGATCAATCCGAAGCTGCCGACCGGCGAGATCGAGGTACAGATTTCCGCCCTCACGCTCATCGCCGAGGCCGAGCCGCTGCCCTTTCCGATCAACACCGAGGCCGATTATCCCGAGGATATGCGGCTGAAATACCGCTTTCTCGACCTTAGGCGCGAGACCGTCCACCGCAACATCATGCTGCGCTCGGCGGTGATCGCCTCGATCCGGCGGCGCATGCTCGAGCAGGGGTTCCACGAGTTCCAGACGCCGATCCTGACCGCGAGCTCGCCCGAGGGCGCGCGCGACTATCTGGTGCCAAGCCGGCTTCATCCCGGCACCTTCTATGCCCTGCCGCAGGCGCCGCAGCAGTTCAAGCAGCTCCTGATGGTGGCGGGCTTCGACCGCTATTTCCAGATCGCGCCCTGCTTTCGCGACGAGGACGCGCGCAAGGACCGCAGCCCGGGCGAATTCTACCAGCTCGATATCGAGATGAGCTTCGTCACCCAGGAAGATGTCTTTGCCGTGGTCGAGCCGGTGCTGCACGGCGTGTTCGAGGAATTCGGCAACCGCCCGGCGAGCAGCCGGCCCTTCCCGCGCATCGCCTATCGCGACGCGCTGCTGAAATACGGCACTGACAAGCCCGATCTGCGCAATCCGCTGATTATCGCCGACGTGACCGAGGCGTTCCGCGGCTCCGCCTTCGGCCTCTTCGCCCGCGCCGTTGCGGGCGGCGCGGTGGTGCGCGCCATTCCCGCACCCGGCGCCGCCTCCCGCCCGCGCAGCTTCTTCGACAAGATGAACGACTGGGCGAAGGGCGAGGGCGCCGGCGGCCTCGGCTATGTCGTGCTGGAGGCGGACGGCACGCCCAAGGGACCGATCGCCAAGAACCTCGATCCTGAGCGGCTGGCCGCCATCGCCACCGCCTGCGGCCTGAAGGGCGGCGATGCGGTGTTCTTTTCCTGCGGCGAAGCGGCCAGTGCGGCGGCGCTGGCCGGCCAGGCCCGGCTGCGCATCGGCGACGAGCTGGATCTGGCGGAAAAGGGCGTGTTCCGCTTTTGCTGGATCGTCGATTTCCCGATGTACGAATGGAACGAGGACGAGAAGAAGATCGATTTCAGCCACAATCCCTTCTCCATGCCGCAAGGCGGGCTTGAGGCGCTGGAGACCAAGGATCCGCGCGACATCCTGGCCTATCAATACGACATCGTCTGCAACGGCATCGAGCTTTCCTCGGGCGGCATCCGCAACCACCGCCCCGACATCATGATCGAGGCCTTCCGCATCGCCGGCTACAGCCGGGACGAGGTGGAACGCCGCTTCGGCGGCATGCTCAACGCCTTCCGCTACGGCGCGCCGCCGCACGGCGGCATCGCGCCCGGGGTCGATCGCATCGTCATGCTGCTGGCCGACGAGCCCAATATCCGCGAGATCATCCTCTTCCCGATGAACCAGCAGGCGCAGGATCTGATGATGCAGGCGCCGAGCGAGGCGAGCGCAAAGCAGCTCCGCGAACTGCATCTCCGTCTCGCCCTGCCGGAAACCAAGGCGTAAAGCGGCCACCCGCGCCCGCGCCCGCCGGCGCCTGCGACCTGCGCTCTCTTGCGTAAAGCCCGGGTGCTCGCCAGTATGGCGGCGGGAAATGCAACGATCCGCAAAGGGATCCCGCCATGGCGCTCGACCCGGAAGCCCGCTTCGTCCTCGATCTGATCGCCCAGTCCGGGCGCAAGCCCTGGTACGAGCTTTCGCCCGCCGCCGCCCGGCTGCAATATCTCGAAACCCGCGGCGCGCTCCAGGGGCCGGAGCCCGACGTGGCGCTGGTGCGCGATCTCGCCGCCACCGGGCCGAACGGCGACATTCCGGTGCGGCTCTACCGGCCCAAGGGCAGCGGCCTCCAAGACCGGCTGCCGGTGCTGGTCTATTACCACGGCGGCGGCTGGGTGATCGGCGATCTCGAAACCCACGATATTATCTGCCGCGAATTATGCAACCGGTCGGGCGCGGCACTCGTCAGCGTCGATTACCGCATGGGGCCCGAGCATAAATTCCCCGCCGCGGTCGAGGATGCCTATGCCGCGCTCCATTGGGTGGCGGTGGAGGGGCGCAACCTCGCCCTCGATACGCGGCGGATCGCGGTCGGCGGCGACAGCGCCGGCGGCAATCTCGCCGCCGTATGCAGCCTGATGGCGCGCGAGCAGGGGCCGCGGCTCGCCTTCCAGCTTCTGATCTATCCCGCGACCGACCTGGTGGGCGATACCGCCTCCCACCGCGAGCTGGCTGATGGCTACATGCTGACCCATGAGGCGATCGCCTGGTTCGCCGGACATTATCTGAACGGGCCGGCGGACCGGCTCGATTGGCGGGCTTCGCCGCTGCGGGCCCAGGATCTCCACGGTCTGCCGCCGGCCCTGGTGATCACCGCCGGCTTCGATCCGCTGAAAGACGAGGGCAAGGCCTATGCCGAGCGCCTAAGGGCGGCCGGAGTGGCGGTGGAATTCACCTGCTACGAGGGCATGTTCCACGGGTTCTTCGGCATGAACGGCAAGATCGCCGTCGCCCGCCAGGCGATCGCCCGCTCGGCGGCCGCCCTGGCCGCGGCGTTCGGCACCAAGGGATCCATCACCGGCGATTGATGTTCAATTTTTGACGAACGGTGACGAACGGTAGTAACCGGCTCCATCCAACATCGCCGGATCGACAAATTCCTTCGTGCCTTCGATGATAATTCCTCTGGCGCGCCTGATCGCGTCGCGCGTCGCTTTTATCGGCCGCTTCGCGATGTGATCCATCGATATGTCGTACTTGTTGAAGTTGAACACGGGTACCATTTCTGCCACTTTTATACTCCAGTTGAAGTTTGCTCTGCCCGGCGATCAGGAGCAGCCGCTGGTGGCGCCGCAGGTCTCGCACTTCATGCAGGTGCCGTTGCGCACGAGTGTGAAATTGCCGCATTCGCCGCAGGCATCGCCCTCATAGCCCTTGAGCCGCGCCTCGCGCAGGCGCTCAGCCCGCCCGTCCGCCATTGTAGCATGCGCCGTGACCGCAACGGCGCCGCCGGCGAAGGCCGTGGAGGCCGGCTGGCCCATCAGCGCCATACTCTCGCCCGCCGCCGCCATCGTCGCGCTCGCGCCGCCGCGCCCCGCGCCCCCGTGCAGGACATAGAGGTTCGAGCGCATATAGCCGTTCGAGGCAAGCTGCATCATCGCCGGCTGGCTCAGGGGGCGGGATGAGGCCTGCGGCTGGAGGTCGCCCTGCGCATCGCCGCGGCCGATGGAATCATGGTGCAGGTCTTCGGGCTCGGCATGGGCCAGGTCGTTGCGGCCGAGATAGGAGATGGCGAGTTCGCGGAAGACGTAATCGAGGATCGAGGTCGCCATCTTGATCGCGTCATTGCCCTCGACGATGCCATTGGGCTCGAAGCGGGTGAAGGTGAAGGCCTCGACGAATTCCTCCAGCGGCACGCCATATTGCAGGCCGATGGAGATGGCGATGGCGAAATTGTTCATCAGGCTGCGGAAGGCGGCGCCTTCCTTGTGCATGTCGATGAAGAT
>CALCYJ010000187.1 GCA_937905845.1 uncultured Rhodospirillales bacterium
TCTTCCGATCTCTTCCTACCGGAGGATCTGGCGGCGCACGGCTAGCGCGCCCCACTACGCCATCGGCGCGAACGTCATCTGCTCGGTGACGTGGTGATAGATCCGGCCCGAAAAGAAACGGGGCAACAGGCGCTCCGTCGTGGCGCGGCTGGTCTTGCGGGCCTCGCTGGCCAGCGCCCGCTCCAGCACCGCGCGATCGGGATAATCCACGGCGAGGATGAGCGCCATCTCGGGGGCACCGTCGTCCCGCGCCTGTGGGAAGGAGACCCGGACCGCGAGGATGCCGGGAAAGGCCCGCCAGGTCGGCACCAGTTCCCGCAGCACCGCATCGCGGAATGCAGCGGCCTGGCCTTCCCGGATCGAACCCTCGAAGAACGCGTAGCGGGTGATCATGGCGCGGCTCGCCCGGCGCCCTGCCCCCGGCCGCCCTGCCCCAAGGTGCTCGGCCCCCAGATGCCCTGGTCGAGCTTGCGCTTGGCCTCGGCCACCACGGCGTCCAGCGGCTGTGCAACGCTGACGGCAAAGCCCAGCTCATCCTGCTGGAGCGGCTCGAGCGCGGCATATTGGCTGTCGAGCAGGCTGGGCGGCATGAAGTGGCCGGTCCGCGCGCGCATGTATCCGGCGATCACGTCGCGCGGACCGGTGAGATGGATGAACAGCACATCGCCGCCGACGCGCTCGCGGATCAGGTCGCGGTAGCGCCGCTTCAGCGCGGAGCAGCCGACCAGAGTCGGGCCCGTTGCAGCACGCAGCGTCTCCGCCACCTTGACCAGCCAGGGATTACGGTCGTCGTCGCCGAGCGGAATCCCCGCCGACATTTTCCGCAGATTGTCCGGAGAATGCAGCGTGTCGCCATCGACATAGGTGGCACCCGCGCGCTGCGCCAGCGCGGCACCCACCGAGGATTTGCCGCTGCCGGCGACACCCATGACGACGGCGCGCCCGGCCCCGGGCCTTGCGGGCGGATGGTCGCTCAACGCGCGTCTTTCGCGGCGCCGGACGAGGCGCCGGAGACGGGAGTCTCGGAGATCGGTGGTGCCACGAGCAGAGCCGCGTCGGCCTTGGTGCCGGTCATCACCCGCCGCCGCGAGGCGGTTACCGCGAGACCCACGGCCAGGATCAGCATCGCGCCGTTGAACAAGGGCTCGACGAAGAACGGCGCGCCGAGCTGGTTGAGTCCCGCCACGGTCACGGCGAGCACCGCGACGGCGAGGATCGTGCCCCAGACATTGACCCGGCCGGGCCGGATCGAGGTCGCACCCAGCAACGCGGCGGTAAAGGCCGGCAACAGGTATTCCTGCCCGACCGAGCTCTGCCCGACCTGGAGCTGCGATTGCAGCACGATCCCGGCGAAGGCAGCGAGCGTGCTCGCGGCGATGAAGGCCAGGGTCACATAGCGCAGGGCCGAGATGACGTTGAGCTGGGCCGCGCGGGGATTGGCGCCCAGAACATAGAGATGCCGTC
>CALCYJ010000188.1 GCA_937905845.1 uncultured Rhodospirillales bacterium
GATCGACGATATAGAGATACCCCGCCGCGTCCGCCGTCGCGATATCGCCGGTCCGCATCCAACCATCCTCGATCGCCTCCGCCGTTTCCTCCGGGCGATTGTAATAGCCGCGCATCACCGCGTAGCGGCCGGGCTCACCCACCCGGACGAGAAGCTCCCCGGGCTCGCCGGTTTTCACCGGCCCGCCGGCATCATCGACGATCCGCACCTCGACCCCCGGCATCGGCCGGCCGATCGAGGCCGCGTGGTCGAATTGCTCTTCATGGGACAGCAGCGTCACGCCGCCGACCTCCGTCATCGCAAAGAACGAGACCAGCCGCGCCTTTGGCAGCAGCGCCAGGAACCGGCGCTTGAGATCGACGGGGAAGGCTTCGCCGGTGACGACAATCCGCCGCAGCGACGCGCACCGCGACGGATCGGCCTCTATTTCCGGCAGCAGCAAACGGCACACGGTCGGCACCATGCCGGCCACGGTGATTTTCTCCCGCTCGATCGTGGCGACGGCCTGCCCGGGATCGAACTTCCTCATCACCACCAGCGTACCGCCGAGCGTCAGCGCATTGGCCAGCCGGGCAAAGCCGGTACGATGGGCGAGCGGCGTCGTCACCAGAAAGCAATCCTCGCGCGAAATGCCCCATTCGACCGCGTTGACGAAGCAATGCTGGGTGACGATGTTCGAATGGGTGATGATCGCCCCTTTGGGCCGGCCGGTCGTGCCCGACGTATAGAGGA
This sequence comes from uncultured Rhodospirillales bacterium, assembly GCA_937905845.1. Classification (GTDB taxonomy): domain Bacteria; phylum Pseudomonadota; class Alphaproteobacteria; order Ferrovibrionales; family Ferrovibrionaceae; genus CALCYJ01. The sequence continues at coordinate 733 of CALCYJ010000188.1, forward strand.
TGAGAGCATCGTCGGAATGGAGCGACAGGGCCGGCAGCGGGGCCGCTTCCGATTGCCGAAGGGCATCGTAGGCGACGGCGCCTAAGGCCGGCGGCCCCAGCGTGATCCGCACGGCATGCGGATTGGCCTGCAAGACCTCCCCGATTGCTTCGCCCGATCCTTCGTAGACGATGGCGGCGGGCGCGCTGTCCGCGCAGATATGGCGCAGCTCGTGGGCGGTAAGCCGCGTGGTGACGGGAACGACGATCGCGCCGAGCGAGAAAGCGGCATAGAACAATTCGACGACCGCCGGACCGTTGGACAGGAACAGGACGATGCGATCACCGGGCTTAATCCCCGCCGCCTCAAGACCGCTCGCGACCCGCGCGATCCTCATCCCCAGCTCCCGATAGCAGAGCCGCTCGCCGTCGCAGATCAGCGCCATCTTGTCGGGATGGCGGACCACCTGCGCGCGGAGGATCGTTTCCAGCCGCATGACCGGTGCCCTGCCCTAGGCCAGTCGGAAGGCTGGATAGGGAACCTCGTCTGCGAGCCGGTCCCAGGTGACCTCAACGCGCTGACCGATGGCAACGCCGTCCGGATCGGCGCCGAGGATATTGCCGAGCATCCGGACCTCCTCGTCGAGTTCGATGGTGGCGAGCGACAGCGGCAGCCGGCCGGCAAGACCGGGCCCCATGACCCGGATCACGGTACAGGCATAGATCACGCCTTTGCCCGACACTTCGCGCCAACCGAGATTACGGCTGCCGGTATAAAGGCTCACCGGGCGCGGATAGTGCTGAAACTTTCCGGTATCCCGGCAATATTGCAGCACCAGCTTGCCGTTTCTGGCGCCGTCCCAGAACGGCGCCGTATCGACATAGATAGATGGCGTGGGAACCGGACGCTCCACCTTCGTCTCCACCGCGGTCTTCGCTTCCACCATTCTTAGGCCTCCAGGATCATGGCGGCGCTGGTGCCCCAGTTCCGCGCATAGGGGATGACGCCGATGCCGGTGACGAGCGCATTCCTGGGCTCCTCGACCTGACGGCCGGCGCCTTCGCCGAACATCTGCCGCACCGCTTCCGCAAGATTGAGACCGCCGCTGGCAAGGCCGGGCTGGCCGGCGGAAATCTGCCCGCCGCCGGTATTGAGCGGCAGCGCGCCCAGATGGGAAAGATCGGTGTCGAGGGTGAAATCGCTGCCCTGCCCGCGCTTGCAAAAGCCGAAATCCTCGAACTGCATCAGCACGGCGATGGTGAAATCGTCGTAGGGGTGAAACATCCGGATATCCTTGGGCGTCAGCCCCGACTGCCGATAGACCTTCGGCGCGATCCGCGAGAATCCGGTCTCGGTAATATCGGGACAGGGCAGATTGCCGTTGAGGTTGGTGATCTCGGCATAGGCGGTCGGATAGACCATCTTGGTGATGCCGAGGCTGCGCGCCCGCGCCGGCGTCGTCACCAGGAAGGCATTGGCGCCGTCGCAGAACATGACGCAATCGAGCAGCCGCAGGGGATCGGCGATGACCCGGGACTGAAGATAATCTTCCATCGTCAGGGGCTTCTTGAATTTCGCATAGGCATTCGCGTTGTGAAGCGCATGCTCGCGCTGCGTGATCGCGATCTTGCCCAGCGCCTCCGTCTTGATGCCGTATTGATGATGATAGCGGCTCATCAGCAGGCCGAAACTCGCCGGCGGTCCCTGCACGCCGGGCGGGTCCTGGAATTCCCCGCGATAGGCGCCGTATTGCGCCCGCCAGGCGGTGCTAGGCGCGTCGGCCGAGAGGACGATTGCGACCTCGCATTGGCCGTCGCGGATGGCGGAGGCGGCGCGCGCGACACCGCCCGTCGCCGAGCAGCCGCCCGTGCCGCCGTAATTCAGCCAGGTCGGCGTAAGGCCGAGCGCCTCGGTCATATAGACGGCGAAAAACGGATTGGGCGCCTCGCTCAGCGGCACCGTCACGGCGAGGCCGTCGATGACGTCCTTTTCGATGCCAGTGGCGGCGAGCAGGCCGGCCAGCGCTTCGCCGGCGAGATCATAGGCGCTGCGCCCGGTCTTGAAGTCGATCGCCGTTTCCACATAACCGGCGATCACGATGTCACGCTTTTTCGTCGCCATGTTCCCTCCCCGTAGCCTTCCCGCCGCCACTTCGTCCGATCGGCGCCCGCAATCACCGGCCGGTGAATTTGGGCGCGCGCTTGGTGTTGAAAGCCTCGACCCCTTCCCGGAAATCCTCCGACTGGCGCAGGCGGCTGTAGCAATGGCCTTCCAATTCGATCGCGATCGACAGGATCGAATCTTCCGTATCGTTCAAGAGCTTCTTCGCCGTGCGCTGGGCCAGGGGCGAGAAAGTGCGAAGCTCGGCGACCAGCTTGCCGGTCGCCTTTTCGAGATCGGTGTCCGCCACGCATTCGGTCACGATGCCCCATTCCTGCGCCTGCCGTCCGGAAATGCGTTTCGAGCGCATCACGATATCCTTGGTGCGGGTGATCCCGATCATCTTCTGCAAGCGCGCCGAACCGCCCGACCCCGGGATCTGGCCGAGCTTCTGTTCGGGGAGCGCATAGAAGGTCGTCTCGGACGCGATGCGGAAATCGCAGGCCAGCGACAGTTCAAACCCGACACCGAAGCAATAGCCGCGATTGGCGACGATCACCGGCTTGGCGCAGCGGGCGGGCGCCGCGATGTTCCAGGCGAGCTTCGAGACATGCTCGGGCGAGGCTTCGAGGAAGCCGGCGATATTGCCGCCGCTGGAAAAATGCTCGCCCTCCGCCCGGATCACGATCACGCGCATACGGTCGTCCTCGTCCAGCGCCTCGAACACCAGCCGGAGCTGATCGCGTTGCGGCATCGAGATGACGTTATAGGGCGGGCGGTCGAGGATGAGGTCGGCGCGCTCGTGGGCCTCATCGATCTCGACCCGAAAACCATCGAGTTGCACCAGGCGTGGATCGGAGAATGGGATCGGAGAGGACAAAGCGGGATTCCTTTTTTCTGAAGGTTGGCAAATCAGATGGTGTTTGACGGCGGCGCGCGTTCCGGCTTGTATTCGCCCGCGACCAGCAGGCGCCGCAACAGCTTGCCGACCGGCGATTTCGGGATGGCATCGACAAAGACGAAACGGCGCGGGCGCTTGAAATCGGCAAGGCCGGAGCGGCGGCAGAAAAGCTCCAGATCCTGCTCGCTCACCAGCGCCTTCCGTTTCACGAAGGCGGTGACGATCTTGCCCCATTTTTCGTCCGCGAGTCCGGCGACGGCAACCTCCGACACCGCCGGGTGACGCGACAGGCAGCTTTCGATCTCGACCGGCGACACGTTCTCGCCGCCGGTGATGATCATGTCGTCGACACGGCCGGTGACGAACAGATCGCCGTCGCCATCGACATAGCCGGTATCGCCGGTGAAATACCAGCCCTCGCGCAAGGCCTTCGCGTCCGCCTCGGGACGCCGCCAGTAGCCCTCGAAGGATTCATCGCCCGCCAGCAGCGCCGCGATCTCCCCCTCCTCGCCGATCGCGGCCACGTCCGTCACCGAGCCGGCATTCAACTTCACCACCCGGACGCGCTGGTTGATGCCGGCCTTGCCGGCGGAACCGGGCTTCGCGGCCGCGTTCTGCTCGATGGTGAATGTATAGATTTCCGAACTGCCGTAGTGATTGACGAACAGGTCCGGCTTGAAGGCCTCGCTCAGCACTTTCAGCAGGCCGTCGGTCATCGCGGCGCCGGCGAAGCCGAGCTTGCGCACGCTCGACACGTCCGCCGCGGCGAATTCCCTTGCATGGACAAGATCGTGATAGAGGGTCGGAACCAGATAGAGATTGGTGATCTTCTCGGCTGCGATGAGGGCAAGCGCCGCCGGGGCGTCATAGCGCGGCAGGCACACGAACCGGCCGCCGATCAGCGACATGGCGATCAGCGACCGCACGCCCATCGTGTGATAGAGCGGCATCACGCCCAGCGTGCGCTCGTAGCGCCCATAGAGATTCTGCGCGACATGGGCGAGGCTCGCGGCGCGCTCGACATAATGCCGGCGCGGCACGCCCTTCGGCCGCGACGTCGTGCCCGAGGTGTAGAGCATGACCGACCAGGCATCGGCACGCGCGCGCGGATCGGCGTCGGGCGCCGGCTCCGCAATCATCTGTTCAAAGGAAATGGCGCCCGCATCCTCGATCGCCCGATCGCCGATGGCAATGCGGCAGCGGGCTTGCGCTTCCTTCGATCCGGCCGCGGCTTCAGCGGAAATGCCCTGGAAGACGACGGCGCGCGCGTCCGAATTCTCGATGTAGAAATCGAGTTCGTCGGCCTTGCTCCGCCAGTTGATCGGCGTGATCACGATGCCGGCGAATTGGCAGGCCCAATGGATCGTCGCCGCCTGCCAGTTGTTCTGTAGCACCGTGACCAGATGGTCGCCGGGCTTCAACCCGATCCGGTCGAAGGCCACGACCAGGGACGAGATCCTGCCATGCCATTGCGCATAGGTCAGGCGAACGTCGCCATCGACGATCGCCACCATTCCGCCATCGCGCGCGACGCTTGAGGCAAAGCTGGTTCCGAGATCGAGCATCTATCCCTTTTCCCCTCCCGCGTTCCGGGCCAGTTCGACGGCGGCTTCCAGCGCCGCGCGGACGATGGGCGTATAGCCCGTGCAGCGGCACAGATGACCGCTCAGAAGATCGCGGATCTCGCTTTCCCCGGGCGCCGGATGCTCCCGCAGAAAGTGATCGAGCGACATCAGGATGCCGGCGGTGCAGAAGCCGCATTGCAGCGCGTGGTGCCGCCGGAAGGCCGATTGCAGCGTGCCGAGCCGGTCGGGCGCCGGCGCCAGGCCCTCGACGGTGCGCACCGCGCAACCCTCGATCTGAACGGCAAGCGTCAGGCAGGCGCGCGCCAGGTGGCCGTCGATGGTGATCGTGCAGGCGCCGCAGACGCCGTGCTCGCACCCGACATGGGTTCCGGTCGCCCCGATCTGATGGCGCAGGAAATCGGTCAGCAGCAGACGCGGCTCCGCCTCGCCCTCGGCCGAAGCACCGTTCAGGGTGAAGCGGACAGGGGCGCGGCGGTCGGACGCCAGCCGGCTCATGACAACACCTCCCGCACCAGATCGCGGCCGATCAGGCGTACCAGGTCGCGGCGATAGCGCGCCGTCGCGTGAAGATCATCGCGCGCATCGAGTTCATAGGCGAAGGCATTCAGCGCGTCATCGAGCGCGCTGCCATCGAGCCGCGGCCAGTCCCGCGCCACCGGCACGTCCGCGACGCCGCCGACGGCAAGCCGCACGCCCGTTCGGGTCCCAACGGCGGCGCAGGCGACGATGGCGAAATCGCCCTGCCGCCGCGCCACTTCGCGGAAGGCGCAGCGCCCGCCGGCCACGACCGGAAAGGAGACCGCCTCGATCAGCTCGTCGTCGGCGCGGGCGGTCGCCATCATGCCGGTCAGGAAATCGCCGGCCGCGAGGCGCCGGCGGCGCTTGGCGCTGCGCAGATGGACCGAGCCGCCCAGCGCCAGCAGCACGAGCGGCATTTCCGCGCTCGGATCGGCATGTGCGATCGAGCCGCAGACCGTCCCCTTGCTGCGGGTCTGGACATGCCCCGTCCAGGGCAGCGCCAGGGCCGCCAGCGGCAATTTCGCGCCAAGCCCCGGCCATGCCATCAATGTTGCCTGGCGAACACCGGCGCCGACCGTCACCGTGCCGCTTTCGTCCTCGATCCGGTCAAGCTCCGCCAGCCGCATGATGTCGATCAGGACTTCGGGCTTCGCCAGGCGCATGTTCAGCATCGCCATCAACGACTGGCCGCCGGCGAGGATGCGCGCATCGCCGCCCTCCGCCGCCAGAACGCCCAACGCCTCGTCGAGGCTTTCGGCACGAACATAATCGAAGGCCGCGGGCTTCACGACCGCCTCCGGAACAAACGGCGCAGCAGGGACAGCAGCGACGACGGCCCAAGCCCCGACCGCCGTGAGCCGCCGGCCGCGCGGGCGAGATTGGCGAAGAATTGTCCGATGACGACCCGCATCGCGCCGTCGAGCAGCCGGCCGCCGACACTGGCGATCTTCCCGCCAAGTGCCGCCTCATAGACATAGTGCACGATCGTGCCGCCGGTACCATCCGGCGTCAGGGTGACGCGGCCCTCGCCGCGGCCGAAGCCGAGCGCGCCGTCCGCTGAGCCGCCGAGCGTCACCGCGCGCGGCGGATCGAGGTCGGACAAAATCACCTCGGCCCGGTAGCGGCCTTTCACCGGGCCGATGCCAAGCGTCACTTCGGCGCGGAAATGCGTGGCGGAGACTTCCACGACATCGTGGCATCCCGGGATCACCGCCTTGAGCGTGCCGGGATCGAGCAGCATGGCCCAGACACGATCGGGCGGCGCCTCGACGGCGGCCTGTCCCTCGCCGCGCAGGCGCCGGCCGTCTCCGTCGGGTCGGGCCGCGCCGGCCGGCTTTCCTGCGGGCGCCGCCGGTTCCGGGCCGCGAACGAGCGCTACGAGCTTCGCCGGCACCAGCGGCAATTCCACATCCTCGGCGCCGAGCGCGTCGGCGACGGCATTGGCGATGCAGGCCGGCGTCGACATGCAATTGCCTTCGCCGACCCCCTTGGCACCGAGCGGCGTGAAGGGCGACGGCGTCTCCAGATGCACGATGACGGGCTCGGGAACCTCGACGGCGGTCGGCAGGAGATAATCGGCGAAGGTGCCGGTCAGGAAACTGCCGTCCGGCGCATAGGCATATTCCTCGTAAAGCGCGGCCCCGAGCGCCTGGGCGAAGCCGCCGCGAATTTGCCCATCCACCATCCCGGGATGCAGGATGGTGCCGCAATCATGCGTGGTCACGTAACGGTCGATCCGCGTCTGCAAGGTGATGCGGTCGATCTCGACGCCGCAGTAATCGAAGATGAAACCATGGCACAGGGAGGAATTGACCCGGTCGTCCTCATCGGGCGCGGTCAGCGCCGGCGGGGTCCAGAAGACGGTCTCGCGGATCGTCTGGCCGATATCATCGGGCAGCGAGCCCGGCGACCAATGGCTGAGCGCGGCCAGGCGGGCAAAGGCGATCCGATTGTCGGGATTGCGCTTCGAGCGGACCTCGCCGCCGACGAAGGCGATATCCTCGACATCGACGTTCAACCGGCTCGCGGCCACACGCGACAGCCGCGCGGCCAGGCGCAGCGCCGCGAGCTTCGCCGCTCCCGCCACCGCCGGTGCGAACCGGCTCGAATAATTGCCCGATGCAATCGACCAGGCGTCTTTCGCCGTATCGATCTCGGTATTGACGCGAACATCCTGGGGCGTCAGGCCGAACACGTCGGCCACGACCTGGGACAGCACCGTCCGATGCCCCTGCCCCTGCGGCGCCGAGGCGACATGGACGCTGACGCCGCCGACCGGATCGATCGCTATCGTCGCCGTCGCCTGCGCGCCGTTCTTCGGTCCGGCTTTTCGCCGCTCCGCCGCGGTCAGAACCGTGGAAATATAGCCCATGTTCGAGACGCTCGGCTCGACCACAGCCACATAGCCGATCCCATAGAGACGCCCCTCGGCACGCGCCGCGTCTCGGCGGGCCTTCAGCGCATCGAGGCCGCCTTGCGCGACGCCGCGCGCCAGGGCCTCCTGATAATTTCCGGAATCGAGCAGGGCGCCGGACGCCGTCCGATAGGGAAAGGCGTCGGCGGGAACGAGATTCCGCCCGATGACCTCCAGCGGATCGAGGCCGAGCCGGAGCGCGATCCGCTGCACCAGGCGCTCGAGCGCGAAATAGACCTGCGGGCCGCCGAAGCCGCGGTTGAGCCCGGTCGGCGTCTTGTTGGTGACGACGACGCGGTTGCGCACCGCGAGATGCCGGATGTCATAGGCGCCCGTGAGGTTGCCATGCATGCGATAGAGCGTCGCGGGCTCGGGCGCGCGCAAATGCGCGCCGCAATCCTCGACCTGATCCCAGTCGAGCGCCAGGATCCGCCCGTCCGCGGTCACCGCCGCGCTCAGGTTCGTGGCGCGGTTGGTCGCCGAGACCGAGGCCGTGAGATGTTCGAGCCGATCCTCGATCCATTTGACCGGGCGCCCGACCGCACGCGCGGCCGCGGCGATCAGGACGATATAGGGAAAGACGCCCTGCTTGACGCCGAAACTGCCGCCCGAATCGGGTGGCGTGCACAGCCGCAAACGGTTTCCCGGCACCCGCAGCGCCCGCGACAGCACCGCATGAATGCTGAAGGGTCCCTGGAAATTGGCGAGAACGTCGAAGGAATCCTCGCCCGCATCATAATCGGCGATGACGCCGTAGGTTTCGATCGGCGTGCAGGAATTGCGCGGATAGCGGATGGCGATGGCAACGTGATGAGCGGCCGCGGCAAAGGCCCGCTCGGGGTCGCCGTAGCGAAAGTGCCGGTCGCTCGCGACATTGCCGCCGAACCCCTCGTGCAGCACCGGCGCCTCCGGCGACAGCGCCGCCAGCGGATCGATCACCGCCGGGCGCAGGCGATAGCGAACCTCGATGAGATCGGCCGCGTCTTCGGCCTTGTAGCGGTCCGCCGCGATGACGATGGCAACCGGCTCACCGGCATAACGGACGCGCCCGACCGCGATGGGCCAGCATTCGACCGGCGCCTTCACGCCGACGACGAGGCTCGAGGTCAAGGCCGTGACATCCTCGCCCGTCAGGACCGCCACAACTCCCGGCGCCGCCCGCGCCGCCGTCGCATCGATGGCGGTGATATCGGCATGGGCATGGGGCGAGCGCAGGATGGCGGCATGCAGCGTGCCGGGGCGCATGCCGAGATCGTCGATGAAGCGGCCACAGCCGCCGAGCAGGGCGGCATCCTCGACGCGCGCAATCGATTGCCCGACCCAGGGGCGGTCCGCATCCCTCTCCGACATCGATCCGGCGGCGGGCTGCGCCATCGTGGACCATCCTTCCGGCCACGCTCACGGCGCGGCAATTGCCGGATTCATACCAGAAGCGGCGGCACGCGCACCATACCGCCCGCGCCCGCGACTTACCAATCCGTCTGATTCTGTGCGGCGAGGATGCGCGCGAGCGCCGCTTCCCCATCGGGTTGCAGCGCAACCGCCAGATCGACCGCTTCCAATCCTTTGACGCCGATGCGCCGGTATACATTCGGATCGGCATCCACCGGCCTGGTCGCGTCGATCCCCATCTTCGCGCCGATGCCGCCGTCGGTCGATGGATCGAGCTTGGACCCTTGCGCGCCCGAAACCACAATCAGATCGCGGTCGGCCTGAAAGCGCGTCGCAATCGCCCATTCGACCTCGACCGGATCGTCGATATCGACATCCCGATCGACCACGACGACCCGCTTAACGTCATAATGACCGCCGAAGGCGCCGAGGATGATGTTCTTCGGCTCGCCGTCGTTGGTCTTGTCGATCTTGACCACCAGATGATAGCGGCAGGTACCGCCGCGCGGCAGGCGGACATCGCGCACGGAGGCGAAGCTGCGCTGGAGGTGATCGAGCAGCGTCGCCTCGCGTGGGATTTCGCCCAGCACGAGATGCTCCATGCCACCGCCGACGATCGTATGGAAGATCGGCTGGCTTCGCTGCGTGATCGCATCGACCTGGATCACTTCGCGGTTGGCGCGCGGACCGTAATATTGCGGAAACTCGCCAAAGGGTCCTTCCGGCTCGCGCACATGGGGCAGGATCCGGCCCTCGATGACGATCTCGGCGTGGGCGGGGACGCGCACCTGGTTGGTCTTGCACCGGACCATCTC
>CALCYJ010000189.1 GCA_937905845.1 uncultured Rhodospirillales bacterium
AACCGCCCGCGCGAGGCGCTGACCAGGCTTGAGAACATGTTCGGCATGGCCGGCGTCAACCTGCCGAGCAAGGCGGTGCGCACCCAGATCGCCGCCGCGGTCAATCTGATCGTGCAGGTCAGCCGCATGCGCGATGGCGTGCGCCGCATCACCCATATCATGGAAGTGGTGGGCATGGAGGGCGACGTCATCACCACCCAGGATCTCTTCCTCTATCAATATCAGGGCGAGGGCGCCGACGGCCTGCTCAAGGGATCCTTCAACCCCACGGGCATGCGGCCGCATTTCCTGCCGCGGGCGGAATATTACGGGCTTGGCCGCGCCCTGCTGGAGGCGGTATGACCGCGCCGGCCGCAGCGCTCATAACTGGCCCGCTGCTGCCGGCCGTGATCCTCGGCTGCCTGGTGCTGGCGGCGATCCTCGTGCTGATGGCCTTCCTCGGCGGCGGGCAGCGCGAGAGCCGCCGTTTCAAGCGTCGCATGACCGATCTCAAGTCCCGCCACGGCATCGAGGTGGCCGCGACCGCGGCCGTGCCGCCCGAGGGACGGACGGCGCCGCGCTTTCCCCGTTTCGACCGGCTGGTGCGGCATCATCTGCCACGGCGCGAAGCGTTGCAGAAGCGGCTGATGAGCACCGGACGCCGGTTCAGTGTCACGCAATATGTGATGATCAATTTCGGCGTGACCCTGTTCAGTGGCTTCCTGCCGGCCGGTCTTCTGCATGTCTCGCCGCTGGTGAGCCTGCTGATCGGCTGCTCCTGCGGCTTGGGTTTGCCGCATTTCATCGTGAGCCGGATGGCGGTGCGGCGGCGCAACGCCTTCATCGCGCTGTTCCCCGAGGCGATCGACCTGATCGTGCGCGGCTTGAAATCGGGCCTGCCGGTGTCGGAATCGATCACCACCGTCGGCCATGAGCTGGCGGATCCGGTCGGCGCCGAATTCCGCCGCATCGATCAGAGCCTGCGGCTCGGCCAGTCCTTCGATGAAGCGCTCGGTGCCGCGGCCGAACGGCTCGATATGCCGGAATTCCGCTTCTTCGTCATCAGCCTCGGCGTGCAGCGCGAAACCGGCGGCAACCTCGCCGAGACGCTGGAGAATCTGTCCGAGATCCTCCGCCGCCGCCGCCAGATGCGGCTCAAGGTCAAGGCCATGTCCTCGGAAGCCAAGGCCAGCGCCATGATCATCGGCGCCCTGCCGTTCATCATGTTCGGGGTGCTGATGGTGGTCGACAACAATTACGTGATGAAACTGTTCCGCGACCCGCGCGGCGTGATGCTGCTGACGGCGGGCCTGGTCAGCATGGCCATCGGCATCGCCGTCATGGCCAAGATGGTGAAGTTCGAAATATGACGATCGCGGCCCTCATCCCCTTCGGACTGAAGTTCGAAGATCTCGTCATCTTCGCGGCGGCGGCGACCTGCATCGTGACCCTGGCCGCGGTGTGGCAGGCGCTGGTGGTGCGCGATCCGCTGACGCCGCGGCTCAAGGCGCTCGCCGCCCGCCGCCAGGCTTTGCGGGGCGAGATGCTGCGGCCCGAGCGGCGCGGCCGCGGGATCCTGCTCAAGGACGGGTTCATCCATCGCACGGTGCACCGGTTCAACCTGCGGCGCAGCGCCCAGGCGGTCAAGGCGCAAATCAAGCTCGAGCGCGCCGGCTTTCGCGGCCGCGATGCGCTGGTCCTCTATCTTTTCTGCAAGCTGAGCCTGCCGCTGCTCGCCGCGGCGGCGGCATTGATCTCGCTCTATCTCCTCCAGGCCCTGCCCCTGAAGGAGCCGCTGCGCATGATGGTTTCCTTCGGCCTGGTGCTGCTCGGCCTCGCGGCGCCCGACATCTATCTCAAGAACGCGGCCGACAAAAGGCGGGCCGCGATGCAGAAGGGCCTGCCCGATGCGCTCGATCTCATGGTGATCTGTGCCGAGGCGGGCTTGAGCCTCGATGCCGCGCTGACCCGGGTCGGCCGCGAGATGGTGAGTGCGGCGCCCGAGCTTGCCGACGAGCTTGGCCTGACGGCGGTCGAGCTTGCCTTTCTGCCGGAACGCCAGAAGGCGCTCGACAATTTCAATCAGCGCACCAACCTGGCGGCGATCCGCGGCGTGGTGAATACGCTGCAACAGACCGAGAAATACGGCACGCCGCTCGCGCAGTCGCTGCGGGTGCTGGCGGCCGAATTCCGCGACCAGCGGCTGATGAAGGCGGAGGAAAAGGCGGCGCGGCTGCCCGCGATCCTGACGGTGCCGATGATCGTCTTCATTCTGCCCGCGCTTTTCGTCGTGGTGCTCGGGCCGGCGATCATCTCGGTGGCCGACGGGCTGAAATGGCTCTGATCGCGGCGGTCCCGTGCGCCCTGCGGCGGCGAAGGACTTGGCGCCTTAGTGCGCGGTCTGGGTGTCGGCCGGCATCGCGGGCGTAGGCGCCGGCGTTGCGGATACGGATGCAGCCGGCGAGGCGCCGACCGCGGCGCTGCGCGTGCTGTTGGCAAGCGCACGAAGCTCGCCGTAATAGGCGAGGTTGTTCTGCACCGAACTGTCGTCGAGATCGACGCGGCCCAGGCGCGCCGCTTCGTCGAGGCGGCCGGCGAGGCCATAGATCAGGGCGAGATTCTGGCGGACGCGGGGCGTCGCCTGCGGCCCGAGCGCCAGCGGGCGCAGCTCGGCGATCGCGGCGTCGTACCGGCCCGAAAGCGCGAGCGAGAGCGCCAGATTGTTGATCAGCGACGGATCGTCGGGGGCGAACGCCAGTCCGGCCCGGTAGCGCGCCTGGGCGGCATCGTGATCGCCCTTCATGTCCAGCACGACGCCTTCGCTGCTGAAGACCCGCGCGTCCTGCGGCGCCGCGATTTGCGCCCGGGCGAGATAGTCGCGCGCATGGCCGAGCTGGTCGAGCGAGACGAAGACATTGCCGAGGCCAAGCAGCGCTTCCGCGTTTTTCGGATCGATCTTGAGGGCGTGGCGATAGGCGGTCGCCGCTTCGTTGAAGGCCTGCATCGCGTTCAAGGTCTCGCCTAGGCGGAGCAGCGGCGCGATCTTGTTCGGGTCCAGCGAATTGGCGCGGCGATAGAGGCGAACGGCGGCGGGAAGCTCGTTCGCGGCCCGGCTGGCGTCGCCGATCCGCATCAAGGTGGCGTAGGTTTCGGGCAATTGCGCCGAGGCTTCCGGATAGGGTCTTCCGTCGCCGAGCTTGGTCGCGGTGGCGCAGGCGTTGGGCAGGGCCGCAAGCCCGAGAAGAGCGCAGACCGTGGCAAGGTGCCGGGCGCCGGAGCGGATACGGGGGAGACGAGCGTTCTGCATCCGCCGACGATATCCCCAGCCTCTTTAAGAAGAGGTAAAGGATGAGCAGGTAAAGAATAGGGAGGAATTCCGTTCATGGCCGCGGCCCGCGGGCTTCAGGCGGTGGCGGGCAAGGGGGGAAGCATGGTTCCGCGATCTTTCATCTTTGGCCCACGGGCGTTCGATGTCAGAGTGAGTGCCGGTCCGGCCCTGTGTTTTCGGCCATGAGTATCAGCCAGAGGAGTGGCTTCTTGCGCAAGCAGGCTCTCAGCGACGTCGCATCCGAACCCGATATCAGCCTCGAACTACCGCGGCTGCTCGCGCGCATGCATCGCCGTTACCTCGATCTGCTCCGGGTCGAACTCGGGCGCATCGGCGCCAACGACATCAACCCGGTGCAGGCCTTCCTGCTGCTCGATCTCGGCGGCGACGAGACCGGCGTGCAGGATCTCGTCGCCCGCGGTTATTACGTCACCTCGAATGCGCTCTACAATATCAAGAAGCTGGTGGAGGCAGGCTATTTCGAGCAATCGCGCTCCGCCCACGACCGGCGGGCCATGCGCGTGCGTCCGACCGCCAAGGCGGTCGCCATCTGCGACAAGATCCGCGAGCGCCAGGCCCGGATCGAGACGGCGGTCGCCGGCCGCGAGGGCAGCGAAAGCGACAGCGCGCTGGCCTATAAATCCCTCCGCCGGCTGGAGCGCGCCTGGGAGGAATATTTGCGCTACGGTGGGCGCTAGCGCCGGTTCCGACGCGGCGCGGGTGGAACACGAGGGACCATGAGCGGCAATCTATCCCGTGATCACCGGGTGAGTGGCATCGCGGTGCGCGGCCGCAATGGAATCGTGGCGGCGCAGAACCAGGCTGCTGCCGATGTCGGCGCCGAGGTGTTGGCAGCGGGCGGCAATGCGGTCGATGCGGCGGTGGCGACGGGCTTCGCGCTGGCCGCTCTCGAACCCTGGATGAGCGGGCTTGGCGGCGGCGGCTATCTGGTGATGATGCGGCCGGGCGAGCGGAACGCGCAGGTGGTGGATGGCGGCCTGATTGCCGCCGCCGCCCTCGATCCGGCCGATTATCCCCTCCATGCAAGCGGCCGGGGCGGCGATCTGTTCGACTGGCCGCCGGTGCTCGATGATCGCAATCTCAAGGGCTATTCCGCCATCGCCGTGCCGGGAGAGGTGGCGGCGCTGGCGCTGGCGCACGAGCGGTTCGGTACCATGCCGTGGCGCGAACTGCTGGAGCCGGCGATCGCCCTGGCCCGCCGTGGTGTCGATGTGGATTGGTTCACCAGCCTGCTGATCACGACGGTGGCGCCCGTTCTGGCGGAATTTCCCGCAAGCCGCGAAGCCTTCCTGGCGCAGGGCTTTCCCGTGGCGCCGGCGCCCGACGGCGGCCCGTCCTACCGGCGCATCGCGCCGCTGGCGGCAACGCTGGAACGGCTGGCCGCGGCGGGCGGGGAGGATTTCTACCGGGGGGATATTGCCGCATTGCTGCTGGCCGATCTGGCCGAAGGCGGTTCGAAGATCCGTGCCGCCGATCTCGCGCGCTACCGGGCCCAGGTGCGGCCGGCCCTGGCTTTCGCCTATAAGGATGCGATAATCCATGCCGTGCCGGGCCTGACCGGCGGCCCGACCTTGCAGGCGGCGCTGGCCACACTCGATGGCCGCCTTAAAGGCGCACGGCCCGATGCGGCCGCCTATGCCGCCTACGCGACGGCGCTGCGCTCCGCCTATGCCGAGCGCTTTGCCACCATGGGCGACAGCCAGGGCCGGAGCTGCACCACCCATCTCAGCGTGGTGGACAAGGACGGTACCCTGGTGGCGCTGACCTTGACGCTGCTGTCGCTATTCGGCTCCAAGGTGGTGCTGCCGAAATCCGGCGTGCTGATGAACAACGGTGTCATGTGGTTCGACACAAGGCCCGGCCGGCCCAATTCCATGGCGCCGGGCAAGCGGCCGCTGGCCAATATGTGTCCGGTGCTGGCGAGCCGGGACGGGCAGCCGTTCCTGGCGCTCGGCGCATCCGGCGGCCGGCGCATCACGCCGGCGCTGCTCCAGATCCTGTCGTTCCTGCTCGATTTCCGCCTCGATCTGGAGGAAGCCTTCCATCAGCCGCGCATCGATGTCAGCGGCGAGGGGCCGGCGAGTTTTGATGAAAGCCTGCCGCCGGAGGTCGCGGCGGCGCTTTCCGCCCTTGGGCCGGCGATAGCGCTGCCGCGTGTTCCCTATCCGGTCAATTTCGCCTGGCCGACCGCCGTGCTGCGCCAGTCCGACGGCATCGGCCTCGGCATCGGGGAGCCTTCCGTGCCCCATGCCAGCGCGAGCGTGGCGCGGGCTTAAGCCGGCACCGCGCCGCCGCACTCGCCCTCTGAGGATCAGGCCGCACCTTGACGGCCGGCCACTATTTTACGAGAACAACCCCGGATGCGTTTGAAACCGAGCTGCCGGAGGCGCCAGTGCAGGTGAAGGTGTAAGCGGCGTCGTTGTAATCGAGGTCGTCCGTTTCGCCGCCCATATCGTTCCAGGCGTAAACCATGGTCTGGCCGTTGAGGGCGCCGCAGGTCGGCGCGGCATAGGTGAAGTTGGAGGTGAAAGTCTGCCTTGGCAGGCCGTTCACGACCTGCGCCTGGGTTTCGCCGGAGGGCAGCGGCACCACTTGCAGGCTGCGGTTGGTGGTGACGCTCGGATAGGCTTTCTCGCTCGGCGGAAAGAGGTTGGAATAGATCATATGGGTGGCGCCTTGCTTGCCGCCATATTGATTGTTGCCGTAGCTGCAGAGCTGTCCGGTGACGTTCTTCAGCGCGAAGCCGATTTGCTGGCTCGATGAGGTGAGGGTGAAGGGTGCGGGCGGCGGCGGGTTGGAGACGGTGTTGGTCCAAATCTCGGTAAGCTCGGATGTGGTCGGCACATAGGTGCTGGCGTTGCTGCCGGTCGGGATGAGAAACCAGTAGATCGTATTGCCGTCGCAGGCGCTGCTGGAAAAGCCGTTGAGGTTCACGCTGGCGGTCGTCACCGGATTTTCGGCGGTGGCGGTGGCGCCGACGTTCATCGAACCGATCGACGCCAGCTCCATGAACGCGGTCGGCACTTTCGCCGTGACGCTGACGGCCATCGTATAGCCGGTCGTGCTGTCGCCGGAGGTGACCGTTCCCGGCGTAACGGTGAAGGACACGTCGTTCCTCTCCGGCAAAGTGCTGACGGCATTGGTCATGTAATTGGTGGCGATGGTCGTGGCCGTTGCCGAGGTTGCCGCGCTCTTATAGGCACTGGCGCCCGCCAGCGCCGCGGCGTCGGCGGCGCCTTGCAGAATATTCCGGAAATGCTGGGCCTGGGCGAAATCGACGCCCATGCCGCCGGCCACCGCCAGCGGCACCAGGAGAAACCCGAACATGATCGCGATATTGCCCTGGCCATTGCCGATGAAACGGCGGAGCGGGGCTAAAAGCCTGAGCGGACGCATGGGAATCCTCCATTCCGTCAACTGTGGGTTACGGTCGCTACGTTGCGCGGACGGGAAAAGCTCGTTTGCGTAAGCGTGTAGTTCTTCGACAGCACGTAATCGAGCGGCGATGTGTATTGATAGTTCGTCACCACGATGATGACGCTGTCGCCGACATTGGGCGTTACCGACGCGGCGAGGCTGACGGCGTTCGAAATATCGCTGCCGCCGCAGCTCGTGTCCTGCCAGTCGACCGCGGTGCCGCCGCTGTCATGGGTCACGCTCACGACTGTGGCTTTCAGCGAGGTTCCCGAGAGCGGCGCCATCGCCATCTCGCCACCGGTGCAGAAATTGGCGGTCAGGCTGTCGGTCTCGTTGGATTGCTGCGCCACCAGATCGCTGACAAGCTGCGTGGCATTGGCAAGTTTCATGTCGGCGCTGATCACCCCGGCAATCTCGAACATGCCAAGCGACAGGATGAGCAGAAGCGGCAGGATCAAGGCGAACTCGATTGCCGCGGCGCCGTTCCGGTCCTGGATCAGGGGATGGAACCCGCGCATGATCATGGCTCGTTCTGGAAGGCCACGGTCGCCACCAGCAGGTTGGAGGGTTTTGACAGGGTGACGCTGCTGCCATCGACGAAGGGGATGGTCCAGGGCAGAAGGGTCGGGCGGTTGTAGGCCACCTGCACCACGACGTCCTGGCCGGGGGAGCCCGGGGAAAAGGTGCCGGCGTTCGCGAGATTGCCGCTGGCGTTGGTCGTGACCGCCGTGCTCATGTCGGAGAAGGAATCGGCCGACTGCACGTAATATTGCAGATTCGAGCACGAAACGAGGCTGCCCATATCGTCGCAAAGCTTGGCGGAAAAGGACGCGGCACTACCCCCCGTCTGGTCGGTCATGACGAGCCGCGCCGCATCGCGCACGGCGTTGTTGAGCACCGATTGCGTGAAAAGCAGCAAGCCGAGATCGATAATGACGCAGACGAAGAAAATGAAGAACGGCCCGACGAGGGCAAATTCCAGGGCGGCCGCGCCGTTCTCGGCACGCAGAAGCGACCTGCCCGGACATTTTCTCCGCAATGCCGCAGCGAAATTCATGATCGGCCTCAATCAGCGGCGCCTGTACAAATCACGGACCATCGCACGACCCGGAAGCATTATCCCGAGAGGGGATTTACACTTTGTTAAGATTTGCTGGCATTTGAGGCGTGTTTTCGCCAATTCGGCGCTGACCGGCAGCGCCTGGTCCGGGGCGCGAAAGGCTTAAGGCCGGGCCTTCAGACCGCAGGCTTCGGCAAGGAGGGTGTAGGAGCGCTCGCGCGCCGCCGGATCGTGGGTGATGGTGACGGCGACGATCTCGCCGGCGCCGTAATCGGCGGCCAGCGCCTCGAGCCGCGCCCGCACCTGTTCGGGCGCTCCCACCACCGAGCGGCCGCGGTTGGATTCGAGATAGGCGCGCTCGCGGTCGCTGTAGGGATAGGAGAGGGCTTCCTCGACGCTTGGGAACGGCCCGCGCTCGCCCTTGAACAGGCGCACCAGCCAGAGGTCGCGGCTTGCCCCCAGGCGCCGGGCTTCCGCTTCGCTGTCGGCGACCAGCACCGACAGGCCGATGCTCACTTCGGGCTGCGCGGTATGGGCGGAGGGAACGAAATGCCGGCGGTAGGCGGCGGCGACCGCGGCGCCGCTCTCGCCGGCGATGAACTGGGCGAAGGAAAAGCGGAAGCCGAAATGGGCGGCGTAGGCGGCGCTCTGATCGCTGGAGCCGAGCAGCCAGAGTTCCGGCATGCCGGCGCCCTCGGGCATGGCGTGGATGTCGGCGAAGGGATGATCGGGCGCGAGGGTGCCGCCGAGGAAGCCCGTCAGATCGGCAAGCTGGTGCGGAAAAGCCTCGATCGGCAGGAGGGCATGACCGTAGGCCAGCGCCCGCGCCGTCACCTGGTCGCTGCCCGGCGCGCGGCCGACGCCGAGATCGATCCGCCCGGGATGGAGCGTTTCCAGCATGCGGAAGGTCTCGGCCACCTTCAGCGGGCTGTAATGGCTCAGCATGACGCCGCCGCTCCCCACCCGCATCTTGCGGGTGAGCGCGGCGACATGGCCGATGAGGATTTCCGGCGCGGCGCCGGCGAGGCCGCCGGAATTGTGATGCTCCGCCAGCCAGTAGCGGTGATAGCCGAGCCGCTCGGCCAGGGCAGCGAGCGCCAGCGTCTCGGCTACGGCCTGAGCCGGCGTGGCGCCGGCGCGAACCGGTGTCTGGTCGAGGACGCTTAAACGGAGCATGGGGATGAAACTCGCGGGGTGAACGGCCGGGCCACTCTCCGGGCCACTCTAATGCGGTTGGTGGGATTTGGGAAAGCGCGCTCCGGCACGCTCATTCCGGCACCAGCCAGCACCAGGTGCCGCCGGCGCCGGCGCCTTGCGCCAGGAGCGGGGCCAGCGCATCGAGAAGCGGCGCCAGCGCCTCCTCGATGCGCCAGGGCGGATTGACCAGCAGCAGGCCCGAACCATTGAGCTGTTCCGCCGAGCCGGCGCCGCGCACCAGGAGTTCCGCTATCAGGAGGCGGCGGATCCCGCTTGCGGCCAGCCGGTGATGGAAGCGCTCGATCGGCGGGCGGTCCTTGATCGGATACCACAGGACGAGCGTGCCGCCGGGCCAGCGCCGATGGGCCTGGCAGAAAGCCAGATACAGGCGCTCGGCCTCGTCCTCCGCCTCGAAGGGCGGGTCGATCAGCACCAGGCCGCGGTGCTCGCGCGGCGGCAGGAAGGCCTTGACGGCGAGATAGCCGTCCATGTGGTGGACCGCCACCCGGCGGTCGGCGGCAAAGGCGCGCTTCAGGCTGCTGGCATCGGCTGGATGCAGCTCGCACAGCACGATGCGATCGCCGGGCCTGGCCATGGCGGCGGCGATCGCCGGCGAGCCGGGATAGATATCGAGGCCGCCGGCCGGATTGGCGCCGCGGACGAGGTCGAGATAGGGAACGAGCACCGGCGGCGGCGCGGGCTCGGCCAGCAGGCGGGCGATGCCATGACGAAATTCCGCCGTCTTTAGGGCTTCCGCCGCCCGCAGGTCGTAGCGGCCGATACCGGCATGGGTGTCGAGGATTGCAAGCGGCGCGTCCTTGGCCAGGAGCCGCCGCAGCAGCAGGACCAGGACGGCATGTTTGAACACATCGGCGAAATTGCCGGCATGATAGAGATGGCGATAATTCATGGCCCGACGTTTAGAGCAGGCGGCGGGCGAAGCCGCAAGGTTTGATCCCTCTCATGGCAGGCCGAGCAGGCGCCGCCCCTGCGCGCGGCAACCATGCCCGGCGAGCCAGATTGCGCGGTGGGCATCCGTCGGCAGCCCCGCCGGCATGCGCCGCAGCAGCAGCGTCACCGGCGCGGCCGCACCGTCTGGTTGCAGCAGGTAATTCTCGTCGCTTTCGATCGGCAGGCCGGTCGGCCAGGGAATGCTGGCAACGCCGGCCGGCCAGAGGATTGTCGCGCTCTGGCCGCCCAGCGCGCGCGAAAGGCGGGCGGTAAGCGCCGCCGTGCTCGCGGCCCGCCACAGGCTCGGCGGCAGATCGGGCGGCACGCAATAGACCCCGGGCGCGGCGATATCGATCGCGAAGGGATCGGTCGGCTCAGGCGGGCCGGCGGGGGTGGCATGCGGCGCGGCGCCGGAGATGTCGTTGGCGCCGATCAGATTGGCCAGGCGCGCGAGCAGCACCATGCCGGCCGGATCGGTCTTGCCGCTGCCCGCGAGCGGCCGGGCGTGATAGGGGCCTTCCAGCATCATCATGCCACCCTCGGGCGTGATGAGGGTGATGGCGCCCGCCGCCGGAAGGCTGAGGGTGCTGTGCTCGTCCAGGAGCTGGCCGGGCTTGACGGCGGCATCGTCCGAGCGCAGCACCACGGCGGAACCCGCCATCGCCGGCCGTGGCGGCAGCGCCAGGAGACCGGGAAGCAGCAGGGCCGCCGCCCAGGCCGCCGTCCGGGCAACCCGTCTGCTCGCGCGCCGGATTCGGGGCCGGGCTTTCATCACGCCGGATCTCCCGCCACGTCGTAGCCGGCCTCGCGCAGGGCGCGCGAGCAGGCGGAGGGCGCGAGCGCACTTTCGATCTCGACCCGCCCGGTCGCCAGATCGACGCTGACCACGGAATTGGGAGCGATCCCGGTAATCGCCCGGGTGACGGCGCGCACGCAACCCTCGCAATGCATGCCGCGCACGGTCAGAACCTTCTTCCCGCCTGTGTCCCCGCTCCCCCGCATGTCCGCGCCTTCCATCTTTTATTAACCCTATCTCAACGCCTGGCCGGGCACACTGGCGCGGCAATCCTCATCCAGCCGGCGGCAGCCGCCGTGCCGGGGAGATCCTATCACGAGCAGGCGCCAGCGGAATCCGACGATGTCGACGATCACCCAGGGAATTGTCGTTGCCGCCTACGGCCTGCTGGCCTTTCTGCTGGCCGCCACGGCCAGCGACGCATTGGGCATCCAGGCCTTGGGGCCGCACGGTGCCCTGCTCGGCCTGCTGCTGTTCATCGGATGCGCCGTGGTGCACGAGGGCGCGCTCCGCCGCCGGTCCTTGCGCGAATTCAAATCGCTGCTGCGCGATTTCAAGATCGCCGACGTGCGCAACGCCGAAGGCATCGAGAGCCTGCGCCGCGAGATCATTGCGCTCCGCCGCCATCAGGAAGGGGTGGAAAAGGACACGCTGGAACGCTACGACGGCGAGATCCAGGTGGTGAAGAGCCTGCTCGGCCAACTTGCCGACAGGCTCACCCGCCGCGGCCCGCGCGCCGGCGGGCCTGCGGGCAAGCTGGCCGCGGCAACGCCGGCCGCCGCTGCTTCGCCGGCTGTCGGCAGCCTCGATCTCGAACCCGCCGAACTGCTGGCCGCGGTCCGCGAGGCGCTGGAGGAGAATCGGGTCGATCTCTATTTGCAGCCGGTCGTGACCCTGCCGCAGCGCAAGGTGCGCTATTACGAAAGCTTCTCGCGCATCCGCCATCGGGACGGCGGCATCCTGCTGCCCAACCAGTATCTGGCGCTGGCGGCCGAGCACGGGCTGCTCACCGCCATCGACAATCTGCTGCTCTTTCAGTGCGTGCAGCTCATCCGCCGCGCCCGCGGCCGCAACCGCCATGTCGGCTTCTTCGTCAATATGTCGGTGCGCTCGCTGGGCGATGCCGCCTTCATCGACCAGTTTCTGGACTTCCTCGAGCGCAATCCCGATCTTGCCGACAGTCTCTATTTCGAGTTCGCCCAAACCGACCTCGCGGCGATGGAAGAGGCGGCGGCGCAGGCGCTGGGCCGGCTTGCCCGCGCCGGCTTCCGCTTCTCCCTCGACCAGGTGCAGAGCCTCGATTTCGATTGCGCGGGTCTGGCCGAGCGCAGCTTCCGCTTCGTGCGCATCGAGGCCGCCATGCTGCTTTCCGACGTCGAGCGCCATGGCGCCGACATCGATGTCGCTGACCTCAAGGAGGCGCTGGCGCGTCATGGGATCGAGCTGATCGCCGAGAAGGTCGAGCAGGAGGCGACGGTGGTCGATCTGCTCGATCTGGCGGTGGATTACGCCCAAGGCTATCTCTTCGGCGAGCCGCGCCGCCGCCGCGACGAGGGGGCGACGCCCGCGCTCTCGCCGGCCGGCGATTGACAGCGGCGGGCCGCTGCTCCAGTCTGCCGCCGCCCGTTCTCATCCTCAGCATGGCTTGATTTCATGGACCCGTTCTTCCACGCCGGCCTCAAGGACATTGCCGGCCGCTACGATGGCTTCATCCTCGATCTCTGGGGGGTGGTGCATGACGGGCAGGCGCCCTATCCGGGCGCCGTCGCGACGCTCCGGCGCCTGCGCGAACTGGGCAAGCGGGTATTGCTTCTGTCCAACGCGCCGCGGCCGTCCGGCATCGTTTCTTCCTTCCTCGCCGACATGGGGGTGGACGAGCGGTGCTACGACTTCCTCGTCACCTCGGGCGATCTGGTGCGTGCGGTTCTTGAAAGTGGCGACGGCCTGCCGGGGCGCCGCTGCCTGATGATCGGGTCGGATCGCGATCACGGCCTGCTCGACGGCCTCGATTATACGTTGGCGGCAAGCCCCGATGCCGCCGATTTCGTTCTGTGCTGCGGTCTGCGCGACGACGAGATCGCCAAGCTCGACGGCTACCTTCCTCTGCTCCGCGCGGCGCAGGCCTGCGCCCTGCCCATGATCTGCGCCAAGCCCGACCTGACGGTGATGCGGGGCCGCCGGCTGGTCCTGTGCGCCGGGACCCTGGCCGCCGCCTTCGAGGAGATGGGCGGCCGCGTCCGCTATTACGGCAAGCCGCATGCCGCCGCCTATGAAGCTTGCTTTAAGCGCCTGGACCTGCCGCAGGGCCGCGTCCTGGCGATCGGCGATTCGCTGCGGACCGATGTCGCGGGTGCCATCGCCGCCGGCATCGCGGTGCTGCTGATACCGGGCGGGATCCATGCCGAGGAATGGGGGCTGATGCCGGGCGAGTTGCCGCAGGCGGCGGCCATCGAGGTGGCTTTCGCCGCCGCCGGCTTGCGGCCCTCGGGCGTGCTCGCCGGCCTGCGCTGGTAGCCGGGGCTCTCCGCGAGCCCGACAATAATCTCTCAGTCGAACATGGCGTCGATATCGGCCTGCGTCGGCTTGGCGGGCGCGGCGGCGGGCTTGGCTTGCGCGGGCTTGGCCTGCGGCGGGTCGGCTGCCATCAGGGCATCGACATCGGCCTGGCTTACCCCTTCGCCGGCGAGCGCCGGGCCATTGAGCAGAACCCGGTCGGGGTCGGCGTCCGGCGTTTCGTCGGCCTCGGCCACCGCGTCCTTGAGGTCCGGGCCCCAGGCCGCCTGGAGCGTATTCAGACGGTCCTCGATATAGGTGAGGGTATTCACCACCTTGGTGATGCGCTGGCCGGTAATATCCTGGAAGGAGCAGGCCTCGAAGATGCGCATGCAGGCATCCTCGATCATCTGGCCGGCTTCGGGACGGTTGCGGTCGACGGCCATGATCTCCTCGGCCGCGGTCATGATCCCCTGGGTCGCGGTCTCCGTCGCCTGAACGATCGCTTCCAGTTCGCGGCCGGCGCGGGGCAGCCGGTCGACCTTGAGTTCGTCCGGCCGCATGGCGGCGATCTCGCGCCGAGCCTTGGCGATATAGAGGGCGAGGTCCTGGCAGTCGCGATAGAGCTGGGCGATGCGGGCATCGGCGACAGGTGGCATCAGAAATCCCCTAGGACCGAGACGATCTTCTTCTTCAGTGTCTCGGCGTTGAACGGCTTGACGATGTAATTGTTGACGCCGGCCGCCTTCGCCGCCACCACGTTCTCGGTCTTGCTCTCGGCCGTCACCATGATGAAGGGCATCGTTTTCAGCCGCTCGTCCGCCCGCACCTCTTTCAAGAGCTGCAAGCCCGTCATCGGCTCCATGTTCCAGTCGGAAATCACCAGGCCGTAAGCGCCCATCCTGAGCTTGGCGAGCGCGGTGGCGCCGTCGGAGGCATCGTCGATGCTCTGGAAGCCAAGCTGGCGCAACAAATTGGCGATAATGCGCAGCATCGTCTTGTAATCGTCGACGATCAGGATCGGCATGGACATTTCTACGGCCACGGCAGGGTCCCTTATCGCGCTACCCCTCCGGCCATAAGGCTGCCGCCGGCCGGGGTCGCCACCTCGTGCTCCGCTTATAGGCTGCGCTGACCTAAGAAAGGGTTAAGGCAGGACGGCGAAGGGCCGCGGCGGGCCGGTCCGGCATGGCAATCCTTGCTTCATACATTGCAGCGCATCATGCGCATTGCGTCGCATCATCGGGCGGCTTATATTGCGCCGCACAATAGGCGCTGCCGAAAGCCGGCCGGGGTGCGGGCGGCAAGAGGGAAATCCCGAGGCGGACATCCTTTCATGGCGTCAGGTCATGGCGTCGGGTTCCGTCGCGGGCAGGTTCGGGGGAAGGGCTTTCATGAACCAGTTGCACGGCCATTATCTCGAAGATATCGAGACCGGCATGTCGGCGGTTTATTCCAAGACCATCACCGACGCCGACATTCTGCTGTTCTCGGGCGTCTCGGGCGATACCAATCCCCTGCATCTCGATCATGATTTCGCCGCCGGCACGGTGTTCAAAAGCCGCATCGCGCATGGCATGCTGTCGGCAAGCCTGCTCTCCACCATCTTCGGCACCAAGCTGCCGGGTCCGGGCTGCATCTATATGTCGCAGAACCTGCGCTTCAAGGCGCCGGTCCGCAGCGGCGACACGGTGTTGGCGCGGGCGACCGTGACCGAGATCCTGCTGGACAAGCGGCGGGTGCATTTCGCCTGCTTGTGCACCGTCGGCCAGACGGCGGTGATCGAGGGCGAGGCGGTGATCCAGGTGCCGCGCCGCCCCGCCGTTCGCGCGGCCGCGGAATAGCGCCGCCGGCGCCGGCCTGGATGCGGCACGTCGGGCTTTGGCCACGAGGGGCTTGATTAGTCCGGCCGAGGCGCCATAATCCGCCCCGCCCGGGACCGCTTCCAGCCCGCGGCCGGCCGCGGCTCTTGGGATATCCAAGGCTCCGGTATCGGGATGCCGTCCCGAAGCCGGTCCTCAAGCCCGGGTCCGGGCCGCCGTCCCGCCCCGTCCATCCGCCACGCCAGAGGCTTCATGCGCGTTCTGCGACATTATTCCGATCTGCCGGCGGAGGCTCTCGGCGCGGTCGTGGTGCTCGGCAATTTCGACGGGCTGCATCGCGGCCACCAGGCGGTGCTGAACGAGGCGCGGGCGGTGGCAAACCGCTTGGCGGCACCACTCGCCCTCATCACCTTCGAGCCACATCCGCGCCGCTTCTTCACGCCCGACCGGCCGCCGTTCCGCCTCAGCTCGCTGCGCACCAAGGCGCTCGTCCTCGAAGCGCTGGGGGTGGATTTTCTCCTGGCGCTGCATTTCGACAAGGCGCTGGCCGCCATGTCGGCGGAAGATTTCGTCATGGCGGTGCTGGTCAAGGGGCTGAAGGCCCGCCATGTCGTGGTGGGATACGATTTCGTCTTCGGCCACAAGCGCGGCGGCGGCGTGCCGCTTCTGAGCTGGATGGCCGAGATGGAAGGCTTCGGCCTGAGCGTGGTGGAAGCCGCCGGTGCCGGCGGCGAGATCTTCTCCTCGACCCGCATCCGCCAGCATCTGAGCGAGGCGAGGCCGCAGGATGCCGCCGACCTGCTCGGGCGCTGGTGGTGCATCGAGGGGCGCGTGCTGCCGGGCGACAAACGCGGGCGGACCATCGGCTTTCCCACCGCCAATATCGCGCTCTACGAGTATCTCGTCCCGGCTCTGGGCGTCTATGCGGTACGCGCCGGCATCGAGGGCGAGCGCGCCATCGCCTGGCACGACGGGGTCGCCAATCTCGGCCGCCGGCCGACCTTCGCCAAGGAGGATGTGCTGCTGGAAGTGCATCTCCTGGATTTTGACGGCGACCTCTACGGCCGCCATCTCCTGGTGCAGTTCGTCGATTTCATTCGCCAGGAG
>CALCYJ010000190.1 GCA_937905845.1 uncultured Rhodospirillales bacterium
TCGCCGGCCGGCATGAACGAAAAGCATGAAGCCGGCCGCTCGCCGGCCGGCATGAACGAAAAGCATGAAGCCGGCCGCTCGCCGGCCGGCATGAGCGCGGCAATCAATGGTGATCCTGAGGATGCCGCCCAGAAGGAGGCCGGCCGCCTGCTTTTCGCGCAGGAATGCCGCTTCATCTTCGGCGCCACCACGCTCGAGGCGCTGCCCGACTGGGGCCTGCCGGAAATCGCCTTCGCCGGCCGCTCCAACGTCGGCAAATCGAGCCTGGTCAATGCCCTCACCGGCCGCAACAGCCTGGCCCGCACCTCGCACACGCCCGGGCGCACGCAGCAGATCAATTTCTTCGATCTCGGCCGCAGGCTGATCCTGACCGATCTCCCGGGCTATGGCTTCGCCGCCGCCTCCAAGACGGCGATAGCGGCCTGGACCAGGCTGGTCAGCGCCTATCTGCGCGGCCGGCCGCCGCTGCGCCGGGTCTGCGTGCTGGTGGACAGCCGCCACGGCATCAAGGATCTCGACCGCGAGACGATGACGCTGCTCGACCAGGCGGCGGTGGTCTATCAGCTCGTCCTCACCAAGGCCGACAAGGTCAAGCCGCCGGCGCGGGCGGAACTGCTCGCCGCCTGCGCGGCCGAACTGGGGCGGCGCACCGCGGCCTATCCCGAGATCGCCCTCACCTCGGCGGAGAGCGGCGAGGGGATCGCCGAGCTGCGCGCAGCACTGGCCGCCTTGAGCCTGCCGGTGCCGCGGCCGGCCGAAACCACGGCGCCGCCAGCCTGATTGCGGCCGCGGCCGGCCAACGCACCGTGGCAGAGCGGGCGCAATTCGGCTATAACCGCCGACCATGAGCGATACAGCAGAGCCCGCCGCACCGGCCACCGAATTCCTCGCCACCGCCCGGACGCTTTCGGAAGCGCTGCCCTATATGCGGCGCTTTGCCGGCCAGACTTTCGTGATCAAATACGGCGGCCATGCGATGGGCGAGGAGGCGCTGGCCGATCTCTTTGCCCGCGACATCGTGCTGTTGAAGCAGGTCGGTATCAATCCGGTGGTGGTGCATGGCGGCGGCCCGCAGATCGGCGCCATGCTGAAGCGGCTGAAGATCAAGAGTGACTTCATCGACGGGCTGCGCGTCACCGACAAGGAGACGGTCGAGATCGTCGAGATGGTGCTCTCCGGCTCGATCAACAAGCAGATCGTCAGCGCCATCGGCCGGGCCGGCGGCATCGCCATCGGGCTTTCGGGCAAGGATGGCAGCCTGATCGAGGCGCGGCGGCTGCAACGGCGCCGGCGCGACCCCTCGTCCAATATCGAGAAGATCCTGGATCTCGGCTTCGTCGGCGAGCCGACCCGCATCAACCCCGAGATCCTTCAGCCCTTCGCCGGCTCCCGCGTCATCCCGGTGATCGCGCCGATCGGCCTGGGCGAGGGCGGCGACACCTACAACATCAATGCCGATACGGCGGCGGGCGCGGTGGCGGCGGCGCTCAAGGCCTCGAAACTCATCATGCTGACCGATGTCGCGGGCGTGCTCGATCAGGCCAAGCGGCTGATCCAGACCCTCTCGGCCGATCAGGCCGAGCGGCTGATCGCCCAGGGCACGATCAACGGCGGCATGATCCCCAAGGTCGAAACCTGCCTCGAGGCGGTGGCGGGCGGGGTCGCGGCGGCCCATATCCTCGATGGCCGCATCCCGCATGTGCTGCTGCTCGAAACCTTCACCGAGCACGGGATCGGCACCATGATCACGCCGCGGGGCGCGGAGCCGGCGCGAGGCGCGGAGCCCAAATAGCTTCTAGCTGCTGAAATAATCGATCTGCCAGGCCATCTCGGCCGGCGACAGGGGATAGTCGATGCCGTGGCGGGCGTTGAGCACCGCCCTGGGCGCGATCGCCGCCACGCGGAGCTGGAGCCGCATGGCGGTGCGCATGGCAAGCCCGGCCTTCCAGGTCAGCGCCGTCACCCCCTTGGCGCTTTTCGCCTCGACGATCCGGCGCACCACCGGCAGGGGCAGCGCGGCAAGCTCGGCCAGCGCCATCAGCACGAACGTCCGCTCGCCGCGCTCGATCGCATCGGCGATGGCATCGTCATCGAGCTGGCCCCCTGCTTTAAGCTCGGCGACGCGCGCCGCCGCCGCCGCCCCGTCTTCGCCGGCAGGCTCCGCATCGAGCCTTCGGCGCACGCCGCGGCGCAATTCCTCCGCCAGATCGTCTTCCAACCCATGGCGTTCGGCGAGCCGGTCGACCAGGGACGCCGCCACGAATTGCGAGATGCGCCGGATCGCCCGCAGCGAAAGCTCGGCGCGGAGCACCAGCGGCTCGTGCCAGCGCTCCACCGTCTCGGCATGTTCGATGATGGCGTCGAGCGTCTCCTCGCGGATCTGCGCCGACTTGTTGGCGAGCAGCGCCGCCACCGCCGGCACATCGAGCGTGGCGACGAGCGCATCGGCCACCGGCGGCGTGACCCCATGGCGCCGGGCGATGCCGCTGAGCGCGCTGCCGACGCAGCCGGTCGCGATGATTTCGAGCAGGTCGTCGTCGTTGAGGAGGGGCGAATATTCCAGCACCGGGGCGGCGACGATCGCCTCGACATCGTGGGCGAGCAGGAGCACCGTCGCCTTCGGCACGCGGCTCGTCTGCTTCAGTTCCTCCGCCAGAACGGCGCGCACGCGAGGAAGCTGGTCCAGCGCCAGGATCTCCAGCGTTTCCAACGCCAGTTCCCGCACCCTCGAAGCCTCGTCGGGATCGAGGTCGGGCAGCAGGCGGCCGATCTTGCGCGCCAGGTCGCAGCGCACCTCGTCGTCGTCGTCGCGCGCGAGGACGAGGTCGGCGTGCCCGGGGGTGGCGCGGTTGGCGGCGATCTCGCGGCGCACCGCCGCCACCTTGTCCTCGGCCATGAAATAGAGAATCTCGGGCCGCACATCCTCGCGCCGCGCCAGCGCCCGGCGAACGTCGGGATCGGCATGGCGCGCCAATTCCCGCGTCTCGACATAATCGGGCGTCTCGTCTGGCAAAAGCACCGGGCCGAGGTCGTGGCCGGCCGGTTCCGTGTCCGGCTCGCCGCGCGCCCCGAACAGCCGTTCCAGAATGCCGCGCCCCGCCGTCATTTCCGCCGCCCCTTCCCCTCTGCGCCGCCGGCAGGATTGAGAGCCGGCAGCGCCGCGTCCGCCGCGCCGGCCACCACCGTACCACCCTTGCCGGTGCGCTTCGCCTGATACATCGCCTCGTCGGCGCGCCGGAGCAGGCTTGCCGCATCGCCCGAGCCGCCCGTGAGCACGATGCCGATGGAAAGGCCGAGCGGCGCCCCCGGCACGCCGAAGCGCGCCTCCAGCTCGGCGATGCCATGATGCAGGCGATGGGCGCAGCTCAGCGCGCCGGCCGCATCGACCTCCTCCAGCCAGATGGCGAATTCGTCGCCGCCGAACCGGGCCAGCAGATCGCCGGTGCGGCAGCGTTGCTCCGTCTGGCGCGAGAAGGCCCGCAGCAGCGCATCGCCTTCGGCATGCCCGGCATCGTCGTTCACCGCCTTGAAATTATCGAGGTCGATATAAAGCAGCGCGCCGGCGCGGCCGTGGCGGGCGAGATGCGCCAGGCGGCGCGGCAGCTCGTCGAGAAAGGCACGGCGGTTGAGCAGCCCGGTCAACTCGTCGGTGCGCGCGATCTGCTGGAGCGCCCGGTGGGCCTGGTTCAGTTCGGCGGCTCGCGCGCGGGCTTCCGTCACGTCGCGGCAGATGCCGCGCGCGCCGGCGTAGTTTCCCTCGCTGTCGAACACCGGCACGGCGGAAATCTCGAATTGCCCGATGCTGCCGTCGCGCCGCTTGAGAGGAACGGCGAGCGCTTCCACCTTCTCTCTCGTGACCAGCGGCAGGAAAGAGTCGGAATCGCCATCGGCCGCCAGCATATGGGCCGGCCTGCCCGCCAGCTCATGCGCCCGGAACCCGAGCGCCCCGCGCGGCGAGACGAAGCCGAAGCGGCCGTCGGCCAGTGTCTCGAAGGCGAAATCGGCCGAGCAGGCGACGAGGTCGCGCAGCATCTGGCGGGAGGCGACAAGCGCCTGCGTCAGGTCGCGCTCCGGCGTGACATCGCGCGCCAGGACCAGGACGCCCGGCTGCGGCGGCGCCAAGGCCAGCAGGGTGAGATCGAGCACCGCCCCGTTGCCGGGAAAATTCAGGCGGCGATGCTGCGGGCAGCCGTCGCCCGCGACCTGCACCACCATCGTCCACAGACCGTCGAGATCGGCCCGGAGCGCCTGGCCGAGCGCTTCCGCCGCCTCGTTGGCCCGCAGCAGCGTGCCGTCGGGTGCGACATGCAGCAGCGGCCCGGGATAGGTATCGAAGAGAAGGGCGACGTCGAGCCCGAGCGGCGGCACCATGACCGCGACCGCCTTGACGCCCGCCGACCCGCGTTTCAGCCCCGCGGCCACGTCCGCCCCCGCGCCTAGCGCGCCGCCGCGGGCTTAGGCCGCGGCAGGCCGATCTCGGGGCGGCCGAAGAAATAGCCCTGGCCGAATCCAACGCCGATGCCGGCAAGCAACCCCGCCGTCTCCTCGTCCTCGATCATTTCGCCGATGGTGGCGATGTCGAGGTCGCGGCACAGGCCGACGATGGCCTTGAGGAAGGGTCTGTCGCGGCTGCTGCGCACCGCGTCGCGCACATAGGCGCCGTCGATCTTGACGAAATCGACGGCGAGCGCGCGCAGATAGTGGAAGGCGCTGGCGCCGGCGCCGAAATCATCGAGGCAGACCGGGCAGCCGGCCAGCCGCAGGCTGGCGATAGCCTGCGCCGCCAGCGCCAGGTCGCGGATCTGCGCCGATTCGGTGATCTCGAACAGGACCTGCTCGCGCGGGATGGCGAAACTCTGAAGCTGCTTGTGCAGCGCCGGCAGGAAGGCCGGCGTCTCCAGCGAGCGGCCGGAAAGATTGATCCCCACCGCGACCATGCGCCCGTTCACCCGCGCCTTGGCCACCGCGTCGAGAACCTTGTGCGCCACCGCGAGGTCGAAGTCGGCGATCAGCCCGACATTTTCGGCGAAGACGATCTGCTCGAAGGGCGAGCCACCACCGAAAAAACGGACCAGCGCCTCGTAATGATGAACGGCGCGGTCGGCGAGCGCCACCACCGGCTGATAGGCGATCTCGAAGCGGCTGCCGGCGATCACCTGGCGCAGTTCGGTGATGCGCGCCACCGTGTCGCGCAGCACCGGGCGCGAGCCTTCGGAAAGATCCTTGAGCGTCATGGCGCCGCGGCCGGCGGCGAAGCTCGAAATGGCATAGACCAGCGCCTGGGCGCTGTCGGTGCTCTCGATGCCCTGGCCCTCGCCCGGGGCAAGATCCATGGTGACGGTCTTGACGGCGAGCCCGATCCGGTCGGGATCGCGCGCCAGCGCCAGACCCTCGACGCTGCGGTTCAAGGCGTCGATATCGAGGCCCGGCGCGTGCACCAGGCCATAGCGGTCGCCTTCGAGCCTGGCGGCGGCATCGCCGCCGACCGAATGCTGGCGCAGCAGGCTGCCGACCTCGCCCATAAGCTCGGTGGCGACCCCCTTATCCAGCCGCTGGCTCAGGCGCTGCAAGCCTTCGGTTTCGATCAGGCTGACCTGATAGGCGGCGGCCTGGCTTTCGCTTTCCGCCAGCGCTTCCCGCGCCAGGGTTTCGAAACTCTTGGCATCGAGCAGGCCGCTCGCGGGATCGCGCCGCCCGCGCGCCCGCGCTTTCAGCCGGTCTTCCTCGCGGTCGGCGGCGCGCAGGGCGAGAAAGACCGATTGGTTCTGATCGGGCAGTTTCGAGCCCGAGACCATCACCGGCCGGCGCCCCTCGCCCAGGCGCAGCAGAACCGGCGCGAAGCGGCCGCGCCGTTCCACGGCATCGAGCGCCTCGCGCAATTGTCCGCGCTCGGACAGCGCCACCAGATCCAGCACCGACCGGCCGACGAGATCGGCCGCGGTGGCGCCGAGCAGCGCCCGCGTGGCGCCGGCGGCGAAATCGATCCGCCGCTCGCCGTCCAGCTCGACCAGCGCATCGGCGGCGGCAAAGGCAAAGGCAAGAAAGCGGTCGCGCTCCGCCCGAAGCGGGGTCGGTGCGGTGGCTTCCTTCGGGATCACCGGAGCGGCGCGCATGATCCCGCCATGGTGCGCGATCAGGGGTTAATAACTGTCTAACCGGCGGGAGGTCCAACCGGTGGGAGGTCTAACCGGCGGGGTTGGGCGCAATCAGGGCCGGCCCGACCGCCGGGCGACGCCAGCCCCTTGCCGGATGGCTCGCCGCAGGCCAGAGTGCGGCCATGCGCGATCCCTCCTCTCCCACCACCGCCGGCACCCCCGATGCGCCCGGGCACCTCGGTCTGGCCGAGACCTGGATCTTCGATCTCGACAACACGCTCTATCCGGCGCGCTGCAATCTTTTTGCCGCCATCGACCAGCGCATGGGGGAGTTCATCGCCGGCGCCATGGGCGTCGATATTCCCGCGGCCAAGGCGATGCAGAAACAGTTCTTCGAGCGGCACGGCACGACGCTGCGCGGCCTGATGCACGAGCACCGCATCGACCCGGCGGATTTCCTGGCCTATGTCCATGATATCGATCTCTCGCCGCTCAAGCCCGAGCCGCGGCTCGACCTGGCGCTCGCGCGCCTTCCCGGCCGCAAGGTGATCTATACCAACGGCAGCACCGCGCATGCCGAGCGGGTGTTGGGGCGCCTTGGGCTGCGGCATCATTTCACCGCCATCCACGACATTATCGCCGCGGATTTCGTCCCCAAGCCCCATCCCGAACCCTATCTCGACCTCTGCGCGAGCCAGGGCATCGACCCCGCCCGCGCGGTGATGGTCGAGGATATGGCGCGCAATCTCAAGCCGGCCCACGACATGGGCATGACCACCGTCTGGGTGGTCAGCGACAACGATTGGGCCCGGGCCGGCCAGGGCGATCACATCCATCATGTCGTAACCGACCTGGCGGCCTGGCTCGAAAGTATCGCGGATAGGCGGGCGGAGGCCGGCGCGCCCCGTTGACAGACGGCGGGGGCCGGCTATTGTCGGCGCGACTTGGCGTTAATCCCATCGGGTGGAGAGGTCATGGAGCCGGCGAAGCTGCAATCGGTGGTTGAAAACGCCTGGGAAGGACGCGAGGGCATTTCGCCCGCGACCGGGGGCGAGGTGGCGGAAGCGGTGGCGCAGACGCTGGCCCTGCTCGATTCGGGCGCCTTGCGGGTGGCGGTGCCCGTGAGCGGCGGCTGGCAGGTCCAGCAATGGCTGAAGAAGGCGGTGCTGCTGTCCTTCCGCCTGCACGACATGGCGCCGATCGCCGGTGGTCCCGGCGGCGATGCCCCCTGGTTCGACAAGGTGCCGTCGAAATTCGCCGGCTGGGGCGCGGCCGAATACCGAAGCGCCGGCTTTCGCGCCGTGCCGGGCGCCATCGTCCGTCGTTCGGCCTATATCGCGCCGGGCGTGGTGCTGATGCCGAGCTTCGTCAATCTCGGTGCCCATGTCGGCGAGAATACGATGATCGACACCTGGGCCACCGTCGGCTCCTGCGCCCAGATCGGCCGCCAGTGCCATCTCTCGGGCGGCGTCGGCATCGGCGGCGTGCTCGAACCGCTCCAGGCCGATCCGGTGATCATCGAGGACGATTGCTTCATCGGCGCCCGTTCCGAAGTGGTCGAGGGGGTGATCGTGGAGCGCGGCTCGGTCCTCTCCATGGGCGTTTTCATCAGCGCCACCACCAAGATCATCGACCGCGCGAGCGGCGAGGTTCATTATGGCCGGGTGCCGGCCTATTCGGTGGTGGTGCCGGGGACGCTGCCGGGCAAGCCGCTGCCCGACGGCAGCCCCGGGCCTGGTCTTTACTGCGCCGTCATCGTCAAGCGGGTGGATGCCGGAACGCGCGCCAAGACCTCGATCAACGATCTGCTCCGGGACTGACGCAGGCGTGCCTTCTTCAAGGCTCGAACAGACATGGATAAAGCCACGATCGACCCGGTGGAACTGGCCCGCGCCCTCATCCGCTGTCAAAGCGTGACGCCGGCGGAGGCGGGCGCGCTCGACGTGCTGGAACGCACCTTGACGCCGCTCGGTTTCCGCTGCCAGCGCCTGCGCTTTTCCACGCCCGGGCCCGAGGTCGACAATCTCTATGCCCGGTTCGGCGAGGCGGCGCCCAATTTCTGCTTCGCCGGCCATACCGACGTGGTGCCGGTCGGCGATCAAGCCTCCTGGACCGTCGATCCTTTCGCCGCCACCATCGCCGACGGCACCCTTTATGGCCGGGGCGCGAGCGACATGAAGGGCGCCATCGCCTGCTTTGCCGCCGCGGCATCGGATGTCATCGCCGCCCATGGCGGCCGGCTCAAGGGCTCCATCAGCCTGCTCATCACCGGCGATGAGGAAGGACCGGCGGTCAATGGCACGGTGAAGGTGCTGCGCCATCTGGCGGCCTCCGGCGAGCGGCTCGATTATTGCCTCGTCGGCGAGCCCACCAACCCGACCAGGCTTGGGGAAATGGTGAAGATCGGCCGCCGCGGCTCGCTCACCGGGCGGCTGAAGGTCCTTGGCACCGCCGGCCATGTCGGCTATCCGCAGCTTGCCGACAACCCGGTCCCGCGCCTGCTCGCCGTGCTTCAGGCGCTGCTGGCGCGCAAGCTCGACCAGGGCAACGAGCATTTCGAGCCCTCCAATCTCGAAATCACCACGATCGATATCGGCAACCCGGCCACCAATGTCATTCCCGGCGCCGCCCGGGCGGTCTTCAACATCCGCTACAATGCCATCCATAGCGGCGCGGCGCTCGAAGCCTGGATCCGGGAATGCTGCGAAAAAGCCGGCGGGCGCCACGAACTTGCGATCGAGCACGGCGCCGAGCCGTTCCTCACCAAGCCCGGACCCTTCACCGCGCTGATCGCCGACGCGGTGGCGGCGGTCACCGGCAAGCGCCCGGCCTTTTCCACCACCGGCGGCACGTCGGATGCCCGCTTCATCAAGAGCTATTGCCCGGTGGCAGAATTCGGCCTCGTCGGCCAGACCATGCACAAGGCGGACGAGCGGGTGGCACTGGCTGATCTCAAAACGCTGCGCGCCATCTATGCCGGCATCCTCGAGCGCGCCCTGGCCGGCCCCGCCGCCGGCCTCGTCGCCGCCTCATGATCAGCCGCGAGGAGGTCTATCGCGCGATCGGCGGCGCTTTCCGGCTCGCCGGCCGCGACAGGAGCGGCATGACCGCCTTCAATGTCACGACCGCGGGCTTCGTGCATTCCTTCGCCGCCATCGTCCTACTCGCGCCCTTCTACCTGGTGCTGGTCCTGATCGAGCATGCCCCAAGCGGGGCGCCGCTGGAACATGTGCTGCTGGTCGAGGGATTGAGCTACCTCTGCGGCTGGCTCGCCTTTCCGCTGCTGCTGATCCCGCTGTGCCGGCTGCTCGATCTGGGCCAGCAATATGTCCCCTATGTCGTCGCCTACAATTGGTCGCAGGTGGTGCTGATGAGCCTGTGGCTGCCGCTCGCGGCCCTTCTCGCCAGCGGCATCCTGGGCCATGCCCCGGGCATTGTCGCCGGCGTCGCCGGCTTCGCCGCCGCCTATTACTATCTCTGGTTCGTCACCCGCACGGCGCTGAAGACCTCGGGCAGCATCGCCTTCGGCATCGCGGTGGTGGAATATCTGAGCGGCCTGCTGATCCATACGTTGATCAGCCGGCTGTTCTAGGTGAGCACCGGAACCTCCGGAGCGTAATCGACCCCGACGAGATAGAGGCCGCAGGCCGGCGCATTGGGGCCGGCGGCCTGGCGGTCGCGGGCGGCGAGCGCCTGCGCCAGATCGGCCAGGCGCCAGCGGCCATCCCCCACCAGCCGGAGCGAACCCACCATGGCGCGCACCTGGTGGTGCAGGAAGGAGCGGGCGCTCGCCTGCACCAGGATTTCGTCGCCCGCCGCTTCGACATCGAGGCCATCTACCAGGATGGCGACAAGGTGCTGGTGGTCTACCAGGCCAACATGGCGACCGGAAATCCCACCCATCCCACCGCCACTTTCCGCAATGCCGAATGCCATGCCTTCGAGAATGGCAAGCTCAAGAGCGTGACGGTCTTCTTCGGCGATCCGCCAGGCGGCCTGACGCGCCGCCAATTCGCAGAACAATCGGGCGCCGGGTGAGGCGGGCATGGGGCCGAAAAACCTTCAAAAGGCGCGCCCGGTAAACGTTCGCTCTCCGGTTGGGCCGGTTG
>CALCYJ010000191.1 GCA_937905845.1 uncultured Rhodospirillales bacterium
CGGCGCTTGAGCTTCCCCTCATGGCCGTAGGTGCCGTGGAAGGTGGTGACGAAACGGGCGCCGGTGCGCCGCGCCGCGGCATAGGCGCTCCAGGCCGGCGCGCGCGAACGGGCATGCACGATATCGATCTGCGCCGAGCGGATCAGCTTTTCCAGCCGGCCGGCGTTGGCCCGCATGACGAGCGGGTTCTTGGCGGCGAGCGGCAGGGTGATGTGGCGGGCACCGGCGCGCTCCAGCTCGCGCACCATCGGACCGCCTTCGGAGGCGACCAGCGCCCGCCAGCCGGCCTTGACCAGGGCCTGGGCGATATCGACCGTCGTGCGCTCGACCCCGCCGGACCCAAGGGCCGGCAGCACCTGCAAGACGCTGGGCGCGCCCCTTCCGGCCGGCCGCGGGTCGGTGCTACTGTCGGTCATCGGCCGCGCGCGCATCCCGCGCGCCGCCTCCATATTTGAACCACCCGGCACGCCATGTCGCTCCCGCCATCCCGCCTGCCCCGCCCGGACGGCGCCACCATCGCCTATCGGGCGAGCCCGGGCAAGTCTCCCGGCATCGTCTTTCTCGGCGGCTTCAAGTCCGACATGACGGGAACCAAGGCCCTGGCGCTGGAAGCCGCCTGCCGCGCCGCCGGCCGGGCCTATGTCCGCTTCGATTATTTCGGCCATGGCGGCTCGGATGGCGCCTTCACCCAAGGGACCATCGGCCGATGGTCGGCGGACGCCATCGCCGTGCTCGACGCGCTGACGGCGGGGCCGCAGGTTCTGGTCGGCTCGTCGATGGGCGGCTGGCTGATGCTGCTGGCGGCGCTGGCCCGGCCCGAGCGGGTGGCGGGCCTCGTCGGCATCGCGCCGGCCGCCGACTTCACCGAGGCGCTGATGTGGCAGCGCTTTGATCCCGCGACCCGCGCGATCCTGACGCGCGATGGCGTCTGGCAGCGCCCCTCGGCCTATTCGGCGGATCCCTATCCCATCACCCTGACGCTCATCGAGGAGGGACGGCGCCATCTTCTGCTCGACCGGCCGATCGCGCTTTCCTGTCCTATCCGCCTGATCCACGGGATGGTGGACGAGGACGTGCCCTGGCAGCATTCGCTCCGCCTCGTCGCGGCCCTCGAGAGCCCGGACGTGACCCTCACCCTGGTCAAGGACGGCGATCACCGCCTGTCCGATCCGATCAACCTCGCCCGCCTTACCGAAACGGCGCTGGGTCTTGGTCTTGGCTTTGGCCCTGGTCTTAGCCCTGGTCCCGGGCCAGCGCCGCCAGACCCTGCCGATAGTTCGGATAGCGCAAGCTGACGCCAAGCTCGCGCTTGATCCGCGCGTTGCTCACCCGCTTGTTCTCGGCAAAGAAGCTCAAGCCCAGGGCGCCGAGCCCGGCTTGCGCGAGAGGAACCAGCGGCGGCGGCTCCAGGCGCAGGAGCCGTGCCGCCTCGCTCACGACCTCGGCGGGCGGTGCCGGCTCGTCGTCGCAGACATTGTAGATCGCGCCGGGCCGGGGCGAGGCCATCGAGGCCATGAGCACGCGCGCCAGATCGTCGACGTGAACGCGCGAGAAAACCTGGCCGGGCTTGTCGATCCGCCGGGCGGTGCCGGCGCGGAGCTGATCGAGCACGCTGCGCCCGGGCCCATAGATCCCGGCCAGGCGGAAGACATGCACCGGCACGCCAAGCCGGCGCCACAGATCGAGCCAGCCGGTCTCCGCCTCCAGGCGAAACCGGCCACGCTCTCCCGTAGGTTCGGGCGGCGTTGCTTCGTCAACCCAGGCGCCGCCGCGATCGCCATAGACCCCGGTGGTCGAGAAATAGCCGACCCAGCGCAAAGCTTTCAGCGCCGCGATATCGCCGCCGTGGTGACGCAAGGCCGGGTCGCCGTCCGCGCCGGGCGGGATCGAGAGCAGCAGGTGAGTGGCCGGCGCCAGGACCGAGGCCGCATCGGCCATTGGCGCATCGCCGGTGAAGACCTGCGCCCCGATGCCGCGGCGGGCGAGCGCTCCCGCGCTCTCCGCCGTCCGCCCGGTGCCGGCGATGCGCCAGGCGCGGCCCGGCAGCGCCGCGGCGAGCGCCGCGGCGCTATAGCCGAGGCCGAAGCAGAAGAGGCATCCGGTCTGATCTGGCATCGGATCTGGCATCGCGTCTGGCGTCTCCGGGCCTGAGCCTTAAGGAGCGATACGGCCGTCCCCGCCCCAAGGGTTTTGATGCCGGCGCCAGGCTTGCAAATCCCGGCGTGCCGGACGAGGGTAGCGCCCGGACCCAAGTCTATCGCGGACCCAAGTCTATCGCGCCGGCCGGCCGCCGCTCAAGGCCGGGCGCAATACCTGCGGATCGGAAGCGGAAACGGCATTGCGGCCAAGGAGCCTGGATGAGAACGGGAA
Source organism: uncultured Rhodospirillales bacterium (assembly GCA_937905845.1). Lineage (GTDB taxonomy): Bacteria > Pseudomonadota > Alphaproteobacteria > Ferrovibrionales > Ferrovibrionaceae > CALCYJ01. The sequence continues at coordinate 2,371 of CALCYJ010000191.1, forward strand.
TTGCGATCGTGGCGGCGGCGGGGCTCCTCCTCGTCCAATCCTTGGCGGCGCAGGCGGCAGCGCCCGGCCCCGACGTCGTCAATCCGGCCAACCGGGCACGCTACGAGGCCTGCCTGGCACTGACGCGGACCGCACCCCAAAAGGCTTTTGAAACCGCCCTGGCCTGGCATGACCAGGGCGGCGATCTCGCCGCCGACCATTGCGCCGCGGTGGCGCTGGTGGCGCTTGGCCATTACGACGAGGCGGCGGCCCGGCTGGAAAGGCTCGCCCACAACCTCGACCGCATCGGCTCGGCCCTCACCCCGGCCGTACTGGACCAGGCCGCCAATAGCTGGCTGCTCGCCAACCAGCCGGCGGCGGCGGTGGAAGATACGACCGCCGCCTTGAAGCTCGATCCGAAATCGGCCGATTACCGGATCGACCGCGCCCGTGCCTATGCCGCGTCAGGGCGCTACGGCGATGCCGCCCGCGACCTCGATGCCGTCATCCGCCTCGCTCCCGGCCGTGCCGACGCCTATGCCTACCGCGCGGCGGCCAGGCGGCGTCTTGGCGATCGCAAAGGGGCGCTGGCCGATGCCGACGCCGCTCTCGCCCGCGACCCGAATTCGACCGGCGCGCTGCTGGAGCGCGGCCTGCTGCGGCGCGATGCCGGCGACAAGAAAGGCGCCCGCCAGGACTGGCTCCGCATTCTCCAGCTTGCCCCCGGCACGGCGGTCGGGCGGGCCGCGCAAAGCGACCTCCAGGCCATGGATCTCGCCCCACACTAGAGCCGGCCGGAGGCGGACAGGCTCCAGGCGCCGCCTACCCACGAGATATAGTGGTGCAATGCGACAGATCGACAATATCTGCTGACAGGTGGTCGCGGGATAGGCTATCCTCGCGGCGATGGTTCGTTCGGTGCTGAGAGGTCGCGATTGCCACCCCGCCCGCCGGTCCGCTCCCGGTCGCTGGTCCGAAGCTCCGCTTTCGGGCGTCCCAGGCCGGGCTCGATCGCGATGCCCCGCTCCACCCGCCGCGCCACCCCATCCTGCCGTCGCACATTCCACCATGCCTCCCGCCCGGGGGCTTTTTTGTGCCTGCCGGGCGAAAGACCCTCGGGCTTTGCCGCCATGATTTCCCCTCGTCGTGATGCTCCCATGAAGGATAGAAGTATGGTCAAACGTTCCCGTCACGCCGCCCATGATCCCGCCGCCTCGGCCAAGGTCCAGCCGCTGTTCGGCCCGACCGAGACCTGGTCCCCGGTCTCGGCCGAGCCCGCGGCCGAGCGGGACCGCAGCTATCTGCGCCGGGTGCGGCCGCAGAGCGAGAACCAGCGCCGCCTGATGACCGCCATCGACGGTTTCGACCTCACTTTGGCGCTCGGGCCGGCCGGCACCGGCAAGACCTATCTCGCGGTCGCCGCCGCCGTCGAAGCCTTCGAGGCCGGGCGGGTCGGGCGCATCGTCTTATCGCGCCCCGCCGTCGAAGCGGGCGAGGCGCTGGGCTTCCTGCCGGGCGATCTGCACGACAAGCTCGCGCCCTATCTGCGCCCGCTTTATGACGCGCTCAGCGACCGGCTCGGCAACAAGCGGCTGAAGGCGCTGCTCGCCGAGGGTTCGATCGAGATCGCGCCGGTCGCCTATATGCGCGGGCGCACCCTCAACAACGCCTTCATCGTGATCGACGAAGCGCAGAACTGCACCTATGGCCAGATCAAGATGCTGCTGACGAGGCTCGGCTGGC
>CALCYJ010000192.1 GCA_937905845.1 uncultured Rhodospirillales bacterium
GACCTGCCCGCTCGCCAGCGTCCGCGCCAGCGCCTCCGCATTCATCCAGGCCACCATCAGAACCTCGCCGCTGTCATGCGCCTGGGCGATCGCGGGCACCAACCCGTCGCGGTCGAAGGCGATCTCGCGCGCAAGCTCCGCGGGCAGGGCAGGGACGGCGCTCAAGGTCGGGGTTTCCATCTCTTGCATCTCCGATCCGCCCCGATGTCGCGGCGGCATTCCCGCTCTATCTAGCGCGCCTGGCCCAGGCGGGCAAATCCGCGCTCGAGATCGGCGATCAGATCCTCGGGCGATTCGAGCCCGGCATGAATTCGGAGCAGCGGTCCGGCGGCGGTCCAGGGGCGGATGGTGCGGATCTTTTCGGGATGTTGCGGCACGATCAGGCTTTCGTAACCGCCCCAGCTATAGCCCATGCCGAAATGCTCCAGCCCATCCAGCATCAGGGCTAGGGCTGCGCGCGGCACCGGCTTGAGTTCGATGGCGAAAAGGCCCGAGGCGCCGCGGAAATCCCGCTGCCACAGCGCGTGACCTGGATCATCGGGCAGGGCCGGGTGCAGCACCCGCGCCACTTCGGGCCGCAGCTTGAGCCAGCGCGCGAGCACGAGGCCGGTCTCCTGGTGGCGGGCGAGGCGGACGGCAAGCGTGCGCAGGCCGCGCAGGCCAAGATAGAGATCGTCGGGGCCGGCGCACAGGCCTTGCGCGCGCACCGAGCGGCGCAGTTTTGGCCACACCGCCTTGCTCGCCGTGACGGTCCCGAGCATGGCATCGGAATGGCCAACGATATATTTCGTCGCCGCCTGGATCGCGACATCGACGCCATGTTCGAAGGGCTTGAAATAGAGCGGCGAGGCCCAGGTATTGTCCATCAGCACCAGGGCCCCGCGATCATGGGCAACCGCGGCGATGGCGGGCACGTCCTGCACCTCGAAAGTGACCGAGCCCGGGCTCTCGACGAAAACGGCGGCGGTATCGGGCCGCATCAGCGCGGCGATGCCGGCGCCGATCAGCGGATCGTAATAGGTCGTCTCGACGCCGAAGCGCCGCAGCACATGATCGCAGAAGGCCCGCGTCGGCGCATAGACGCTGTCGCTCACCAGCAGATGGTCGCCCGCCTTGAGAAAGGCCAGGAGCGCGGCGCCGATCGCCGCCAGGCCCGAGGGAAAGGAGAGCGTCCGGTATCCGCCCTCGAGTTCTGCCACCGCATCCTCGAAAGCATAGGAGGTCGGCGTGCCCGAGCGGCCATAGGTCACGTCGCGGGAATCGTCCTCCTCGCGCCGCAGGTGCATCGCCTCCAGCGCATCGAGGCTCGGGTAGAGGATGGTCGAGGCGTGATAGACCGGGACATTCACCGCACCGTGAAAGTCCCGTGGCGCCCGTCCGGCGCTGGCAAGCCTGGTCTCGTCGTCCATGATGATCGGCTCGATCTGTCTGTCTGTTGCGGGCGATCTTCCGGCCCTCCGGAAGCCGGCCGTTAGCACGCCCCCTGTTCGATCGGCGTATCGGCGCCGGCGCCCCATTCCGCCCAGGAACCATCATAGACGGCACTGTCGGGATGGCCGAGAAGATGGAGGCCGAGCGCCAGGACGCAGGCCGAGACGCCCGAGCCGCAGGTCGCGACCACCGGCCGGGCGAGGTCGATGCCGGCGGCGGTAAAGCGCCGGCGCAGCGCTTGCGGCTCCAGCAGGCCGCCGTCCGGGCCGGTCAGATCGCCGAACGGCAGGTTGCGGCTGCCGGGAATATGGCCGCCCTTGAGGCCGGGCCTTGGTTCCGGCTCTGCGCCCTGAAAGCGCCCGGGCGAGCGGGCATCGACGACCTGCGCGCGTCCGCTTGCGAGATTGGCCTGCATCTGCGCCAGATCGCGCACCAGGGTCGTATCGAGGCGGGCGGTGAAATGGCGCTCGCGCGGCATCGGCGGCAGATCTTCAAGCGGGCGGCCCTCGGCCTGCCAGCGGCGCAGGCCGCCGTTCAGCACCGCCACGTCGCGATGGCCGAAGACGCGGAACATCCACCAGACCCGGGCGGCGCTCATCAGGGCCTCGCCGCCATCGTAGACGATAATCCGGTTGCCATCGCCAAGGCCTAAGCGCCGCATGCGGCTGGCGAATTTCTCCGGCGCCGGCAGCATGTGCGGGAAGGGCGACGCCTTATCGGCGATCTCGTCGATATCGAAGAAGACGGCGCCCGGAATATGGCCGGCGGCATAGTCCGCCCGCGCGTTGCGGCCGCTTTGCGGCAGGTACCAGGAGGCATCGACCACGCGGATGTCGGGCGCCGTGATCCGCTCGTGCAGCCAGGCGGTGGAGACCAGCGCCTCGCCCCGCGCATAGGCCGCATCCTCGCGCACCGGATCGGCCTGCGCCGCGGCGGTGGCATCCGATGCTGCGCCCATGTGTCCTCCTTAACCTCGACCGTAATCTCGACCGTCCGGCGGTCCTGCTCTCGTCCGCCGATCAGAATGCCCGCCCGAAGGCCGGCGGTCGAGCGCCGAATCGGGCCGGCCTTCCACCCAGCGTGGCAAAGGATGGTTCAGGGCGCCGCGAGCCAGGGGGGGACGGGCAAGCCCTTCTCGCGCAGGAAGGCGGGGTTGAACAGCTTGCTCTGATAGCGGCTGCCGCCATCGCACAGGATGGTGACGATCGTATGGCCCGGGCCCATCTCCCGCGCCAGGCGGATGGCGCCGGCGACATTGATGCCGGTCGAGCCGCCGACGCAGAGCCCTTCGTGCTGTAGCAGGTCGAACACCGCCGGCAGCGCCTCCTGGTCGGGAATCGCATAGGCGAAATCGGGGGTGAACCCGTCGAGATTGGCGGTCACGCGGCCCTGGCCGATGCCCTCGGTGATGGAATTGCCCTCGGCACTCAGGCTGCCATGGGCATAGTAATGATAAAGCGCCGAGCCCAGCGGATCGGCGAGCGCGATCTTGATCCCCGGGTTGCGGTCCTTCAGGGCCATGGCGGTGCCGGCCAGCGTGCCGCCGGACCCGACGGAGGCCACGAACCCATCGACCTTTCCCGCCGTCTGGGTCCAGATTTCGGGCCCGGTGGTCTCGGCATGCGCCTGGCGGTTGGCGAGATTGTCGAACTGATTGGCCCAGATCGCGCCGCGCGGCTCGGTTGCCGCGATCTCCTCGGCGAGCGTGCCGGAATAGCGGACGTAATTTCCCGGGTTGCTGTAGGGCACCGCCGGCACCAGGCGCAGGTCGGCGCCGCACAGGCGCAGCATGTCCTTCTTCTCCTGGCTCTGGGTCTCGGGCATGACGATCACCGTGCGGTAGCCCAGAGCATTGGCCACCAGCGCCAGGCCGATGCCGGTATTGCCCGCCGTGCCCTCGACGATCACGCCGCCCGGCTGGAGCCGTCCCGCCCGTTCGGCATCGCGCACGATATAGAGCGCTGCCCGGTCCTTGACCGACCCGCCGGGGTTAAGGAACTCCGCCTTGCCCAGAATGGTGCAGCCGGTCGCCTCCGAGGCGCGGCGCAAGCGGATGAGCGGGGTATTGCCGATGGTGGCGATGAAGCCGTCGCGGAAGTCCATTGCATATCCATCCCTGACGCCGGCAACCCCGGCCTACCTGACACGCGAAACAAGCTGTGGGAACCCAGCCGTTTCTATACCGCCCGCCTGGGCCGGCTTCAAGCCGCCCCGAACGGCGGCGTCAATCAGCCCTGCGCCTCCGCCAGCCAGGCCGGGCGCAATTCGGGGCGGCGCGCCGCCAGCCAATAAAGCGCGATCAGCGCCGGGCTCACCTGGATCCGCCCCGAGGCCACCAGACCCATCGCCTCGTCAAAGGGGAGAACGAGAACCTTGATATCCTCGCCTTCCGCCGCCAGCCCGTGAAGGCCGCCAAGACCGGCGCTGTCGCAGCGGGCGGCAAAGACATCGACCCATTCGGTCGCGGCACCCGGGCTGGTGAAATAGCCACCGACCGGATGCAGCGGGCCCAGAAGCCGGCAACCGGCCTCCTCATGGCTCTCGCGCCGGGCGACCGTATCGGGCGTCTCGCCAGCCTCCACCATGCCGGCGATCACCTCGATCAGCCAGGGATTGCGGCCCGCCCGGTAGGCGGCGGCGCGGAACTGCTCGATCAGCACCACCGTATCGCGGACGGGATCATAGGGCAGCACCGCCACGGAATTGCCGCGCTCGAAGGTTTCACGCACCAAGGGCTTGCTCCAACTCCCGTCATAGCGGCGATGGCGCAGCGCCAGGCGGTTGACCCGGAAAAAGCCGGCGAACGGGGTCGATAGCTCGAGGATTTCGACGTCTTTCTCGCTTTCCATGAGCCATCCTGCGGCAGGGGATGAAGGCGGCGCCATCCATGCGGACACCGATCGGAACAAGACGGTAATCATTTGGAATTACGGGATTTTTTCCTGCTCTTTAGCCCGATCCCACAAGCGATCCATTTCGGTCAGGGTGGATTGTTCCGGCGCCTTGCCCATGGCCGCAAGGGCTTCCTCGATCCACTTGAAACGACGGGTGAATTTGCCATTCGCCAATCTGAGAGCCTGCTCCGGATCGATCTTCAAGTGGCGCGCGAGGTTGGCGACGACGAACAGCACATCGCCCAGCTCTTCTTCCAGCCGCGCCGGCGCCGCGCCGTCCGCCATCTCCGCCCGCAATTCCGCCAGTTCCTCGTCCAGCTTGGCAAAGACCGGGGCGATATCGGGCCAGTCGAAACCGACCCGGGCGGCGCGGTTCTGTAGCTTCACCGCGCGCATCAGGGCGGGTAGGGCCAGGCTTACGCCGTCCAGAACGCCGGCTTTGGCGGCACCGGGTAATGGGTCGATCTTGGCGGCCTTGGCCGCGCGTTCCGCCGCCTTGTGATCCTCCCAGGCCCGGGTCTGCGCCTGTGCGTCGGCGATCCGACCGGCGGCAAAGACATGAGGATGGCGCCGCACCATCTTGTCCGCCACCGCGCCCGCGACCTCGGCAAAGGAAAATTCCGCTGCTTCCTCCGCCATTTGCGCGTGAAAGACGACCTGGAACAGCAAGTCGCCCAATTCTTCCTTCAGCGCCGCCATATCGCCCTGAGCGGCGGCTTCGGCAACCTCGTAGGCTTCCTCGATCGTATAGGGCGCGATGGAGGCGAAGGTCTGCTCGCGGTCCCACGGGCAGCCGTCGGCCGGCGCCCGCAGCCGCGTCATAATGTCGAGCAGGCGGCGGATTTCAACGACGGAAGGATCGGACATGCCGGCAGTATGTTGCGCGCCCGCCGGCTTGACAAGTCCTTGGCGGAGCGGCGGCGTTTGGGGTCGCGCCGGGGGTCGGATGGGGCGCGAGAGGTGCCGCAAAGACGTCGCGGCCGGCGCCCATCTATAATCGCATAATATATATTATGATAAATACTGGATCCGCTGAGCGGATCTGGTATTTATCATAATATCTGGGGGCAATCGGGATGGTGGTTGTGGTTCCGCGGGCGGATGGCGGCTCCAGCCCTGCCGGCGGCTCTCCGCCCGCTCAAGTCTGTTCCGGACTGGCCGGGCCATATTGCAGGATTCTAACGCGCTCCAGGGTGGCGAGGCCGTTCGACATCAGCGGTTCGATCAGCGGCAGGAAGGCATTGATACGCTCCTCCGTATCGATGATTTCCACCACCACCGGCAGGTCGTCGGAAAGCCTCAGGATCTTGGCCGAGTGCAGGATGCTCGAATGGCCAAAGCCGACGGTGCCGCGCAGCACGGTCGCGCCGGCAAGCTGCGCCTCCCGCGCTTTGAGCACGATGGTCTCATAGAGCGGCCGGCGGTCCGCGCGGTCGTTCTCACCCATGAAGATGCGCAGCAGGACGGCGTCGCGCGGCAGGCGCATAGGAGATTCCTCCACAGCCAATCCGCGCAAACCTAGCCGCTATGATTGTGGAATAGCAATAAAATTCGCCTATTGCGTTAGCGGCTGAACGTCAGGGCGCTGACATGGCCGAACCACACGGCGATCAGGCACAGGACGACCGAGAGGACGATATTGCCGCCCGCCCACAGCCATTCGCCGTTTCGCGCCAGGTTGAGGGTTTGCAGGCTGAAGGAGGAAAAGGTCGTATAGCCGCCGCATAGCCCGACCAGAACGAAGATGCGG
>CALCYJ010000193.1 GCA_937905845.1 uncultured Rhodospirillales bacterium
CCGTGCCGAGGAAGCGCTGCCGAATGTGTTTCCCTCGCCCGAGGCCTTGGCGTCGAGAGAGAGGTTGCTCACCGCATAGGGCAGGCCGGCGTCGCGGGCGATGCGCACCGCGATGGAATGCTGCGTCCCGCCACCGTCCAGGAACATGAGGCCGCGGCTTTTGACGGCTTCGAGGATGGGGCGGATCTCGTCGGGCGTGGCAATGAATTTCGAGCCCATGTAATTGGTGACGCCGATATAGCCGGTGACGCGGGCAAGCTGCCAGTCGAGACGGTCGATATTGTCCGCGACGCTGAGCGAGGTGAGCAGCGCATGCGGGCCGGGATCGTCGGTGGGATAATCGTCGGGCTCCATCGGCAGTTCGAGGATCGCCTCGTGGCCGGCGGTGCGGGCCTGGGCGAGCGCGCTCTGCAAATCGCCGGCATAGGGCACGAAGCCGAGCGTGACCGCGCCCGGAAGCTCCTGGATCGCCGCTTTCGTCGTCGCCTGGCTCAGGCCGAGATCGGCGATCAGGATGCCGATGCGCGGCCGCTTGTCGAGATCGGCGAAGGGGCGGGCATAGACCTGCCAGGCCTCCCGGCCGTCCGGCCCGATCACCGGCAGCAGTCCATGCGGGCTTTTGGCGACGAGCGCGGGATCGGGAACCGGACCCAGCGCGATCTCGGGCGGCGGCTGCGGCGGTTGCGGCGGTTGCGGCGGCTGCACCGGAGGCGTCGGTTGCGCCGGAGGTGTCCCGCCGGCTTGCGATGCTGCTGCCGGTTTGTTTGCGGGCGCGGGCGGCGGGCTCGCCGGTGCCGGTGCCGATTTGGGCGCGGGCGCGGCTTGGATCGGCGCGGCGAGCGGCAGCACGGCGGCGGGCGGGGGGCCGGCATGGCGCGCATGCCACCCGGCCCAGAGGGCTGCGACCGCAAGACAGGCCAGCAGCAGGCCGAGCGCGATCCAGGGCAGGATCGGGCCCTTCTGCCGCGCCGGCTTCGGCTGTCGGGCGCGGCGTGCCATGCGTTTAAGAATCGACACGACGGCCGGGGAGCAGGATCGAGCCCGAGGGCGCGGGATCATGCCCCGTCATGGCGGTGCGCGGCGCCCCGTTTCTCAATCGCTCCGGCGCTCGTTCATGATGGCGATGCCATGCAGCAGATCGAGCGCCTGTTGAAGCTGATAATCCTTGTTGGTCAGGGCCTGGGCCGCCTGCGCCGTGGTGTTCGGAGGTGTCGTGGTATCGGTCGGCTTCGTGCCACTATTGCTATTGGCATTGGCCGGTGCCGGCGTTCCGGGCAGATGGTTGGGCAGGTCCGATTCGTGCAAGCGGTCGGTGTCGTCGATCTCCTCGATCTTCGCCTGATGGACGATGATGTCGGGGGTGATGCCCTTGGCCTGGATCGAGCGGCCGGACGGCGTGAAGTAGCGCGCCGTCGTCAGCCGCAGCTCGCCATGGCCCGGGATGTTGATGATGGTCTGCACCGAGCCCTTGCCGAAGGAGCGGGTGCCGAGAAGGATGGCGCGGTGATGGTCCTGTAGCGCGCCGGCCACGATCTCGGAAGCCGAGGCCGAGCCGCCGTTGATCAGCACCACCAGGGGCTTGCCGTCGGTAAGATCGCCCCCGGCCTTGGCGTTGAAACGGTCGATGTCGTCGGCCTGGCGGCCGCGGATGGAAACCACCTCGCCGCCATTGAGGAAGTTGCTCGCCGCCGCCACCGCCTGATTCAGCAGGCCGCCCGGATTGTTGCGCAGATCGAGGACATAGCCCTGGATGCCGGGGCCGATGTCCTTCTTCAGCTTGGCGATGGCGCGCCTCAAGCCCGGCTCGGTCTGTTCGGTGAAGGTGGTGATGCGGATATAGCCGACCTTGCCTTCGGTATTGCTGCGCACCGACTGCACCGTGATGACGGCGCGGGTGAGCGTCACTTCAAAGGGCTTGGCGACGCCATGCCGGATCACGGTCAGGGTGATCTTGCTGCCGACGGGACCGCGCATCTTGTCGATGGCGTCCGAGAGCGACATGCCCATGATGAGATGGCCGTCGATGCGGGTGATCAAATCGCCCGAACGCAGCCCGGCATGGGCGGCCGGCGTGTCGTCGATGGGTGAGACGACCTTGATCACGCTGTCCTCCATCGTCACTTCGATGCCGAGGCCGCCGAACTCGCCGCGCATCTGCACGTCCATCTCGTGGGCGTCCTGGGCGTCGAGATAGTTGGAATGGGGATCAAGGGAGGCCAGCATGCCGTTGATCGCGGCGTTGATCAGCTCCTTGTCCTTGACCGGATCGACATAATCCTGCTTGACCTTCTGGAAGACGTCGCCGAACAGGCTCAGCTCCCGGTAGGTCTCCGAATCGGCGGCCTGCGGGTGGCTGCTGGGCAGGGCGACGATGGCCACCGCGCCGACGAGCGCGAACGAGCATACCGCTCCGAGCAAGAAATTACGCATTATCCGCTGACCTTCCTTTCGCGCGCAGCCAACCACGGCAGCGGGTTGACCGGCTGACCCTTCCGACGCAATTCCACATATAGCACGGGCTTGTGGCCATTCTCGCCGCCCATATGACCGACCGGCTCTCCGGCGAGCAACCTTTGTCCGACGGCGGCATCGATGTGAGCAAAGCCGGAAAGTAGAACATGATACCCTTCGCCATACTCGATGATCAAGAGTTGCCCATAATCGCGAAACGGGCCGGCAAAGACGACTTTTCCCGCCACCGGCGATACGACCACCCCGCCGGGCAGGGTTTCGATGCGCAAACCCTGCATCACGGCGCCTGAGGGCTCCGCCTGGCCGAAGCGGGCGACGAGCCGCCCCTCCGCCGGCAGATGCACGGCTGCACCCGCTTGCGCCGTAGATCCCGCCGGCGCGGGTTTGGCGGGTTGTGCCGCCGCGCTGCGGGCCTGAGCTTCGGCTTGCGCTTTGGCCTGAGCCTGAGCCTCGGCTTGCGCTTTGGCCTGGGCGGCCGCTGCGGCCGCGGCGGCCGCGGCGCGGCGGCGTTCCACCATTTCGATGGCGGCGATCAGCGCTTGCAGATCCCTGGCCCGGGCGGCGAGATGCGCCTGGCTGTGGAGTTCGGCCTGGGCTTGCGCCCGGTTGGCCGTCATCGCCTTGGCCTTGTCCGCCAGCAGGCGGTCGAGGGACTGGCGCTCGCCGGTGAGATTTGCCGTTGCCGTCACCAGGCTTGCCTGTTCCTGCGTCAGCGCGGCGCGGGTGGCGGCAAGGGCGTCAAGCTCGCGGCCTAGCGCCGCGGCGCGGCGGGAGAGTTCGGGCACGATGCTGCCGAGAAGAAGCGAGGAATGGAGCGCATCGACCGCCGAGCCCGGGCTTGCCAGCAGCGCGCCCGGCGGCTCGCGGCTCAGGCGGGCGAGAGCGCTCAAAGTGGCCGCCATCTCGCTCCGCCGCCGCGCCAGATCGGCCTTCTTGCGCTGCTCGTCGGCTTGCAGATCGCTCAGGCGTTGCGTCACCTGGGCCACCGCCGCCTCCTGCTTCTGCTCGGCCGCCGCTGCCGCCACCAGCCGGGTTTGCAGCGCCTGGGCCTCCTGCGCGAGGCGGGCCTGTTCCGCCTCCAGCGCCACCTGGTGCTGGCGGCCGGCCTCGATCGCCGCCTTCACCTGGTCGAGGCGGCTGGTGGGCGCCGCCGTGCCGCTGGTAGCGGCCGGCACGCCCGGGGATGATGCATCGCGCCCGGCCGCCGGCGGCGGCGCCAGGGCGAGCCCGAGCCCGAGCGCCAATGCCGGCAGGCCGCGCCGCCAGAACAAGCGCTCAGGCGGTGGCACGGGTCGCGGAGCGCCGGGCCGGAGCGGGGGAGAGCAAGGTTTTTCCCGTCATCGCCGCCGGCTGTCGCAGACCGAGAAAGGGGAGAAGCGTCGGCGCGATATCGGCGAGCCGGCCGTCGTGGAGGCCGACACCGGCCGGCGCGTTATAGAGCACCACGGGCACGTCGTTGGTGGTGTGGGCGGTATGGGGCTGGCCGGTTGCGGGATCGGCCATCTGCTCGATATTGCCATGGTCGGCGGTGATCAACAGGATGCCGCCTTCCGCCCGCACCGCTTCCGCCAGGTGCCCGAGGCAGGCATCGATCGTCTCTACCGCCCGCACCGCCGCCGCCTGGATGCCGGTATGGCCCACCATGTCGGGATTGGCGTAATTCACCACGATCAGGTCGTAGCGCTTCGAGGCGATGGCCGCCATCAGGCGCTCCGTTACTTCGCGCGCGGCCATTTCCGGTTGCAGGTCGTAGGTCGCGACCTTGGGCGAGGGGACGAGGATGCGGTCCTCGCCGGGGCTGACCGCTTCCTCGCCGCCGTTGAAGAAGAAGGTGACATGGGCGTATTTCTCGGTCTCGGCGATGCGGAGCTGATGCAGCCCGGCCGCGGCCACCAGGGCGCCGAGCGTATCGCTCAGCCGTTCCGGCGGAAAGAGCGTGGCGAGGAACGGGTTCAGCGCGGCGGAATATTCCACCAGGCCGGCGGCGGCGGCAAAGCGCGGCTGGCGTGCGCGCGCAAAGCCGGCGAAAGCGGGATCGAGCAGCGCGGTCAGGATTTCCCGCGCGCGGTCGGCGCGGAAATTGCCCATGAGGAGGCCGTCGCCATCGCGCATGCCCTCGTAGCCGGCAAGCGCTATGGGCTGGACGAATTCGTCCGTCTCGCCCCGCGCATAGGCCTGATTGAGGGCGGCGAGCGCATCGGGGGCCCCTTCAGTGCCGTTCCCCGTCAGCGCGTCATAGGCTTTGGCGACGCGATCCCAGCGCTGGTCGCGGTCCATGGCGAAATAGCGCCCGCCGATACTCGCAAGCCGGATGGCAGGCTGCCGGGCGATGGCGGCGAGGAAGCTTTCGAGATAGGCCAGCGCGCTCCTGGGCGGCGTGTCGCGGCCATCGAGAAAGGCATGCACCTCGACCGCGACGCCGGCCGCGGCGATGGTCCGGGCGAGGCCCACGAGATGGTCCTGGTGCGAATGCACCCCGCCCGGCGAGAGCAGGCCCAGAAGATGCGCCCGACCGGACGTGGCCTTGAGGGCGGCGATGAAGCCTTGCAGCTCCGCGTTGGTCTTAAGCGTGCCATCCGCCACCGCCTGGTCGATGCGCGGCAGGTCCTGCATCACCACCCGTCCGGCGCCGATGTTCATATGGCCGACCTCGGAATTGCCCATCTGTCCCGCCGGCAGGCCGACGGCGAGGCCTGAGGTCGCGAGGCGCGCATGCGGCGCGCCGGCCAGAATCCGGTCCCAGTTGGGCGTGCGGGCCTGGGCGATCGCATTGTCGGGAGAGGCGTCGCGGCAGCCCCAGCCGTCGAGGACGCAGAGCACCACCGGGCGCGGGCGTTGCGGCGCCGGCGCGGCTTCGGACGGCACAGGCCGATCTGCGGGCGAACTCGTCATCATGGTGCCCTTTTATATAGGAAGCGCTGCGGTTTGTTTACTGCTTCGAGGCTTGAGGGCCTTATCCCGTTCGGAACCAACTCTAGCCGCGATGATAGGGATGGCCGTCGAGGATCGTATGGGCGCGGTAGAGCTGCTCGGCCAAGAGCGGGCGCACCAGGAGATGCGGCCAGGTCATGGCGGAAAGCGAGAGCGTGAGCTCGGCACGCGCGACCAGTGCCGGATCGAGCCCGTCGGCGCCGCCGATCAGGAAGGCGAGGTCGGCGACACCTTCTTCCTGCCAGCGGTTGAGGCGGGCGGCGAAGGCCGTGCTGCTCAAGGACTGGCCATGCTCGTCCAGCGCCACCAGCCGCGCGCCGCGCGGCAGCGCCGCTTCGAGCAGGCGGGCTTCGCGCGCGCGCCGCTCAAGCGGGCTGAACGGCCGCCGCTCCTCCACCTCGCGCAAGATGAGAGACCAGGGCAGCCGGCGGGCATAATCGGCGTAAAGCGCCATTTCCGGCCCGGCGCGGGCACGGCCGACGCAGAGAAGGTGGATGCGCATGCCAGGCGTCCGGTTGTTGCGATATTGGACGCTTCGGGGCTGCGGCCCGGGCGGCCGGCGCGCCTTTAGGCCCCCGGTGCCGCCGCGCCCTCGTCCAGGCCGGTGAAATCGAGCGACCACATCTGTTCGAGCTTGTAGAAGCCGCGCACCTCGGGGCG
>CALCYJ010000194.1 GCA_937905845.1 uncultured Rhodospirillales bacterium
GGCAGGGCGCGGAAGAAGTTGATCAGCGGATCGACGAAGCGCCGCACGGTCCGATACCAACCCAGCACGAAACCGACCGGGACCGCGCAGGCGGCGCCGAGCACCACGCCGATGAAAACGCGCTGGGTCGAGATATACATGCTGAACAGGAGGTCGCCGCCGGTCAGCCGCTCCCAGAACTTGACCGCGATCTGGCCCGGCGTCGGAATGAGGCTCGGCGTGACCAGGCCGGAGGCGCGGAAGAGATACCAGAGCGCGATCACCACCAGCCACGGCACCAGGATCACGAACAGCCGATGCACCATTCGTCCGATCATCAACCGATCCCTCCCCGCCGCAATAGGCGGCAGGCCCGAAGGCTGGGCGACGCGGCGACCCGGCTCGCCACAGCCGATGCCGGAATCGATGCCGGAACTGATGCCGACGAAGGCGCCGCATCCGCCGGCGCATGGAGCCCTTCGGCCATTTCCATCCCTTTTCGCGAGCTTCCAGGGTTCGCGTCGTTTCAATGTTGCAAGGAATGTTAGCGCTATCATTTTTCCCTGTCAACCGAGCCCCCGATAGAGGATCTCGCGCGCATTCCGATCCGGGGGCGCCGCGCTCCCGGCCGGCAATTCTATTGTTCAGGCTGTTCGGGTGCGGCGGGGTCGAATGTGCGCGAGGCTTCGACAAAATGAGCCGGCTTCTCCGTCGTCCAGACCTCGCCCCAGAGATGCCCGCCGCCGGTGATCTCGAGCGTCTCGCCGGTGATGAAGCGCCCCGAGGGGCCGGCCAGATAAAGGCAGGCCTCGGCGATGTCCCACGGCTCGCCGACCTGCCGCATCGGGTTGGTATTGTGATAGCGCCGGCTTACCGCCTCCGGATAGACTTTCCAGCCCTCCGAGCGGATGGCGCCCGGCGCCACGCAATTGACGCGGATGCCAAGCGGCGCCCATTCGACCGCGACCGCATTGCTGAAGGCCACGACCCCGGCGCGCGCGGCGCAGCTATGGGCGATGTGATGAAGGCCGCGCGGCGAGACCACGACATTGACGATGCTGCCGCCCCGCCGCTGATCGCGCCAGCGCCGGGCCGCGCATTGCATCATATGGAACGTGCCATCGAGGTTGGTTTCGATCACGGCGCGCCAGCCTTTGGGTGAATAATCGATCGCCGGCTGCGGAAACTGGCCGCCGGCGCTGTTGATCAGGATATCGATGCCGCCATGGCTGCGGCCGACCCGTTCGAACAGAAGCTCGACCGTGCCGCGATCGCGGATATCGACCGTTTCGCACGCGCAGGCGAGATCGCGCTCGCCGATCGCCGCACTGACCGCGTCAAGCTTTTCGCGGGTCCGGCCGCAGACCACGACGCGGGCGCCGAGCCTGGCCGCGAGCCAGGCCGTGGCCCGCCCGATGCCGCTGCCGCCGCCGGAAACAAGCACCACCTTTTCCGCCAGCAGGCCGGCGGCGAGACCGGCCGGCCGATCGGCCAGATCCTCGTTCGCTGGATCGAACGGCGCTTGCGTCATTTCAGCGCCTCGCCGGCGATGATGATCTTGCGCACCTCAGTCGTGCCGGCGCCGATTTCCAGCAGCTTGCTCGAGCGATAGAGCCGGTTGATCTCCGATTCCCAGATATAGCCGGAGCCGCCGTGGATCTGCACCGCCTCCGACAGAACACGGGCCATCGTCTCCGCCGCATAGAGGACCGAGGCCGCGGTCAGCGCATGAATTTCGCCGCGCCCGCCGCCGCCGATTTCAAGATCATTGACTGCCGCCAGGCAGCGATAGGTGAAGGTGCGCATCGTCTCGATCCAGACATAGAGATCGGCGATCTTCGCCTGGATCATCTGGAATTCGGCGATCGGCCGCCCGAATTGCTCGCGCGTCTTGGCATAATCGATGGTCAGCGCCAGCGCCCGCTCGGCGATGCCGAGGCAGAGCGGCGAAATCATCGCCCGCTCCAGGTCCAGCCCGCTCATGACAATCGCGACGCCACCATTCTCGCGCCCGATCAGATTAGCCGCCGGCACCCGGCAATCCTCGAACAAAAGCTCGCCGGTCTGAGAGCCCCGGAACCCCATCTTCTCCAGCTTCTGCGCAACCTTGAAGCCCGGAAACTGCCGTTCGACGATGAAGGCCGAGATGCCCTTGGGCCCAAGCTCGGGCGCGGTCTTGGCATAGACCAGGAGCAGATCGGCGACCGGCCCGTTGGTGATAAAGATCTTGGTGCCGTTCAAGACGTAATCATCGCCTTCCCGCCGCGCCGTGGTGCGCATCGAGCCGAGCGCATCCGAACCCGCACCGGGTTCGGTCAGGCCGAGCGCGCCGATCGCGCGGCCGCTCGACAGCGCCGGAATGAACCGCCGCCGCTGGGCTTCATTCCCGTTGCGCAGAATATTGTTGAGGCACAGGTTTTCATGCGCCACCCAGCTCAGCGCCAGCGCATGGTTCCAGCGCGCGAAAGCCTGCGCCACAAGGCCGCTGGTCATGATATCGGCGCCGGCGCCGCCGTCTTCGGGCGAAGCGGTCACGCCGAAATAGCCGGCCGCGCCGATCTTGCGGAAGATCTGCTCGGGCCACCATTCCTCATCATCCATGCGGGCGGCGAGCGGATAGAGTTCCCGGCGCGCGAAACGATCCGCCGCATCCAGACTCTCGCGCTCGGTGTCCTGGAGACCGAATCTGGGGCCGGCATTGCCGGGCGGCACGGGTTCGGCAAGCGGCATCTTATGTTCCTTCCGACGTTCCTTCCGCGATCCGGCCCTCAAGTCGGCGAAGATTTTATTGAGTGTAATTCATCTTGTCCATGATCATTTTCCATTCCGCGCGATGAACGCTACCCACGAAGCCGATATCGCCCAACCAGGTCTAAGGATAGGCGATGTCATCGGGACGAGCGGCCTGCTCCCCCACCCGACCTGCGCGGCCGGACTTCATTCCATCGGTTGACAAAGTGCCAGATCATGGTCATTAATGAACTCTACTCACCAATGGCGCGCCGGGAAATTGGGATATGGCTCGCATGGCCCTGTTCAAGAAAATACTGGTGGCGAACCGCGGCGAGATTGCCTGCCGCGTTCTGCGGAGCGTGAAGCGGCTCGGCATCACTTCCGTTGCCGTCTATCATGCCGAGGATCGGCACGCCCCGCATGTCGCCCTGGCCGACGAGGCGATCCGCCTTGAGGGCAAGGTGCCGAGCGGCGCCTATCTCGACGGCGGGCAGATCATCGCCGCGGCCCGCGCAAGCGGCGCCGAGGCTGTTCATCCCGGCTATGGTTTCCTGTCCGAAAATGCCGGCTTTGCGGCGAGCGTCGAGGCGGCCGGCCTCACCTTCATCGGCCCGGAACCGGAGACGATCCGGCTGATGGGCGACAAGATCCGGTCGCGGGAATTCGCCGCGCGCCATGGCATTCCGATCGCACCCAGCGCCACCGAGGACGATGCCCCCGAGACGTTCCCGGCCCGCGCCGCGGCGATCGGATTCCCGCTGCTGATCAAGGCCTCGGCCGGCGGCGGCGGCAAGGGCATGAAGATCGTGCGCTCCGCGGCGGAATTTGCCGAGAATGCCGCGCTCGCCCGCAGCGAGGCCGGCCGCTATTTCGGCGATGCGCGCCTCTTCGCCGAGCGGCTGGTCGAACGGCCGCGGCATATCGAGGTGCAGATCCTGGGCGATGGCGCGGGCGGGGTGGTCCATCTCTTCGAGCGCGAATGCTCGCTCCAGCGCCGCTATCAGAAAATCATCGAGGAAGCACCGGCGCCCAATCTCGCGGCGGGTCTGCGCGAGGAGATCTGCGCGGCGGCGGTGCGGCTCGCCACGGCGGCCCGCTACCGCAATGCCGGCACGGTCGAGTTCGTCCTTGGCGCCGACGGCCTGTTCTATTTCCTCGAAATGAATACCCGCCTACAGGTCGAGCATCCGGTGACCGAACTGATCACCGGCATCGATCTGGTGGAGGAGCAGATCCGGATTGCCGCCGGCCTCGGGCTCTCCTTTGCTCAAGGCCAGATCGAACAGAGCGGCAGCGCGATCGAATGCCGGATCTGCGCCGAGGAACCGGACCGCGATTTCCGGCCCGCGACCGGCCGCATCGCTGTGCTGGAGCCACCCTCAGGCGAGGGCATCCGGTTCGATAGTGGCATTGGCGCGGGTCAGGCGATAACGCCGGCCTTTGATTCGCTGCTGGCGAAGCTGATCGCCCATGGCCCGACCCGTGCCGAGGCGGCGGCGCGCCTGGGGCACGCGCTCGAAGAGATGGTGCTGCTGGGTGTGCCGACCAACCTCGATTATCTGCTGCACCTCGTCCGCCACGAGGCTTTTCTCGCCGGCCGGCTTCATACCGGCTTTATCACGCAGCATGCAGGCGATCTCGGTCCGCCCGCCGCCGCATCGCCCATAGCCATTGCGGCGCTGTTCGCGGCAGCACTCGGCGACAAGATATTCCGCGACCTGGCTTTCGGCGTTCCCGAACCCCACGCCACGATCGGCCGGTGGCGCAATTGAGCGGGCATCATGCGCTATGACCTTCTGCGCGGCGAAGACCGCGTCAGCCTCGACATCATCGCCCGCCGTCCGGACTTGATCGTGGCGCTCGACGAGACCCCGCATAAAATCGAGGAACTGAGCCATGGCGAGGATTCCTTCGAACTGCGGATCGACGGGTGCCTCCACCGGGGCCGGCGCTGCATCACGAGCCGCGGGATCGAGATCAGGCTCGACGGCCGGACCTTCCTGTTCCAGCGGCTCGACGGCGGTCATCGCGCCGCCGTGGGCGGCCAGGGGGACGAGATCCGGGCCGACATGCCCGGCGTCCTCATCGCCTGCCATGTCGAGCCCGGCGCCTTGGTCGAGCCCGGTGCGCCGCTCGTGACCATCGAAAGCATGAAGCTGCAAATGACGATTTCCGCCCCACGCGCCGGCCGGATCGCCCGCATCCATGTCGCGGAGAATGTTCCCTTTGAACGCGGCGCGGCGCTGGTGTCCCTGGTGCCGCCCGAGCCGGCCACGGCCTCCGGCGGGGAGAGATAGGATCATGGCGATCATCCGGTCGGCGATCGACACCGGTTCGGAAGAATTCCGCACCCGCCATGCCTATAACCAGGCGCTCGCGGCGGAATTCCACCGCCGCCAGGCCGAGGCGCGCGACACGCGGGCGCAGCGCGACATCGACCGCATCCGCAACCAGGGCAAGCGGCTGCCGCGCGAGCGGATCGAGCTTCTGCTGGATCCGGGCACGCCCTTCCTGGAATTCTCCAGCCTGGCGGCGAACATGGCCTATGACGGCGAGGCGCCGGGCGCCGGCAGCATCACCGGGATCGGCATCGTGTCGGGACGCGAGGTCGTGCTCCATGCCGACGATGCCACGATCAAGGGCGGCGCCTGGTATCCGCTGACCGTCAAGAAGATCGTGCGCTGCCTCGATATCGCGATCGAGAATTGCCTGCCGGTGGTCCATCTCTGCGATTCCGCCGGCGGCTTCCTGCCGCTCCAGTCCGAACTCTTTCCCGACAAATACATGGCCGGCCGGATCTTCCGCAACCAGGCCATCCTCAGCAAGATGGGGGTGAAGCAGCTCGCCCTCGTGTTCGGCCATTGCACCGCCGGCGGCGCCTATATCCCGGCGTTGAGCGATTATACCGTGATCGTCCGCGGCACCGGGGCGGTGTTCCTGGCCGGTCCGCCGCTGGTCAAGGCGGCGACCGGCGAGATCGTCACGGCGGATGCGCTGGGCGGCGCCGATCTGCACACGCAGACCAGCGGCACCTGCGACTATCCGGCCGCAAGCGAGGAAGAAGCCATCGCCATCGGCCGGGAAATCGTCTCGCACTGGGAGCGGCCGCATAAATCATCCATCGAGCGCGAGGCGCCGGAGCCGCCGCTTTATGATCCGGGCGAACTCTATGGCATCCTGCCCGACACGATCAAAAAGAGCTTCGACATCCGCGAGGTGATCGCCCGCCTGGCCGACGGCAGCCGGTTTCACGCTTATCAGCCGGCCTATGGCACCAGCCTGGTCTGCGGCTTCGCCCATATCTGGGGCTACCGGGTCGGGATTCTCGGTAACAACGGCGTGCTGTTCAACGACAGCGCCTTGAAGGGTGCGCATTTCATCGAACTGTGCAACCAGAACAATACGCCGATCCTCTTCCTGCAGAACATCACTGGCTATATGGTCGGCCGCGACTACGAGGCTCAGGGCATCACCAAGGATGGCGCCAAGATGATCATGGCCCAGGCGTGTAGCCACGTGCCGAAATTCACCGTGATGTGCCACGCCTCGTTCGGCGCCGGCAATTACGGCATGTGCGGCCGGGCTTACGATGGACGGTTCCTGTTCGCCTGGCCTAACCATCAGATCGGGGTGATGGGCGGCGAGCAGGCCGCCAACACGCTGGTCGAGGTCAAGCGGCGGCAGATCGAGCGCAACGGCGAGCATCCCGGCGACGGGGTGTTGGAGCAGATCCACCGCAGCACGCTCGATGCCTACAGCGAGCAGATCTCGGCCTATCATTCGACTTCCGAACTGTGGGACGACGGCATCCTCGATCCGGTCGATACGCGCAACGCGCTCGGCATCGCCCTCTCGGCATCGCTCAACGCACCGTTCGGCCGGCCTGGCTACGGCACCTTCCGCTTTTGACCGCAGGGTCGCAGGGTCGCGCGATGGCGGGATGGTATAAGAGAGCCCTGCCCGGCCCGAACGCGGCCGCAAGAAGAGCCGCAAGAAGATGAGAATGCGCATGAAGAAGCGGCCTGGCCGGCGTCCGGTTTCCCGACTGCCCCGCGAGAAGCGCATGGCGGAGCTGATGGCCGCCGCGCGCGCCGTGTTCCAGGAAAAGGGCTATGCCGACGCCCTGACCTCCGAGATCGCCGAGCGCGCCGGCGTGGTGGAGGGCACGATCTACCGCTATTTCGCCAACAAGCGCGACCTGCTCATCAAGGTGCTCGAACAATGGTATGGCGAGATCATCTCGGACCATGACAAGCAGCTCAAACATATCCACGGCACCCGGAACCGCCTGCGCTTCATGGTATGGCGGCATCTTTCGGTCATCCACCAGGAACCGGCCCTGTGCCGCCTCGTGCTGCTGGAACTGCGAGCCGACCCGGACTATCGCGCGACCAGCGTGTTCGACATGAACCGGGAATATACGCTGCGGACGATCCGGATCATCGAAGCGGCGGTGGAAAGCGGCGAGTTCCGCCGCGGCCTCTCCCTGCCCCTCGCGCGCGACGTGATCTATGGCGGCATCGAACACCATACCTGGGGCTATCTGCGGGGGGAGGACGATTTCTCGCCCGACGCGGTCGCCGATAATATCGCCGACATGGTCTATCGCGCGCTCGCAGCCCATCCGCCGGCCGAAGCGGCGGGAGTGCCGGCCGCGGGTCAGTCGGCCGAGGCCGGCCGCATGACGCGGGCGCTCGAACGGCTGGAACGGATCGCCGACCGGCTGGAGCCCGCGCTTGACCCCGGCCGGAAGGCGCCGCGCCGCGGCAAGGCCAGTGCCGATCCCAGTGCCGATCCCGGCGCCGGCCGAGGCCCAGGTCCAGGTCACGATGGGCCCTGACCGGGCCGGATCCCATTCATCGCGAGGAGAAGCCGATGTCCGAATTGCACCTGCAACGAAACCTGATCTCCCGCGTCAATGTCGGCGACCTGCTGACGCGCAGCGCGGCGCGGGCGCCGCAGCGGCCAGCGGTCATCGACGGGGCGCGGCGCTTCACCTATCGCGACCTCAACGACCAGGTGAACCGGACGGCGCACGGCCTGTCGGCGCTGGGCTATCGGCGCGGCGACGCGCTGGGCCTGATGTCGACCAACAACGCGGAATTTCTCGTCACCTATTTCGCCTGCGCCAAGCTCGGCCTGATCTGCGTGCCGATCAACCTGTTCTGGCGCAACAAGGAGCTGGCCTACGTTCTCGACCATGCGGCGATACGGGGAATGGTGGTGGAAGCGTCTTTGTTGGATCAGCTTGACCCCGCCCTGGCCGATGTCCCCGGCGTGCGGGATATCATCGTCATCGGCGCCGGGACGCCCGCGGCCGCGGACCGCCGCATCGTGCCCTTCGACGGGTTGCAGGAGGCCATGTCCTCCGACGAGCCGGAAGTGCAGGTCGAGGACCGCGACCCGATCTCCTATCTTTATACCAGCGGCACGACCTCGGCGCCCAAGGGGGTCGTGAGCAGCCATCTGGCGGTCTATCTCGAATCGCTCGGCGTGGCGCTCGACACGCGCATGACGGCGGAGGATCGCGTCACCGCCCTCATGCCGCTGTTCCACACCGCGCAGCTCAATGTGATCGTCACCCCGGCGATCGCGGTCGGCGCCGCCATCTTCATCCAGCGCGGCTTCGATGCGCTCCGCCTGCTGGACCTGATCGAGACCGAGCGGTTGACCCTCGCCTTCGCGCTGCCGATGATGTATCGCGCCCTGCTCGAGCAGGAAGGGCGCGATGTTTCGAGCCTGCGGCTCGCGATCTATGCCATGGCGCCGATGCCGACCCACGAGCTGCGCCGGGCGATCGAGACTTTCGGTTGCGATTTCGCCCTGATGTTCGGCCAGACCGAGATGAATCCGCTCTCGACCTATTTCCGGCCGGAACATCAATTGAGCCATCCGGGCGCGGTCGGCACGCCGTCGGTCAATGTCGAGGTCGCGATCATGAACGAAGCGGGCGAACGCCTGCCCCTGGGGCAATCGGGCGAGATCGTCTATCGCAGCCCGCAGGTGCTTTCGGGCTATCTGCACAATCCGCAAGCCACCGATGCGGCCTTCGCCCATGGCTGGTTCCATTCGGGCGATGCCGGCCATTTCGATGCCGACGGCATCCTGTGGTTCGAGGACCGGTTCAAGGACGTCATCAAGAGCGGCGGCGAGAACGTCGCCTCGATCGAGGTCGAGAAGGCGCTCTATGCCGCCGATCCCGGCGTGCAGGAAGCCGCGGTGATCGGCCTGCCGCACGATCATTGGGGCGAAGCGGTCACCGCCATCGTCATTCCCAAGCCCGGCCAGACGCTCGACGAGACGGCGCTGCTGGCCAAGCTGCGCGACCACCTGAGCCCGTACAAATGCCCCAAGCGCATCCTCTTCGCCGAAGCGATGCCGAAGACGGCGACCGGCAAGATCCAGAAGGCCAAGCTCAGGACGGAATTCGCCGGATTATACCGGCGCTAGAGCCTGTTCCTTGAGCGGGCCGGCCCCGCCTCCCTCATTGGAAGGGCGAGCCTTCGATGGTGATGCGGTGCATCAGCCGCCGGCTGCCGTGATAATCGTTGGCCGCGCAATGCCAGCCGTCGCCGATATTGGTCTGCTGCTCCGGCTCCTTGCGCACCTCGGCGATCCGCGGGTGGCCCGGAACTGCTTTGAAGAAGCGGTTGACATTGATCGGCCCGAACCGCTCGGCGAAGGCCTCGTGCTGTTCCGGCGTGATCTTCTGATCGCGGAAAAAGATCACGCCATGATCGAGAAACGCCTGGCGGATGCCTTGGAACTGGCTGTCGGTCAGCGGTTGGGCCAGGTCCACGCCATGCACCTCGGCCCCAAGCCCGCCGGCGGCTAGGGCAGGTTTCCGGCGCGGCCAGCCGCAGGGTTCGCCTCTCCGGACAGGCCGAAATAGGCCTCGACGATGCGTTCGTCCTTGGCGAGATCGCGGGCCAGGCCACGGGCGACGATCCGTCCGTCCTCGAAGATGATGGCATGCCGGGCGAAGCGAAGGGCGGCGCGCGCGTTCTGCTCGGCGACCAGCACGGTCAAGCCGGAGACGAGCAGCGAGCGCAGGGACGTGTAGAGTTCGGAGATGACGCGAGGCGCCAGGCCGGTCGAGGGTTCGTCGAGCACCAGAAGCCTGGGTTCGCCCATCAGCGCGCGGCCGATCGCCACCATCTGCTGCTCACCGCCCGACAGGAGGCCGCACCGGGTCCGCCGCAGCGGTTGCAGCTTGGGAAATATCTCCAGCATGCGCTCGATGCGCCGCCGCCGCTCAAGGCGCGTCTCCCGGCTCGCCCCGAGTTCCAGCGTCTCCTCCACAATCATGTCCGGGAAAAGCTGACGCCCCTCGGGCGCATAGCCGATCCCGAGCCGCGCGCGACGGTAGGTCTCCAGATGCGACAGTGGCGCGGCGTCGAACAGGATCTCGCCCTGCATCAGGGGGATCTGCCCCATGATCGCGCGCAGCAAGGTGGATTTGCCCGCGCCATTGGCGCCGACGACGGCCAGCGTATCCCCCGCATGCAGAATCATGTCGATGCCATGGATCGCCGCGGCCTTGCTGTAGCCGGCGGAGACATCGGCGAGCCGCAGGACCTCACGCGACGTCATCGGCCGCCTCCTCGATCTCCACGCCCATATAGGCCTCGATCACCACCGGGTCTCTCAGCACCAGGGCCGGCGGCCCTTCGGCGATCGTCGCGCCGAAATCGAGCACCTGCACCCGCGCCGCGATCGGCGCGATGGCCGGCAGCACATGCTCGATCGCGACGATGCCGCAGCCTCGCGCCATGGCCGCCTTGAGCGCATTTTGCACGCGCTCGATCTCCTTCGCCGACATGCCGGCCATGGATTCGTCCAGCAGCAGCACCCTGGGGCGCAAAGCCAGCGTGCGGGCGATTTCGAGAAGCCGCTGGCGGCCCGGCGGCAGCGTGTCGGGGAGATCGGCCCATTGATCGATCAGATCGACTTCCGCCAGGATCCGGGCGGCTTCCCGCGTCGCGACCGCGCGCGACCCGTGCAGCGAGGACGATGCCAGAAGCACCGTCTCCCAGACGGTCAGGGTGGGAAAAAGGCGGCTGGTCTGAAAGGTGCGCGCCAGGCCTTGGCGGGCCAGCACGTGCGGGGCCAGGCCGGAAATCTCGCGGCCGGCGAAATGGACCTCGCCCAGGGAGGGCCGGGCAAAGCCCGACAGAAGATTGAAGAGCGTGCTCTTGCCGGCGCCATTCGGCCCGATGATGGCCAGCAATTCGCCGGCCTTGACCGTCAGGCTGACGCCATTGACCGCGGCAACGCCGCCGAACCGCTTGCTCAAGGAGCGGCAGCTCAGGGCCGCGCCCACGGGCAGGATAGACGGGGGTGGGCCGGGCGAGGCGGCCGGGCCGGCGTACCCCTCGGCCGCCGCCAGCGCTCGGACGCCCGCCCCCCATATCGGCTTGCGCCGCAGCCATCCCAGGCGATTGACCGCCGACAGGATGCCGCCCGGCATGACGATTGCGATCAGCATGGTGAGCGCGCCGAGCACGATCTGCTGCTCCATCGGGAAGTGCGCCCAGAGCGCCGTGCTGAGGATCGAGATCAGGATGCCGCCGACCACCGGCCCCCAGACGGATCCGATCCCGCCGGCCAGGACCATCAGAATCGTCTGTAGCTCGATGGTGCCGTTGAAGGCGCTGCCCGGGTCGAGATAACCGACGTTCCAGACATAGAGCGCGCCGCCCGTGGCGCCGATGCCGGCGCTGATGCAGAAGGCGATCACCTTGGTCGACCAGGCATTCACGCCGGCCGCTTCCGCCGCGATGCTGTCGTCGCGCACCGCCATCAGCCGCAGCCCGAGCCTGGAGCGGGTGAGCGCATAGGTCGCGACGACCACTGTGGCCGCGACCGCCACCATGATGAAAGCGCATCGATTGACCGAGGCGGCCATCGCCACCGTCGTCCCCATCGGGCCGCCGGTGATCTCAAGCGAGCTGGCGATGATTTGCAGGATCCGCGCCAGGCCGAACATGCCAAGCGCGAAGAAGATGCCTTGCAGCCGCAGCATGATCATGCCGAGCGGCAGGGCCAGGCCGATGCCGGCGAGCGTCGCAATGACCGCGGCGCCATACCAGGGCGCATCGAGATGGAGCATGGCGAGCGCCGCGACATAGGCGCCGAGCCCGAAGAAGCTCACCTGGCCGAACGAGACATAGCCGGTGAAGCCGCTGATCACGTTCCAGCCGGTGGCGAGCAGGACGAACAGCGCCGCCGTGAACAGCGTCTGCGCCAGATAGCCGCTGCCCGCCGCCGCGACACCGAGGCAGACCGCGACCAGCAGCCCGAAGGCGCCCCATTCGAGAATTCCCTCCCTCATACCCGCCCCACTTTGCCGAGCAGCCCCTGCGGCCGGAATACCAGGACGCCGATAAAGACGACATAGATCACGGCACTCGCGGCATTCGAGCCGAAGTAATATTGGGTGAATACCTCCGTCAGCCCGAGCAGTTCGGCGGCAAGCCAGGCGCCGAGGTAATTGCCAAGGCCCCCCAGCGCGATAAGCGTGAAGGCCTGCACCGTCAGATCGCCCCCGGTCGAGGTCTGGAACGGGATCAGGGTGATCACCAGCGCGCCGGCGCCACCCGCCATGGCCGAGCCCAGCGCGAAGGCGAGGGCGCGGATTTTCCGGATATTGAGGCCGGCGCTGGCGGCACCGAGCCCGGATTGGGCGGTCGCATGGACCGACTTGCCCATGATGGTGGCGGTCAGCCATGCATGCACCAGCAGCGCCACGCCGAAGGCGATGAGCGAGGATGCCGCCAGGCCTTCCGGCACCGCGATCGGCCCGATCTGGATCGACCCTTGCAGGAAGGGGATCGATTGGAATTGCGAGCCCCATAGAAGAAAGCTCGCATTCGACACGACATAGGACAGGCCGAAAGTCGCCAGCAGCGTGCGCAGCTCGCCCTCCGGCCCCGCCGCGGTGATGCGTTCGAGCATGCCGCGCTGCACGATGAGGCCGATGACGAAGAGCAGGAGTGCGACCAGCGGAAAAGCGACGAGCGGCGTCATCGCATAATTCGAGAACAGCGAAAAGGCCAGCAGGCCGCCCAGAACGATAAAATCCCCGTGCGCGAGATTGACGACCTTCATCACGCCGTAGATGAGGTTCAGCCCCTCCGCCATGAGAAGATAGACGCCGCCCCACAGGAGGCCCAGGACCAACAGGGTGAAGAACGTCGTCAGCATGGTGGCGCTACCGGGACCATGACCTGCTCTGATCGAGGAATGACGGGCGCGGCCCGGACGGCCCGGAACCCGCACCGTCCCATCATGCCGGACGGTGCGGGCTATGGCGACAGGCCGATGCTACCAGGCGGGATGCGGCAGGATCGGCGCCGTCGTTTCCTGGGACTGCGGCCAGACCAGCTCCTGCTTGCCCTTCTGCCACTGCAAGGCATAGCTGCTGTAGCCGATTTGCATGCCGGTCTTGGTAACCTGGAAATGCCCGGCCACGGTCCCCTCGGACGTGTTGAGCAGGGCATCGCGGATCTTCGCCTGATCGAGGCTGCCGACCTTATTCACCGCATCGGCGAGAATCTTCAGGCTGGCATAGGCCAGCGCCGCATGATAGTCGGGCGCGCGCCCGAATTTCGCGGTGAAGGCCTTGACGAAGGCCTGATTGCCCTTGGTATTGAGCGTCGGGAAATAGAGCGTCGTTCCAAACACATCCTCGGCGGCGGGCCCGAGGCCCTTGGAGAATTCCGGCTCGACCGGGCCGATGCTGAAGGCGAACATCTTGGCGTTGATGTTCTGCGCCTTGGCCGCCCGCATGATGCCTTCGGAATCGGCGAGATAGGTTGCGCCCACGATCATGTCCGGGTGAGTCGCGGCGGCCTTCAGCACCAGCGCGCTGAAATCCGTGGTATTGGGCGCATAGGTTTCCTTGAAGACGATCTTGATGCCCTTCTTTTTCGCCGCCGCCTCCACGCCTTCGCCGAGCTGGATCGGGAATTGCGTGTTCTGCACCAGAAGCGCCAGCGTCTTGTAGCCCTTCGCAGCGGCGATATCGATCACCGGCACCATATAGCGCGAGGTCTGCGTCATCGCCTGGACCAGATAGGGATACTTGCCGTCGAACGCCTCGACGTTCGCGGCCAGGCACATCATGACGATCTTCGCGCGGTTGACGAGCGGGGCGACCGCCGAGGTAAGATCGGTCTGATAGGGGCTGACCAGAAGATCGACCTTATCGTCCGTGATCAGCTTCTGATAAAGCTGCACCGCCGTCGAAGGATTGCCCTGGTCGTCATAGGACACGAGCCGGATCGGCCGCTGGAGCAGCCCGCCGGCCTTGTTGATCTCCATCACGGCAAGCTGATAGCCCTGCAACTCGAAGACCGCCGGCGGCGAATAAGGCCCGGTCTGGGTGATCGAGAGGCCGATCTTGATCGGGGCCGCCGCCTCCGCCCCCGTTGAAGCGGTCGCCACCGCCAGGGCGCCGATCGCGGCGACCGTGGCGAGGCGCACCGCACCGGTGAATTTCCCAATGCCAAAAGCCTTGAACATCATGCCCCTCCTCCCATTTGGCGCGATCGGCCTCTTCCGCCGATCTGTTTTTTCCGATCCGGCTTCCCCGCGGGCCAATCCGGCCCGACCCGAAAGTCCGGATGCGTGCGATCGGTCGCAATGGATAATCTCATATCGCAAATTAAATTGTCACGATATAAAATTTTTACCGCCAGATCGGGTGTTCGCCGGGTAGATCCGCGGTAAGTGCCGCGGCGACACGGATGGGTGCCGGGGCCGAACCGGCTCCATTCCCTTGAGAATCGCATTCATTCATCGGGATTGGCGACCGCCTGAACAGGCCCGGAGAGGCTCGTCAAACACGCGCCCGAACCCGTGATGACGAGCCCAAGGGACTCTCACAATATCAAATGAGAACCGCGAAGGCGGTCGGCACCGATACCGCGTGCACCTTTCGCCCTGGAACCTGCCCCGGCACGGGGCGGGCCCGTGGTCCCGCCGGGATTAAGCGTCGAAACAACGGGTTAAGGGCATTTCCGGCTTCAATCCGCTTCCGAAATGTTCCGGATCGGAATGGCCGGAGATTCTTGATGGATTGCTTTGTGCCGATATGGATCGGAAACGGGCGCCGCTTGGTCTTGAGGCGACCGGCTTTAGCGCTTCTTGCCCGCGACTTTGGGCAACAATCTGGCCGGTTCCGGCCGCGCCTCGTAGCCAAGCTCGCGCGATAGATCGATTGCCGCGTCGCGGACCTGCTTGGCTTTCTCCTGCAACGCCTGGATCGACAGGCGCCAGATCGGTCCCGAGACGCCGATCGCGCCGGCGACCTGGCCGGTGAAATCGCGCACCGGCACGGCGACGCAGCGCGCCTCGGAATCGAATTCCCCGTCATCGAAGGCGATATCGTTGCGGCGCACCTCGTCCAGCTCACGCGCGAGCACGTCCGGCTCGACGATGGTCTTCGGCGTGAAGCGCTGCATCTCGTGGCTCGCCACATAGCGGCCGAGCTGCTCGGGCGTAAGGGCGGCGATCAGCACCTTGCCCAGCGCCGTGCAATGCGCTGGCCGCACCACGCCGACCTGGTCGACCATCTGGAACATGCCGGCGCCCGCCGTTTTGGCGACAACGACGATGTTCGCGCCGGAACGGATGGCGAAATGGCTGCATTCGCCGGTCAGGCGCGTGAGGTTTTCCAGAACCGGCGTGGCCAGGCTGACCAGCTCGATTTCGTCGAGCGCGCCCGCCGCCAGGGTGAAAAGACGCCGCCCGATGCGATAGCGCTTGGAATCCCGCAATTGCTGGATATATCCCAGCGACACCATGGTCTTGACCAGGTGAAACGTGGTGCTGTTATGCAGGGCGACCCGCTTGCTGAGTTCGGCCAGCGCGATGCCGTCCCGGTTCCGGGCGATTTCCTCCAGGATGGAAAAGGCGCGGCTGATCGATTGGATGCCGGCGCCGCGGACGGCTTCGCCGCCCTGCCCTTCCGCTGGAATCGCCTCGCCGCTCATCCCCTCGTCCATCGTCATCGCCCGCCCCTTTGCGGCAAAGCCGGGATGCGCATCGCCGGCCGCTCCATCGCAACGGCACTATATCACATTCCCGCAACCACACTCCCGCGCTTGAAACGGACCCGAACCCCGGCACCGCCCCGGGTGGCGGCCGCAAACGTCACCCGCGCGGGTCAGGGCGAAACGCGGAAAATCCGCCGACTATGCGATATTATAGTTTTATATTTTCCAATATGAAATAAAATGTTGAATCGGCCCGGGCCGACGGTTCTGCCTCCTGCCGCCACTGGATTTTCCGGCGGGGTGACGGGCGCCGCCGCCCGATCGAGTATCCTTAAGCCGGGCGCCTGCGCCAAAGATTGTCGAAGCCTGCCGATCGACCCATGAGGAAAGAGGAAATGCTCCCTGAAGAAGTTGACGTGATCATCGTCGGTGCCGGCAATGCCGCTCTTTGCGCGGCGCTGGCGGCGGCGGAATACAAAGTCTCCGTGCTGCTCCTGGAACGCGCGCCCGAAGAGGTGAGCGGCGGCAACAGCCGCTTCACCGCCGGCGCCATCCGCTGCGTCTATAACGGCGTCGAGGATTTGCGGAAATTGATGCCGGATCTGTCGGAGGAGCTGATCGCCATCACCGACTTCGGCCAATACACGGAGGAGAATTTCTTCGACGACATGGCGCGCGTGACCGAATATCGCGCCGATCCCGACATGGTCGAGCTTCTGGTCAAGCGCAGCCAGACCACGCTGTTGTGGCTGCGCGAGAAGGGCATCAAATTCGCGCCGATCTATGGCCGCCAGGCGTTCAAGGTCGAAGGACGGTTCAAATTCTGGGGCGGCCTCACCATCGAAGCCTGGGGCGGCGGCCCAGGCCTGGTGAGCGCGCTGACCGAAGCCGCGGCCAAGCGCGGCGTCACGATCGCCTATGAGACACGGGCCATGGACCTCATCTGCGGCGACGACGGGGTCACCGGCGTCCGCGTCCGCCAGAAGGGCCGCACGCGGGAAATCCGCTGCAAATCCGTGGTGCTGGCGGCGGGCGGCTTCGAATCGAATACCGAATGGCGCACCCGCTATCTCGGCCCGGGCTGGGACCTCGCCAAGGTGCGCGGCACCAGCTACAACACCGGCGATGGCATCCGCATGGCGCTCGATGCCGGCGCCATTCCCTGGGGCAATTGGTCGGGCTGTCATGCGGTCGGCTGGGACCGCAACGCGCCGCCGTTCGGCGATCTCGCGGTCGGCGACAATTTCCAGAAGCACAGCTACCCGTTCAGCATCATGCTGAATGCCAACGGCGAGCGTTTCGTCGATGAAGGCGCCGATTTCCGCAACTATACCTATGCGAAATACGGCCGCGTGATCCTCAACCAGCCCGGACAGTTCGCCTGGCAGATCTTCGATGCCAAGGTGGTCCACCTGCTGCGCGACGAATATCGCATCCGCCAGGTTACCAAGGTCCAGGCCGGGACCCTGGAGGAGCTGGTCGGCAGGCTCGACGATGTCAATCCGCGCCGGGCGCTCGAAACCATCAAAGCCTATAACGACGCGGTGCAGACCGGCACTCCGTTCAATCCGAATATCAAGGACGGGCGCGGCACCAGCGGCTTGGCCGTCCCCAAATCGAACTGGGCCAACCGGATCGACCAGCCGCCGTTCGAGGCTTACGCCGTCACCTGCGGGATCACCTTCACCTTCGGCGGGGTGAAGGTGAACGACCACGCGGCGGTGATCGATACCGAGGGCAGCCCGATCCCCGGCCTCTATGCCGCCGGCGAAATGGTCGGCGGCATCTTCTACTTCAATTATCCGGGCGGCACCGGCTTGATGTCGGGCGCGGTGTTCGGCCGGATCGCCGGCGGCAGCGCCGGCGCGCGGGCGTGCGCTTCCGAAACCGCGGCACCGGCGACGTAATGGCGGAGAGCGCCGTCGAACAGATCTTCGACGTCGTGGTGGTCGGCGGCGGCGGCGCGGGCCTTGCCGCCGCCATCGAAGCCCGAACGGCGGGACGCAGCGCGGTGCTGCTGGAGAAGAATGCCGCCCTCGGCGGCTCCACCGCCTGGTCGATCGGATCGCTCACGGCGACCCTCACGCCGCATCAGATCAAGCGCGGCATCAAGGACCGGCCCGAAGATCACTGGGCCGATATGCCGCTGTTCGCGGAAGCCCACCTTGCCGCCCGCGACAACGCGGATTTGCGCCGCATCCTGTGCGAGGGCGTTCCGGACGCCTTTCGCTGGCTGACCGCGCTCGGCGTCCGCTTCTTCGGCCCGATGCCGGAGCCGCCGCACCGCAAGCCGCGCATGCATAATGTCCTGCCGAATTCCCGCTCCTTCATCTATCACCTGGAGCGCGAAGCGCGACGGATCGGGGTCGAGATCCGCCTTGGAATACGCGCAACCGCTCTTTGCACGGAAGACAATCGCGTCGTCGGGATCGAGGGCGAAGGACCAGACGGCCGCTGCCGCTTCCGCGCTCGCGGCGGCGTCGTCCTCGCCGCCGGCGATTTCACCAACAGCCCCGAACTCAAGGCCCGCTACATGGGGCCGCAGGAAGCCAAGATCGCCGGCGTCAACCCTACCGCCACCGGCGATGGCCAGCAGCTCGCCCTGGCCCTGGGCGGACGCATCCTCAACGGCGACCTCGCCTTGGGCCCGGAGATCCGCTTCATCCCGCCGGCCCGCACCACGCTGGTCCGCCGGCTGCCGCCCTGGCCGGCGCTCGCGGCTTTCCTGCAATGGTCGATGGACCATATGCCGCAAGCGCTGTTGCGGCCTTTCATCATGGGCTTCCTGACCACGGCGCTGGCGCCATCCGCCGCCTTGTTCGAGAACGGCGCCGTTCTCGTCAATGGCGAGGGGCGGCGCTTTTGCGACGAGCTTGATCGCCCGGCCTACGCGCTGCCCGATCAGCCGGGCGGCATCGGCCATATCCTGATCGACGGCCGGATGGCGCGGCTCTTTTCCGCCTGGCCGCATTTCGTTTCCACCGCGCCCGGCGTCGCCTATGCCTATGTTCCGGACTATCGCCGCAACCGGCCCGATGTTTTCGCCGAGGCGCCGACGCTTGGCGCGCTCGCGACGAAACTCGGGATGAATCCGGATATCCTGCAACAGGCCGCGGATGGTGGCGGCGGCAAGCGCCGGCCGCTTGGCGACGGACCGTTCGTGGCGCTGGGTCCGGTGCGCGCCGTCTTCGTGCACAACGAGGGCGGCCTCGCGGTCGATCATCAGCATCGCGTGCTCGATGGCGCCGACGCGCCGATCCCGGGCCTCTATGCCGCGGGCTCGACCGGCCAGGGCGGCCTGCTGCTCAAGGGCCACGGCCATCATCTCGCCTGGGCCTTCGTCTCGGGCCGCCGCGCCGGGCGGATCGCGGCGCTCGCCGTGACCTCTGCCGATCCGCAAACCTAGGACAGGATCCGGCGGGCGCGGCCGGGGCGCGGCGTCCGGCGCGCTGACCGGCGTTACACCGGCGTGTATTTGGCGCCGAACACCGGCTCCTTGTGCGGGATCGGCGGCAAGGCCCAGGTGCCGATGCCGGGCGGCCGGATATTGGCATCGACATGCACATCGATCAGGCAGGGCTTGTCGAGCTTGATCGCATGCTCCAGCGCGCCCTTGAAATCCTCCGACCGGGTCACGGTGATCCCCTCCACGCCGCAGGCGCGCGCGAGGGCGGCGAAGTCGGGATTATAGGCATTGTTGTTCGGGCCCTGGTAGAAAGCGGTGCCGAGTTCACGCCCGCCGAAAAACCCGTATTGGAGGTCGCGGATCGCTCCCCAGGCGAAATTGTTCCACACCACCCAGACCACGGGTATGTTGTATTCCACCGCGGTACACAGGACGTGCGGCACCATGGTGAAGCCGCCGTCACCGCACACCGCGACGCAAGGGCGGTCGGGTGCCGCGAGCTTGGCGCCGAGAATGGCGCTCGGGCCGAAGCCCATGCCGGAATAGCCCCAGGTATTCAACATGGTCTGCGGCCGGCGCGCCGCCCAGAACTGCATGAACCAATTATGGTGCACGCCCGAATCGAGCGACAGGATCGCATCCTCGGGCAGCACCGCCTGGCAATCGGCGACCACGCGCTCGGGCCGCAGCGGGGAGGTATGAAGGGCGAAATTGGGCCGCGTATAGGCCTCCCACTCGCCCTTCCAGCCGGCGATCGCGGCATGCCATGGCGCGAGCCGTTCGCCGTTCGCGGTACCGCGCCGCGCCAGCTCGCCCAGCAATTGCCGCAGAAAGGTGCGGGCATCGGCGAGGATGCCGAGATCCGGCGCGTAATTGCGCCCAAGCTCGGCGTGATCGACATCGACCTGGGCGAGCAACGTATGGGGAAAATTCCAGGAATAGCCCGGCAGCCACGAGGATGACGACCGGTCGTCGAAACGCGCGCCGATCGCCAGCACCAGGTCCGCATGCCGCCCGGCCTGGTTCGCCGGATAGGTGCCGTTGCGGCCGATGAAGCCAAGCGACAGCGGGTCCGTCATGTCGAGGCAGCCCATGCCATTGGGCGAACTCAGTACCGGAATTTCATAGCGGCGGGAAAGCTCGGTCAGCTCTACGCTCGCTTCCGACAGGGCGACGCCATGCCCGATGAACAGGACCGGCCTTACCGCCCTCAGGATCATGTCGGCCGCCGCCGCGACATCCTCCGGCGCGGCGCCGCCGCGGCGCGCATTGAACCCGTCCCAGACCGGTTCGAGCTCGACGTCGCCTTCCTCCTGAAACAGGTTGAAGGGAACGTCGATATTGACCGGACCCGGACGCCCGCTGGTCATGGTGGTGACGGCCTGCCGCAGCGCCAGCGGCAGCATCTCGACCCGCGAGGGCTGGAAGCTCCGCTTGACGACCGGGCGGATGACATTGGGGAAGTCGGCCTGATTGTGCCGGTTGAGTTCCTGGAAGGGACCGCGGTTGAACTGGGAGGTCGGCACATTGGCGGTGATGGCGAGGAAGGCGGAGGAATCGGTCTGCGCCACCGCCAGCGCCATGACCAGGTTGGCCGAACCCGGACCGCACGAGGTCAAGGTCGCCACCGGCCGGTGCTTGACCCGGAAATAGCCGTCGGCCATATGGCCAGCGGTCTGTTCATGCCGCGGCGAAATCAGCTTGATCTGGTCCCGGACGTCATAAAGCGCATCCAGCATCCCGACATTGCCATGGCCGCAGATGCCGAAGACATAGGGGATTTTCTCCCCGATCAGGAACTCCGCGATGAGTTCCCCGCCCTTTCTGCGAACCATCCCCGACCGATCCTCCCCAATGGCGCGCGGCGCCGCGCGGTGCCGCCGGCCTTTCCGCGCAAGGCACGGCCGACCGGCTGGAGGATCGGCCGAAATCTTCTCGATGATCGTTTATATTTTCTCGTATTATCGCATGTCAATCCACAATATAAAATTTACCGCGCCAGCGGCTCAAGCCTGGAACGCCGTGGGGATGGAGAGATGCCGCCAGGCGGCGATGTCCTCATCAAGGGACGCGAGCTTGCCCTTGATCTGATCGTGGCAGATCTGGCCGAGCGGCAGCCGGAGCGGCGGCGAGGGTGCATCCACGGCGGCGATCATCACCGCCGCCGCCAGGGCGGGATCGCCGGGCTGCAACGCGCCGCCGGCGCCCGTCACCGTCTTGCGCACCGGCCCGACCGTCGCGTCATAATCCGCGATGGTCCTGGCCGCAATGGCCAGCCCGCCGCGGAAATGGGTCCGGAACGGCCCCGGCTCGACGATGGTGACGCGAATGCCAAGCGGCTTGAGTTCGCCCGCGAGCGCTTCGGACAGGCCCTCCACGGCAAATTTCGTCGCGCTATAGATCCCGAAGCCGGCAAGGGCGACCAGGCCGCCCATGGACGAGATATTCAGGATATGGCCGCTCCGCCGGCCGCGCATATGCGGCAGCACCGCACTCGTCATCTTGAGCAGGCCGTGGACATTGGTTTCGAAGATCTGCCGGACTTCGGCACCATCGACTTCCTCGACCGCGCCGACGATGCCATAGCCCGCGTTATTCACCAGAACATCGATCCGGCCCATATGGGCGAGCGTGTCCTCGACCGCCTGGGTAATCGAATCGCCGCGCGTGACATCGAGCGACAGAGCCAGGGCCCGGCCGGGATACCGGGCGGCGAAAGGCTCGACCTGCTGCCGGTTGCGGGCGGTTGCGACCACCCGTTCGCCCCGCGCC
Source organism: uncultured Rhodospirillales bacterium (assembly GCA_937905845.1). Taxonomy (GTDB): domain Bacteria; phylum Pseudomonadota; class Alphaproteobacteria; order Ferrovibrionales; family Ferrovibrionaceae; genus CALCYJ01. The sequence goes on from CALCYJ010000194.1 coordinate 21,892, forward strand.
AGCACCGCCTCGGCCAAAGCCTGCCCGAGCCCGCTCGAACAGCCGGTAATCAGCCAGACACGGTCTTGGGCTGGCTTTTGAACCTGCGTCACATCTCTCTCCTTGGCGCTTGATGGACCTTGCTCGATGGTCGATCGGGCATCGCCGAGCACTTCTCGTCACCCTCCCGATCGGCATTTCGCGGGCAAATCGCAATACATCATATTATCGCACTAAATTTCATTAGATGGATTTATGTCGGGAATTTCCACCCTAATCATCAGGAATGGCTGGAATTTTCCCCACATTCTCCGTTATTCCCCACATTTCTCCGGCAAAATTACGGCTTACTGAATTGACATACGGTATTATCGCAACAATAGTTTGACCCTGCGGCCGCTTCACCAGACCGCACATCATCATGGCAGCAGCCTGACAGCCGGGAGCCGCGCGATGCCGATTTCACCGCAACAGCCCGATGCGACCTTGGAGCACGTCGTTGCGGCCCGCATGCTGATCGGCGGCGAGTGGGTCGCGGGCGCGCGTTCGACCGACGTGATCGACCCGTTCCGCGGCAGCCTCGTCGGTACCGCGCCCGTATCGGGGCTCGACGATCTGGATGCCGCCCTTGACGCCGCGACCAAGGCCAAAGCGATGGTCGCGGCCCTGCCCGGCTTCAAGCGAAGTGCGATCCTCGAAAAGGCGGCTCAGCTTCTGGCCGATCGCATCCCGGAAATCGCCAAAATCATGACGCGCGAGACCGGCAAGGCGATCAAGGATTCAACCGCCGAGGTCGAGCGGTCGATGGATACGATCAAGCTCTCCGCGGGCGAGGCGGTCCGGATCGAAGGCCGGCACGTTCCGCTCGATGCCGCCCCCATGGGCGCCGGCAAGATCGCCATGCTGCTGCGGTTTCCCGTCGGCGTCGTCGCCGGCATCACGCCGTTCAACGCGCCCTTCAACCTCGCCTGCCACAAGGTCGCGCCGGCCTTCGCCGCCGGCAATGCCATCGTCCTGAAGGCGCCGCCGCAGGCCCCGCTTACCGTCCATGCCCTAAGCCGGCTGTTCGCCGATGCCGGCATGCCGGCCGGGTCGCTGAACGTCCTTTATGGCGGCGCCGATCTCGGCCGCGCCCTGGTGGCGGACCTGCGCGTCGATTTCATCACCTTCACCGGCTCGACCCGGGCGGGCGCCGAGATCAAGGCGCAAAGCGGCCTGCGCCGCGTGGCGCTCGAGCTTGGCGGCAACGGCTCGACCCTGGTGCATGAGGATGCCGATATCGCCGCCGCCGCGGCCCAATGCGCGCGCAATGCCTCGCGCCTGGCGGGACAGAGCTGCATCTCGGTCCAGAACATCCATGTTCACGCGGCGGTTCTCGACCGTTTCATCGCCGATGCCGTGGCCACCGTCAAGACGCTGCGCCTGGGCGATCCGCTCGATTCGACCACCGATGTCGGCACGCTGATCGACGAGCCGGCGGCGCGGCGGGTGGAAAGCTGGATCGAGGATGCGGTTGCCCAAGGCGCGCGGATCCTGGTCGGCGGCAAGCGGCGGGGCGCGCAGATCGAGCCTACGCTGCTGACCGGCGTGTCGCCCGGCTCGAAAGTGGTCTGCGAGGAAGTGTTCGGCCCGGTCGCCAGCATCATCCCCTATCAGACAATCGACGAGGCGATCGACCGGATCAACGCCAGCCCCTATGGCTTGCAATGCGGCATCTTCACCCGCTCGACCGAGATCGCCTTCCGGATCATCCGCGAGATCCGCGCCGGCGGCATCATCGTCAACGGCAGTTCGACCTGGCGCACCGACCAGCTACCCTATGGCGGCGTGAAGGCGAGCGGCATCGGCCGCGAGGGGCCACGCTACGCGATCGAGGACCTGACGGAACAGCGTCTCGTCGTCTTCAATCTCTGACGTGAAGCGGAAGACGATCCGATGAAGGTTCTGATCACCGGCGCCGGCGGCTTTCTCGGCCGGGCCCTGACCCGGCTGCTGATCGCGCGCGGCGATGCGGTGATCGCCTTCGACACCGCTCTTGGCGTCCTGGCGGCGGAATTTGCCGAAGACGAAAGGTTCGTGCCCTGCCCGGGCGATATCACCGACATGGCGAATGTGGCGCAGGCGATGCTGACCTATCGGCCGGTGGCCGTCATCCATTGCGCCGCCATCGTCGGTGTCGCGTCTTCGCTCGGCAGCCCCACCCTCGTCATGCGCGTCAATGTCGAAGGGTCCTTGAACGTGATGGAGGCCATGCGGCTCGCCGGCACACCGCGCCTGCTGCACATCAGTTCGGAAGAAGTCTATGGCCCGTTCCTGGCCGACGTGATCGACGAAACCCACCCGCTCGATCCGATCATGCCCTATGGCATCAGCAAGGCGGCGGTCGAGCGGCTCGGGCGGACCTATCGCGCCCTGCACGGGATCGAGGTGATCCATCTGCGCACGTCCTGGGTCTTCGGGACCGAGCTGCCGCGCAACCGCATCCCGAAGAATTTGCTCGACGCGGCCATTGCCGGCGTACCGCTGCATCTTTCGTGCGGCGCGCAGACGGCGATCGATCACACCTATATCGACGATTTCGCCTGCGGTGCCTTGCAGGCGCTGGACCTGCCGCGGCATCCCTATGACGTCTACAACCTGTCCAGCGGCCGGAGCGCGACCCTCACCGAGATTATCGGGCATATCCGCGAGCTGATCCCGCAGGCCGATCTCTCGGTCGGCCCCGGCGCCTATCGCTTCAACGATCAGGTGGAAGCGGTCAGGAAGGGCGCGCTCGACATCGGCCGGGCCCGCGAGACTTTCGGCTTCAACCCGGCTTTCGATATTCGCGCCGGCCTGCACGCCTATATCGACGCGAAGCGAGCCCGCCCGTAGACCTCTGAACCGGAGACAGGAGACACGAGAATGGCAAGATCGGATTCCAAGCGCGCCACGACAAAGCCTGTCCCCAAGGCCGTCATCCGCTCGAGCGCGGCGGTCTTTTGGGAAGAACCGCCCGAGCACCTGCACGGCGCCTATTCGAAGATGCTGGTCCGCCCAGAATCCTGCGGCGCGAAGCGGCTGGATTATCGTATTTCGCTCTATCAGCCGAAAGCCTATGTGGCGCCGCACCGGCACAAGATCCAGGAGCAGGTCTATCACGTGCTGGACGGCGAGGGGCTGATGGAGATCGACGGCACGCGCACGATCGTCCGCCCGAACGACGTGATCTTCATCCCGCCGGGCGTGGAACATGCGATCTACAATACCGGCTTCGTCGATCTGCGCTTCGTCGTCGTCACCTCGCCGCCCGACGACGAATAGCGATCCTCAATCGCCTGTCTTGCCTGGCCCAGCGGGCTGCGCGGCCAGGAGATCGCCCGCCCTGTCGCGCAGCTCGCGCTTCAGCACCTTGCCGAGCGAATTGCGCGGTAGCGCGTCGAGGATGAACAGGTGCGTCGGCTTCTTGTACGAGGCGACAAGGCGCCGCATGTGCTCGATGATCGCTGCCGGATCCAGCATCTGGCCCGGCACCGGCTCGACGAAGGCCGCCACCGCCTCGCCGAAGATCGGATCGGGCACGCCGATCACCGCGGCATCGGCAATGCCCGGATGGGCGATCAGCGCCTCGACGAGACTCTTGGACGGTGTCGCTTCTCCAGTGCGCAGAGCCTCGGCGACGAAGCGAGGGTTCCCACCGGTGGTCTCGTAGAGGCCCGCGATGCCGAGTCGGTCAACATCGTCGGCACTGAGAGGCTCGAGGTCGACTACGAGATCCGGAGTGAGACGCCAGAGGCTGTGCTCGGACGGCGCGTCGGTCCGCCGGACGGTT
>CALCYJ010000195.1 GCA_937905845.1 uncultured Rhodospirillales bacterium
GAACGTCGGCAAGATCGCCGGCGGCGACTGGGCCTCCAGCGTGCCGGCCTGGTGCACGTTCGATGTCCGCATCGCCATCTATCCCGGGCAGGAGCCGAAGGCGGCGAGGCTGGAGATCGAGCAGGCGATCCGCGATGCGGCGGCGGAAAACAGCTTCCTCGCCAATTCGCCGCCGCGCGTGCACTACCATGGCTTTCAGGCCGAGGGCTATGTGCTGCGCGGCGCCGAGGCGGCGGAGGCCGTGCTCGATGCGGCGCATCATCAGGTATTCGCCAAGCCGTTGCAGCGCATCGCCTCGACGGGTACGACGGATGCGCGTTTCTTCGGCCTATATGCCGATACGCCGGCCCTGGTCTATGGACCGGTCTCGCGCAGCATCCACGGGTTCGACGAGGTGGTGGAAATCGAATCGGTGCGCCGCATCACCCAGGCGATGACGCTCTTCATCGCCGACTGGTGCGGCCTCGCCCCGCTCTGAAAACGACCCCCGGCCGGCGCGAGGGTCAGGATATGCCTGGCGGCACGATAAGGTCCGGGATCGAGAGGAGAGAAACGGCATGGCGGCAAGGGTGACGAAGGCGGCGATCGATCCGACCCAGCCGGCGGCGGACCCGGCCCGGCCGGGGGCGGATCCGGTCCTGCCCGCGGCCTCGGCGCGGCCGAAGGCCAAAGGCGCCGCGAAGCCCAAATCCGGCACCAAGGCCAAGCCCAAGGTCGGGGCCAAGGCTAAGATTGGGGCCAAACCCAAGGCCCCGGCGAAGGCCAAGCTTGCATCCCGGACCGGAACGGCGGCCAAGGGCGAAAAACCGGCCGTCCAAGCCCGGCCGCAGCCGGCAGCAGCGGCGGCCGCGCCGTCCGCAGCGGCCGTGCCGCCCGCAGCGGCCGCACCGCCCGTGGCGGGTCCCGATCTTGTGGCGTTGAATGCCCGGCTTACCGAGATTGTCGAGCGCGGGCAGCGGGCGCTTTCGGCCGCGGTCAAGCGGCAGAGCTCGGAGGATGGGTTCCAGATTCCCGACCCCAAGGTGGTGGCGGCGGCCTTTGGCGATCTGGCGCAGAAGATTCTTGCCGATCCGGCCAAGCTGGTTCAGGCGCAGATGGTGCTGCTGCGCGACTGCCTGTCGCTCTGGCTCGGCACCGCTCAGCGGCTTTCCGGCGAAACCAACGTCGCCCCCGTGGTCACTCCGGCGCGCGAGGACAAGCGCTTCGCCGATCCGGCCTGGCGCGAGGATGTCGCTTTCGACTTCATCAAGCAGGCCTATCTGGTGGCGGCGCGCTGGTTGCAGAGCACGGTCAAGGGCGTCGGCGGCCTCGACCCCGACAACCAGCTCAAGGTGGATTTCTACACTCGGCAGATCGTCGATGCCCTGGCGCCGACCAATTTCGTCCTGACCAATCCGGCGGTGCTGCGCGAGACGTTCAAGACCGGCGGCGAGAACCTGCTCCAGGGCATGACCCATATGGTGGCGGACCTGGAGCGCGGCGGCGGCAAGCTCGCCATCCGCATGACCGACGAGAGCGCTTTCGAACTCGGGGTCAATATCGCGACCAGCCCGGGCAAGGTGGTGTTCCAGAACGATCTGATGCAGCTCATCCAATATGCGCCGGCGACCGCCGAGGTCTACCGGCGGCCGCTGCTGATCGTCCCGCCGTGGATCAACAAGTTTTATATTCTCGATCTGAAGCCGGCCAATTCCTTCATCCGCTGGGCGGTGGAACAGGGCTTGACCGTCTTCGTCGTCTCCTGGGTCAACCCCGACCAGAACCTCGCGCACAAAACCTTCGAGGATTATATGATGGAGGGGCCGCTCCAGGCGCTCGATGTCATCGAAGAGGCGACGGGCGAGCGCGAGGTCAATGTCATCGGCTATTGCATCGGCGGCACGCTCATGGCCGGCACGCTGGCCTATATGGCGAGCCGGGGCGATCAGCGCTTCACCTCGGCCACCTTCTTCACCGCGATGACCGATTTCGCCGAATCGGGCGAGCTGAAGGTCTTCATCGACGACGAGCAGCTCCGCCTGCTCGAAGACCATCTCGCCACCAAGGGCTATCTCGAAGGCCATCACATGGCCAATGTCTTCAACATGATGCGCGACAACGACCTGATCTGGTCGTTCGTGGTGAACAATTACCTGATGGGCCGCGACCCCTTCCCCTTCGACCTGCTCTACTGGAATTCGGACGCAACCCGCATGCCGGCGGCGATGCACACGTTCTATCTGCGCAACATGTATCTGGAAAACCGGCTGATCAAACCCGGCGGCGTCACGCTCAAGGGCGTGCCGATCGATCTGAGGAAGGTGCGCCTGCCGGTCTATCAGCTTTCCACCGAGACCGACCATATCGCGCCGTGGAAATCGACCTACAGCCCGAGCCAGATCTATTCCGGCCCCTACCGTTTCGTGCTCTCGGGCTCGGGCCATATCGCCGGCGTCGTCAATCCGCCGGCGGCGCATAAATATTGCTACTGGACCAACGAGGCCAATCCGCCGGCACCCGACGACTGGTTGGCCGGCGCCACGCGGCACGACGGGTCGTGGTGGGGCGATTGGGGAACCTGGATCGATCGCCACGGCGGCGGCAAGGTACCGGCGCGCCTTCCCGGCGCCGGCCGGCGGCCGGCGATCGAAGAGGCCCCGGGTTCCTATGTCCGGGTCAAGGCGCGCTCGTAACTGGCGTGGATTTCGGGAAGGCGGAGCGACTGGTTTAATAAAAATAGGTGTGAAAACAATCTATTAGGAACAGACTTTAAGACAAAATGGCGGCACTGGCACGGCGAGGAATCCGGCGGTGGAATCCGGTAGCGGAATCCGGTAGTGGAATCCGGCGCTGGAACCCGGTGCCGGCAGGCAGGCCGCCGGGGCTGCGCCCGATACCGGAAGGCCGGCTTCCCGTCGTTCCTTAAGCGATCCTTAAGCATTGGATCGGTAACTTGTAAAAATCTATGGAATTCCCGGACATGCGTCTGCGTCGCAAAGCACAGGCGGGTCAAGTGCCGTAGGAAGCGCGAGTACCAAGAGCGGAACCGCCGCATGATCGTTGCCGATGGATAAGGACGCCGCCTTCGCCGCCGGACTGAGGGCCAAGGCAGGCGCCACAATCAAGCCTTCGCCGGAGGCGGCAGCCAGCCTGAAGGCGGCGCGCGCGCGCGATGCGACCGCACGCCGGGTCGAGGCCGAGCAGATCGCCTCGCTTTTTCGCGCCAATCGTCTGGGCGTTCTGCTGGAGCCCGTGGTCGGCGGCGGCCTTGCCTGGTATTTGTGGCGGGTAACGAACAGCGACCTGGCGGCGCTCTGGCTGCTGGCGGTCTGGGCGATCGCCTCGCTGCGCGGCCTGCTGGTCTATCGCTATCAGCAGGCGATGCCGCCGCCGAGCGAGGCGCGCCACTGGGGCCATCCCTATACGATCGGCGCCACCGCCGCGGGACTGGCCTGGGGAGCCGGGATCATCACGCTCTGGCCGGGGGGATCGCTGCTCGACCAGCTTCTGCTCTCGCTTCTGATTGCCGCCGTCGCCGCCTTCCAGTCGGGGATGATGGCGAGCCTGCTTTCCACCTCCTATCTCTATCTCGGCTCGGTGGTCCTGGTGATGTTCGGCAGCCTGGCTTGGCGGCATGCCGGCATTCACCTGCTGATTCTCGGCATGGTGGTGCTTTATTGCGTCATCCTGCTGCTGATCAACCGCCATATGAACCGGCTCCTGGTCGATGCCTTGCGGCTGCGTTTCGAATTGTCGGCGGCGGGCGAGGCGGCGGAAGCGGCGAGCCGCGCCAAGTCCGAATTCATCGCCAATATGAGCCACGAGCTGCGCACGCCCCTCAATGCCGTCATCGGCTTTTCCGAAATGATGATGGGCGAGATGTTCGGGCCGCTGGGCTCGCCGCGCTATCTCGATTACAGCGCCGACATCTACCGTTCCGGCCGCCACCTGCTGGAAGTGATCAACGACATCCTCGATCTCTCGAAGGTCGAATCGGGCAAGATGGAACTGACCGAGGAACGGATCGACCTCCTGGTCGCGATCGAGGCGGCCTTGCGCCTGATCGAGCAGGGAGCCGAGAAGGCCGGCGTCACGCTGATCTGGGAGCCGCCGCCCAACCCGGTCCATGTCGTGGTGGACGAGCGCGCCATCCGGCAGGCGCTGCTCAATCTCCTGTCCAATGCCGTCAAATTCACTCCGGTGGGCGGCGAGGTGGGCATCACGCTTGCCCGGGATACCGAAGGCGGCCTGATCATCGAGGTCCGCGATACCGGCATCGGCATGGCGCCCGAAGACATACCGCGGGCCATGGAGCCTTTCGTCCGGGTCGAGGGGGTGATGACGCGCCATTACGAGGGGACCGGGCTCGGCCTGCCGCTGGTCAAGTCGCTCATCACGCTGCACGGCGGCAGTTTCGATCTGGAGAGCGCGCCCGGCGTCGGCACCACCGCCATCGTCCGGCTGCCGCCACGCCGCGTTTCCTCCGGCGCGCTCACGACGCCACCGCCGGCGCCGGTATCGACGCCCCTCCCGCCGCAGGTGGAAAATCTGCCGAAGAGCGCCTGAGGGATCATCGGTCGGGATCCTCGATCAGGACAAAGCGGACTGTCCCGGACAGGGCGCGGCCGGGGCCGCGGCCCGGCTTTTGCGCCGGGCGGCGCAGGAGAGCGGGCGGTCCATCGTGTATCCAGGAGCCGGGGCCGTTTGCGCCATCGGGCTTAGGCCTGGTTTCCGGGGGCAAGGTGGTGTCCATTTTTCCCCCGGATCGGGTTCTGAAAGCTGCCGGCAAGCGTTTTTTCAGCTATAGCTAAGCCACCATGACGATGAAAAACCCGCCGGCCCCCGCTCCGACGCCGAGGCGACGCCTCCGGCGCGCGTTCTGGATTGTCATTCTCCTGGCGGCGCTGGCCGCGCTGCTGTGGTGGCTGCACACGCGGCCGGCGCGCCATCCGCCGCGGGGCCGCTTTGCCGTGAGCGGCCCGATGCCGGTGGTCACCGCCACCGCGAAAAAGGGCGATATCGGCATCACCTTCTCGGGCCTGGGCACGGTGACGCCGCTTGCGACCGTCACGGTGCGCACGCAGATCGCCGGCCAGCTCATGCGCATCGACTTCCGCGAGGGCCAGATGGTGAAGGAGGGGCAGCTTCTGGCCGAGATCGACGACCGCCCCTACAAGCTGGCCCTGGCCCAGGCGCAGGGCAACCTGGTGCGCGACCAGGCGCTGCTGAAGAACGCCATCCTCGACCTCTCCCGCTACAAGACGCTGGTGAGCCAGAATTCGATCGCCCGCCAGCAATACGACACCCAGGCCGCCCTCGTGATCCAGGACCAGGGGACGGTCGCGACCGACGAGGCGCAGATCGCCAGCGACAGGCTCGATATCACCTATTGCCATATCGTGGCGCCGGTTGCCGGGCGCGTCGGCCTGCGTCAGGTCGATGCCGGCAATTACGTTCAGGTGACCGATGCCAACGGCATCGTGGTGATCACCAAGCTCAACCCGATCTCGGTCCTGTTCTCGCTCCCCGAAGATGATCTGCCGGAGATTCTGAAGCGGCTGCACAGCGGCGCCAAGCTGCCCACCACCGCCTATGACCGCAGCGGCGCGACCAAGCTTGCCACCGGCACGCTGGTGACGCTCGACAACGAAATCGATCCCACGACCGGCACGGTCAAGCTCAGGGCCGATTTTCCGAACGAAGACGGCGCGCTCTTCCCCAACCAGTTCGTCAACGTGACCCTGCTGGCCGATACCCTGCGCGATACGACCGTCATCCCGACCGCCGCCATCGAGCGCGGTGCGCCCGGCACCTTCGTCTATCTGGTGGGAGCCGATGACACGGTGGCGGTGCGCGTCGTCAAGCTCGGGCCGAGCGAGGATCTGAACGTCGCCGTGACCTCGGGCCTGGTGCCCGGCGATCAGGTGTTGATCGACGGCGCCGACAAGCTGCGCGATGGGGCCAAGATCACGCTCCGCAACAGCCCGGCCAAGGGTAGCGCTGCGCCGCCAAAACCGCCGGCCGGTGCGCCGCCGGCTTCGGGATCGACGTCGGGACCGACCGCCCCGGCCGCGCCGGTCGCACCGGTCGTGCCGGCGGCCGCGGCGCCGGCGGCGAAAAAGGCCGCGCTCGGGAGCAAGGCGCCATGACGGGCTCTTCGCCCGGCACCCGGCATCGCCCGCATGGCGCGTAACGAGCGCCGGGCATGAACCCGTCGCGCCCCTTCATCCTGCGCCCGGTCGCCACGTCGCTTCTGATGGTGGCGATCCTGATCGTCGGCATCGTCGCCTATCGCACCCTGCCGCTCGCGGCCCTGCCCGAGGTCGATTATCCCACCATCGAGGTGACGACCTTCTATCCGGGCGCGAGCCCCGACGTCATGACCTCGTCGGTCACCGCGCCGCTGGAACGCCAGCTCGGCGAGATGCCGGGCCTGAAGGAAATGTCGTCTTCGAGTTCGGCCGGCTCGTCCGTCATCACGCTGCAATTCACCCTCGATATCAGCCTCGATATCGCCGAGCAGGAGGTGCAGGCCGCGATCAATGCCGCCTCCAACCTGCTGCCGGCCGACCTGCCGGCGCCGCCGATCTATGCCAAGGTCAATCCGGCCGACGCGCCGATCCTCTCGCTTGCCCTCACCTCCAAGACGCTGCCGCTGCCCCAGGTCGAGGATCTGGCCGACACGCGGCTGGCGCAGAAGATCTCGGAGCTTCCAGGCGTCGGCCTGGTCAGCATCCGCGGCGGCGAGCGGCCGGCGGTGCGCGTTCAGGCCGACCCGCGCAAGCTTGCGGCCCTAGGCCTCAATATCGACGACCTGCGCACCACCATCGCCAATGCCAACGTCAATACGCCCAAGGGCAATTTCGACGGACCCCGGCGCGCCTATACGATCAATGCCAACGACCAGCTCGAGAACGCCGCGGCCTATGAGGGGATGGTCATCGCCTATCGCAACGGCGCGCCGGTGCATCTCTCCGATGTCGCCAAGGTCATCAACGGGCCGGAGGATACCCAGCGTGCCGCCTGGGACAACGCCACCCCGGCGGTGGTCCTCGATGTCCAGCGCCAGCCCAATGCCAATGTCATCGCGGTCGCGGACAGTGTCCGGGCGCTGCTGCCGCAATTGAAGGAATCGCTGCCGCCCGCCGTGACGCTTGCCATCCTCACCGACCGCACCACCACCATCCGCGCCTCGGTGCGCGATGTCGAATTCGAACTGGCGCTGGCGGTCGGCCTCGTGGTGCTGGTGATCTTCCTCTTCATCGGCGATGTGTCGGTAACCCTGATCCCGAGCCTGTCGGTGCCGCTTTCCCTCGTCGGCACTTTCGCCGTCATGTACCTCCTGGGCTTCAGCCTCAACAACCTCACGCTGATGGCGCTCACCATCTCGACCGGATTCGTCGTCGACGACGCCATCGTGATGATCGAGAACATCGCCCGCTATATCGAAGCCGGCGAAACGCCGCTTGCCGCGGCCCTGAAGGGCTCGGAACAGATCGGCTTCACCATCGTCTCGCTGACCGTATCGCTGATCGCCGTGCTCATTCCGCTGCTGTTCATGGGCGATGTCGTCGGCCGGCTGTTCCGCGAATTCGCCGTGACGCTGGCGGTGACGATCCTGATCTCGGCCGGTGTCTCGCTCACCCTCGTGCCCATGCTCTGCGCCAAGCTGAT
>CALCYJ010000196.1 GCA_937905845.1 uncultured Rhodospirillales bacterium
TCTCGGTGCCGCCGGGCGCGGCGGTAAAGACGGGGAAGCGGCCGACGAAGCCCTGCCCGCCCTGCACCAGATCGACGGGACCGGCGAGGATGAGGTCATGGCTGTCGCGGGCGCGCAGGATCGCGGTCCGCTGTGCCTCGAGCTGGTTGTAGTCGGTCCCGAGGAGCTTTTCGTTGCCCTTGACGGGATAGAGCAGCGTGACCTTGAGGTCGGGCGCTCCGGCGATGTCGCGCAACTGCGTATTGTCGTCGAAAAGCTGGCTGGCGAGCGCGGTGAAGCGCTCTTCGGTCATGTCGGGCTCGGTCGCGAGCGTGCCGATGAGGCCGCGCACGACCTGCATGTCGCCATTGATGTTGCCTTCGAGGCGGGCGCGGATGACGCTCACCTGGCGGCTCACCATGGCGCGAATCTGCTGCTCCTGGAGGGCACGGTTCTGCATGTCGGCAAAAATGGCCGAACCAAGCACGACAACGCAGGCCACGCCGCCGATGACGTTGGTCCAGCGGAACGCCGATGCGATGGTCTGGCGGAACGTCGCCATGCGCATTTATCCGATATGCCCCCGCCCTTTACGGGCTTCCCCGGTGTTGGCGGAGTTTCGGGGGCGGGACTTAAGTTTGCTTTAGCGCAAGCGCATCGGGCCACAATCGGGGCGGGAAGCCGTCATAGTGGTTGACGCAAGGTTAAGCGAAAAAATCTGCAAGGGCGTGCAACCAGTGCGGCAACCGGGCGTTTATTGGATGTCCCCGAACGATTGTTGACCCACCGGCGCCGCTCTGCCTCCCCCGCAGAACGGCGCCATTTTTACGGCCTGGCTGTTGTGCAGGGCGGCGGCGGATGCTTAGCATCCGGTTAATTCAGGTTAACCGAGACGTCCGTGGCCTCCAAACTCCCCGATCTCGACCAGTGGCTCGATGCGGTCGCGCCCATCGTGAAGCTCGACGTACCGGCCGAACAGCGGCCGGGGGTCAAAGACCATTTGAAAACGGCGGCGAAGATGGCCGCGCTGCTCGAAAAAGTTCCGCTCAAGGATGAAACCGCCGCCGCCGCGGTCTATCGCGCATGAAATCGACGGACGGCGCCGCCGCGATCGTGAAGGCCGTCACCACCGCCCAGACGGGCGCCCGCTCGGTGATCATCGAAGCGCTGGCACGGATCGAGGCCAATACCGGGCGCACCAAGGCCTTCACCGATGTCCTCAAGGACCGGGCGCTGGCAAATGCCGACGGCATCGATCCGGCCCTCAAGGCCGGCAAGAAGCTGCCGCTGGCGGGGGTGCCGTTTGCGGTCGCCAACGCGTTCGATCTCAAGGGGATCGCGACGCGGGCGGGCAGCAAGATCGGCCGCGACGGGCTGCCGGCGGCTATCGACGCGGCGCTCATCGGGCGGCTCGAGGCGGCAGGCGCGATCTGCGCCGGCGCCGCCAGCATCGACGAGTTCGGGCTCGGGCACACCGGCGAGACCGCGCATGACGGCGCCGTCCACAATCCGCACGACCTGACGGCCATTGCCGGCGGCGCGCCGGCCGGCGTCGCGGCGGCGATTGCGGGCGGCATGGTGCCGCTGGGGCTGGCGCTCGACAGCGACGGCGGCCTCAGGATCGCGGCGTCCCTGAGCGGGCTGTTCGCGATCAAGCCGACCTATGGGCGGCTCAGCCGGGTTGGCGTCTTTCCAACCGCGCCGAGCCTTGACCATACCGGGGTGCTGGCCCGATCCGTCGAAGATCTGGCGCTGGCCTATGACGCGGCGCAGGGGGTCGATGCGGCCGACCCGGCGATGATCAAGCGGCCGCTCGAGCCGGTGAGCGGGCGGCTGGAGCGCGGCTCGGCGGGGCTCAGAATCGCCATCGCCGACGGCGATTTCGCGGGAGCGGGCGAGGCGCGGCAGATGATGGACGAGATCGGCAAGCGGCTCGAGGTGAGCCGACGGGTGATGATCCCCTATGCGCAGGCGGCGCTGGCGGCAGCGCATTTGATCGGGATGGCGGAGGCGGCCTCGCTGCACGCCGAGCGGCTGCGCAGCCGGGCGGCCGATTTCGACCCGGAGGTGCGCGACCGGCTGGCCGCCGGCTCGCTGCTGCCGGCCCAATGGATCGAGCGGGCGCAGCGGTTCCGCCGGATGTTCCATGAGCAGATGCTCGCGCTCTTCAGCACGATCGACGTGATCCTCGCGCCGGCGACGCCGATGCGGGCGCCGCGGCTGGGACAGAAATCGGCACGGGTCGGCACCGTCGAGGTGCCGGTGCGGCAGAGCCTCAACAGCTACACGGCCGCATTTTCGCTGGCTGGTCTGCCCGTTGGGGCGGTGCCGATCGCCATCGACGGCCAGCGGCTGCCGCTCGGCGTGCAGGCGATCGCGGCACCATGGCGCGAGGATTTCGCGCTGCGCATCGCGCGCGAGCTCGAAAAGTCCGGCCTTGCGAAGGCGCCGGTGGCTCGCGGCTTCGCCGAAGAATAGACCCGCCTTGACCGGACTCCTTCCACTACCATACTAGCGTCGCCCATGTTCCGATGGGATCGGAACATGGGCTCTAGTTCTTTGAGTTGTCGCGTTTCCGAACCGCAAAAGATGGTATCCACTTTTGCTGGAAACGCTCCGGCTCCCACCGGGTGGATATCCATGCTGAACGACGACCGACTGTTTCCCGCCGATCCGACGACGCGAGCGCTGGCGCGCCAGCTTTTCGATGCCATCCGCGCGCTGCCGCTGATCAGCCCGCACGGCCACACCGAGCCACGCTGGTACGCCGAAAACGCCGCCTTCCCCGACCCGGCCCAGCTCCTCGTGGTGCCGGACCATTATGTAACGCGCATGCTGGTGAGCCAGGGCGTCTCGCTCGAGAGCCTGGGCGTGCCGCGGCGCGACGGCGGGGCGGTGGAGACCGACGGGCGCACGATCTGGCGGCGGTTTGCCGAGGAAGATCGGAA
>CALCYJ010000197.1 GCA_937905845.1 uncultured Rhodospirillales bacterium
TATTTCAGCCGCGCTTGCGAATCTGCATGAAGCAATGGACGTAATCCATGCCATGGCCTTGGGGCGCGGCGGCCACCGCCGACTCATAGGAATCGTAGAACCGGTCGATGATCGCGGCGCGCTCGTCCGCCGGCCGGGCCGGGTCGAGCGCGCCGGCGAAGGTGCTCTCGCTCCAGGACCTGAGGGTCGGGATGTAGGCCTTGGCGAAGGCGGCAGCATCGCCGTGGCGCCGGAAGTCCTGGGCATAGGGGCACGCGGTCACCCGGGTGAAGACCTTCTTCAATTCCAGCCCGGCGCGCGAGACGGCGGAATCGGGATCGCGGAAGGGTGCCGCGCATTCCTCCGGCGTGCGGTAGTGCTGCTGGAAGGTGGCGCGGTCGTATTCGGCGCGGGTGATGGCGCCAGCCTCGTGCAAGCCGCGCCAGTGCTTCTCATACTGATCGAACATGCTCTCACCGCCGGTATGGCCGAGATAGCGGCCTTCCTCGTCGATGCAGAAATTCGCCATGACCAGCCAGCCGCCGGGCCTGAGCTCGGCGGCGCGGTGCAGGAGGATGGTCTCCCAATCCTTGAGCGACTGCGCGCGGAAGGCGGCGAGCTCCTCGCCCTTGGCGCCGACCGAATGGACATGGCCGGTGATCTGGCCCGGCTTGGCGCTGGTCCAATGCATCGCCGTCGCCGAGAAGCCCAGCGACAGCGTGCCCGACGGCACGATCTGCCGATAGAAGGTGGTGCCGCTGGCGAAGGGATAGACCCGCGCGAAATTGGTGAAGCCGATCGCGTCCATCGGCAGCATGCCCTGCAGCCGCTTGAACAGCGCCGAGTAATCGTTGCCCGGCAGGTCGGTATAATAGAGCGCGACCGGCCGGTCGGTCTCGCGCCTGCGGATATCGGCGATCAGCGCGCGGTGGAGGTCGATCGAGGTGCCGCCATCGGCGCAGCCGTAATCCGCGACCGCGAAGGGCGTTGCCGCGTCCGGCAGCCTGATCTCGGCCGCGGCTTCGAGCACCAGGTCCGTCGCGGCATCGATCACCGTCTTCGCGCCGACGGTGTGCGCGCTGTAATAGCCCGCGCCGCGCATCGCGATTTGCGCGCTCGATTTCGCCTCGACTGCCGCCATGATGCTTCCCTGACCTTTGTTCGGTTGGGAGGGAGTTTAGAACGCGAGGGCGGCTGTTGGAAACTCGCTCTTGCAATTTGCTCGATCCACGCCTTGGGGCTCGAAGAAAGAGCCGCATTCACCCGGGTTTCCGAGCAAGCGTCGAGTGGGCGGCGACGGACGGAAAACTCCCTGCCCTCCGAACTTCACTGTCCCTTTTCGAAATAGCGTGGATGGTCGAGATCGGCGATCAGGCCGGGCTGCTTAGGCGCCCAGCCGGTGAGCTGCCGCGTCTTCGCGCTGGAGGCGAGGTTGTTCATCGCGGCGAAATGCGCGAACCAGCCGAAATGCGCCGCCGCCTCTTCCGGTGACTTGGAGACAACCGGAACGTTCAGGCGCCTGCCGATCACCTCGGCGATCTCGCGGAACGGCACGCCTTGCTCGGCGGCGGCGTGGTAGCGCAAGGCGGTGGCGCCGCTCTCGAGCACGCGGCGATAGAGGTTCGCGGCATCCAGCCGATGCACGGCGGGCCAGAGATTGCCACCGTCGCCGATATAGGCGGCGACGCCTTTCTCCCGCGCCATCGCGATCAGCATCGGCACGAAGCCATGATCGCCGTCGCCATGCACCGAAGGCGGCAGGCGCATCACGGCGACGCGCACGCCGCTTTTCGCGACCTCGGCGGCCGCCTCTTCCGACGCGACACGCGGAATCGCATCCGGTCCGGACGGCTGGAGATCGTCTTCGGTCGCACATCCGCGGCCGGCGAGAAGGCCGGTGCCGCTGGTGACGATCAGCGGACGATCGGAGCCTTCCAGTGCCGAGCCGAGCGCCGCGATCGCGCGGCGGTCGATCTCGCAATTCTCCTTGAACTTCGAGAAGT
>CALCYJ010000198.1 GCA_937905845.1 uncultured Rhodospirillales bacterium
GTCTCCACCATCTCGACCATGAAGGTGGAGCGCCCGCGCGCCAGATCGTCGGCGGCGCCGACCCGGCTGAACAGCCGGTCGATGATGCCGATATGGGCTGCCGCCGCCGGCACGAAGGCGCCGGACTGGGCGAGCACGGCGATGAGCGCATTCTGGCGCAGGAAGGTGCTTTTGCCCGCCATGTTCGGGCCGGTGACGAGCCACAGCCGGTGCGCGCTGCCAAGATCGCAATCATTGGCGACGAAGGCGCCGGCGGCACCGGCCTTCAGCGCCTCCTCCACCACCGGATGGCGGCCGCCCTGGATATCGAAGGCCAGGCTGTCATCGACATCGGGCCGGCAATAGCGCCGCTCGGCCGCGACCTCGGCCAGCCCTGCCGCGACATCGATTGCCGCGATCGCCGTGGCGGCGGTCGCGATCTCGGCCGCGCGCGCCAGCACTTCGCCGACCAGGTCCTCGAACAGGTTCAGCTCCAGCGCCAGCGCCCGCTCCGCCGAGCGCGAGATGCGCGCCTCCAGCTCGCCAAGCTCGACCGTCGAATAGCGCACCGCATTGGCCATGGTCTGGCGGTGGATGAAACCCTCGCCCATGCGCTCGGCATGGCGCGGCGTCACCTCGATGAAATAGCCAAGGACATTATTGTGCCGGACTTTCAGGCTCGGCACGCCGGTCGCCTCGGCATAGCGGATCTGGAGCGCCGAGATCAGGCGCCGGCTTTCGTCGCGCAGAGAGCGCAGCTCGTCCAGCTCGGGCCGGTGGCCGGCGGCGATGAAGCCGCCGTCGCGCGTCAGAAGCGGCAGATCGGGCGCCAGCGCCCGCGTCAGCCGGTCGACGAGCTGGCCGTGCAGGCCGAGTGCTGCAATCGCCCGCACGAGTTCCTCGGGCGGCGGCGCGAGCGCGGGTGCGGCAAGCCCGTCGCGCAGCGCCCTTGTCAGCGCGAGCCCGTCGCGGATGGCGGCAAGATCGCGCGGGCCGCCGCGGTGAAGGCTCAGGCGGGCAAGGGCGCGTTCGAGATCGGGACAATGGCGCAAGGTGGCGCGCACCTGGCCGCGCACCGTTTGCGCATCGACGAACCATTGCACGACATCGAGGCGCTGGTTGATCGCCTCGGCGCTCGTGAGCGGCGCCGCCAGCCGGGCGCCAAGCAGCCGCGCGCCGGCGCCGGTCAGCGTGCGGTCGAGGCCGGCGAGCAGGCTGCCGGCGCGGCCACCGCCCAAGGCCTCGGTCAGTTCGAGGTTGCGCCTGGTCGCGGCATCGATCGCCATGAAAGCGCCGGCATCCTGGCGCACCGGCGGCTTGAGGCGCGGCAGGCGGCCCTTCTGCGTCAGTTCGACATAATCGATCAGCGCGCCCAGGGCTGCGAGTTCCGCGCGCCGGAAACTGCCGAAACCATCCAGGCTCGCCACGCCATAGAGATGCTTGAGCCGCCGCTCGGCCGAAAGCGCGTCGAACCGCGCCGCATGCCGGGGTGTCAGCCGCGCCTTCCATTCGGTCAGAAGCTCGGCCTGGGGCGGCTGGCCCAGCAGGCTTTCCGGCACCAGAAGCTCGCCCGGCGCGACAGCGGCCAGCGCGGCGCCGAGCCCCGCCGCCTCGATCCCCTGCACCAGCAGATCGCCCGTCGACATGTCGGCCCAGGCGAGGGCGAAATGCCCCTCGGCCCGCGCCAGGGCGGCGAGGTAATTATGCGCGCGGGCATCGAGCAGCGTATCCTCGGTGAGGGTTCCGGGCGTCACCAGCCGCACCACCTCGCGCCGGACGACCGATTTGGATCCTCGGCGCCGTGCTTCCGCCGGATCCTCCACCTGCTCGCAGACCGCGACCTTGTAGCCGCTGCGGATGAGGCGGGCGAGATAGGTGTCGGCGGCATGCACCAGCCCACCGCACATGGGAATGTCGCGCCCCTCGTGGCGGCCGCGCTTAGTCAAGGCGATATCGAGCGCCGCCGCCGCCTTCTCCGCGTCGGCGAAGAACAATTCGTAGAAATCGCCCATGCGGTAGAACAACAGGCACTCGTCGCCGGTCTCGGCCTTGATCGTGAGATATTGCGCCATCATCGGCGAGGCGTCCGGCGGCACCGGCGACGCCGGCGGTGCCGATGACACGGGCGGCGCCGGCGGCGCCGGGGGCGTGGGGGCGGCCCGGTCGCCCTCAAGCGAGGCGGCAAGGCTCGGCACAGGCTCTGACGACGCGGGTTCTGACATGGGCCGGAGGCTCGGGGTTGAGAGGACGCTCAAGGATACGGGCGAGGATGATACAGGGGAGGGTGCGGGGCCGGCGGAAAAATTGGCGCCGCTTTACGGCTGCCGCTTGCCGCCGGAACCGCTAGCGGCCGCCGGGCGGGGTGAAGCGGCCGGCAGAGGGTTCAATCCTGTTTCGAGGCTTCATTTTCCGTCATCGACGATGCATTCGGGCTTGAGGTCGCTGAGTTCGGTGTAATGCTTCAGTTCGGCTTGGGTGAAGCGCTTGCGGATCGCCGCCTGCGACTTGCGCAAGGCCGACGAGGTCAGCTTGTAGCATCCCCAGAGCTGCCAGACATCGCCGGTCCAGAGATTGACGGCGTAAAAACCGAAACTGCCTTCCGCCGGAGATTTATTGATACCATAAAATATGATAAAGTGGGGGTCTTTGTTATATTCTTGATAGACGAAGTATTTCTTATACGCCAAGAGACCATCCGGTAATTCATCCTCGATTCTCCCTGCGTGCGACAAGGGCACGAAGGCCGCGAATAGTACTGGCCACGTGACTGACATAGATGGAGACCTTTCCTCCTGTCTTTATTTCAATTCCGAATTTCCCGATGTTCTGTAACGCCGCAACGCCCGACAACGACACTCCCCCATCCCGCTGCGCCTGGATCCGCATTGCAACCCTGGAGACGTGCCCAACCTAGAACAAATAACGAACATTGCCAAGCCCGATCTGCCGGCGGCCTGTTTGCCTGGGCAATTCCATGCCGGGCGAAATCGCTCTAGAGTGGGAATCTTTACGCAACCAAAGGGCGGCAGCCCGACGGCCGAGCACGAAGCCAGTTCCCAGGGAGATGCCAGAGCGCCATGAGCGACGACAAGTTCCAGAGCCTTTACCAGGAAGCGCTGCTGTTCCATTCACGCGGACGGCCGGGCAAATTCGAAATCACCCCGACCAAGCCGATGGCGACGCAGCGCGATCTGTCGCTCGCCTATTCCCCCGGCGTCGCGGCACCCTGCCTTGCCATTCACGCCGACCCCGGCACCGCCTACGACTACACCGCGCGCGGCAATGTGGTGGCGGTGATCACCAACGGCACGGCGGTCCTGGGCCTGGGCAATCTCGGCGCGCTCGCCGCCAAGCCGGTGATGGAAGGCAAGGCGGTGCTGTTCAAGCGCTT
>CALCYJ010000199.1 GCA_937905845.1 uncultured Rhodospirillales bacterium
CCTGGATGAAGGAATCATCCCAGGTATATTCCATCAAGGTCTGACCGCCGCCGACGGAAAGGACGTCATCCTCCAGGCCGAAAGTGTTGCCCCCCGGCGGCCAGCCCTTTTCGGCGGCGATGAACATCTTGAGCCCGCGGACCCAGCCCGGGTTGTTGACTTCGGGCTCCATCGTCTTGATGTTGAAGAAGAAGCCCGTCTTGACATGCGGGTTCTTGGCATAGGCCGCCACCCGGTCGATGAAATCGGAGAACATCAGATCGTCGCGCTTGGTGATCTCGGCCGCGCCGTAATGCTTCTTTCCATCACCCGCCCAGTCCCATCCGGAGAAATACCGGGCCACCTCGTTGAACTCGTCCCAGGTTTCGGGCACGCGCAGATCGTGGCCCGTGTCCTTCTTGTAGCGCGCCTGAATGGCCGGATTGTTGAACACGTCGGTTCGATACTTCAGATACTGGCGGTCGCCGTCCACCGGGTACTGCACGATCTCGTTGCCCCAGCTGGCGATGCCGCGATGGGTGGGGGTCACGTCCTTCATCCCCGACGTGTCGAGATAGCTCTGCGGCACCGGGGCCAGATAGCTATGGAAATCGCCGATCCACAGCGAACCATAGAACATCACGTCATAGGCCGATTGCCCGGTCTGGAACGGGATCATGATGCGCTGGAACAGATCGCCGAACGGCACGGTCACCACGTCCACCTTGGCGCCCGTGAGGTCGGAGAATTGCTTGGCATGCAGAAGGGTGGGCTCGCCCATCACCGGCACGGCATCGGTGATGACGTGCAGCGTGCGGCCCTTGTAGTTCTTGTGGCTCATCGCCTCGTAGGAACAGGACCCCGGCACGTCGTTCTCGGTGCCGTATTTGGCGTATTGGCTGCCGTATTTACTGTAATCCACCACGTATTTCGCGTCGGCAATCGCCGGACCCGCAGTCAAAGCCAGAACGCTTGCGGCCGCGAGCCATGTGCCTAGATGCCTCATGATCTCCTCCCCTGACAACCCGCCTTCGGCAGGTTCAATTTATGGAATGAGCAGTGCACGTCCCTTGATCCGACCCGCGTGCAGGTCCTTGAGAGCCTGGTTTGCCTCCGCCAGCGGATATTCCTGGACGGCGATCTCCACCAGCCCGCGATCGGCCAGAGCCATGAGCTCGGTCAGTTCGGCCCAGGTGCCGACCAGATTGCCGATGATGTTGCGTTCGGTGATGATCAGATCGACGGCCGGAATATGGAGGTCTTCGCCGTAGCCCACGAGGTAGTAATTGCCCATGGGCCTGGTCATCGCGAGCCCCTTCGCGGTGGTGCCCTTCTCGCCGACGAAATCGATGACGGCTTCGGCGCCCGCGCCCTCCGAGAGGGCCTTGACGGCTTCGACCTCGTCGCCGTCGGCCTGCACGAGATGATCCGCGCCGCCCTCCTTGGCCAGTGCCAGCGACCGGTCCGATTTGTCGACCACGATGATCTCGGCGGCGCACATCGCCTTGAGGCATTGGATGCCGATATGCCCAAGGCCGCCGGCCCCGATCACGACGCAGCGCTGGCCGGGCAGCAGATGCCGCGTCGCCTTCTTGACCGCGCGATAGGCGGTCAGCCCCGCATCGGCATAGGGCGCGACATCCTTGGGCGACAGCGATTCCGGGAGCTTGACGATGTTGCGCGCCGAGGTCCGCAGGTACTGCGCATAGCCGCCGTTGCAATCGAGACCGGGAAAGGAGCCTTCGCCATGCATGTCCTCGCCGCGGCGGCAAGCCAGGCAGGTGCCGTCGCTGATCTTGGGATGCACGATCACCGGATCGCCCGCCTTCATGCCCTCGACCGCCGCCCCGACCTCTTCGATCCAGCCGGCATTCTCGTGCCCCATGATGAGCGGCAGCAGCTTGTCGCCGGTCGGATCCATGTGCGGCTTCCATATGCCTTCGATGATATGGAGATCCGTCCGGCAGACGCCCGCGCCGCCGATCCGCACGATCACGTCCGATGATTTCTCGATCCTGGGATCATCGACCGTCTCCAGATCGACCCATTTCTCGGCGGTCAGCTTCTCGTCATAGCGATGTAGGACTTGTGCCTTCATCCTGTACGCCCTTCCTGCAAATTGAATCCCAGGATCACGGGCTGAATAAAAGCAAACCGCGGGCCAATCTTGATTGGAGCGTGAAAACAACGACTTGATGTCAGGCAGGTAAAGATCGTCCGTCAATTAAATGAACGGTGGCCCGCGCCATTGTTCAGTTTCTGGATATTGATTTTTATATGATGCGGCTTGATAATTTCGAGAAATCCGGGAGCGAGCGGCTCGAAAAGGGTGGCATGGTACGACATCTTTCTGGCTTGGAAAGAGCGCGTTCGAGCCTTGAAAATGGCGGCAGATTCATGGCCGGCGCCCTGACGGCGCCGATCGCGCGGAGTTGGCGGCGCTGCGTCGAGGGCGGCCTCGATCCGACCGGCCAGCCGGAAAACCCCGTCGTTTCGGCGGCGAACCTGCGCGAGCGGCGGGAGCGGCGCGGCCTGCTGCGCCGGCTTGCGGTCGTCGAGATGCAGCTTCTCTATTCGCAGATTGCCGGCTCGAACTTCATGATCGCCTTCGCCGATCCCGACGGCGTGGTGCTCGACACGATCAGCGACCATCATTTCGCGGCCACCGCCGCCGGGCGCACCATCATCCCGGGCAGCGTGTGGAACGAGGATATCCGGGGCACCAACGCGCTGGGGCTGGTGATGCGCGAGAAGACGGCGCTCTCGGTGCATGGCCGCGAGCATTATTTCTCCTGCCACGGCACGGTGAGCTGCATGGCGGCGCCGGTATTCGACGGCAGCGGCGAGATCGTCGGCCTGCTCGACGCCTCCAGCTCGCACGAGGCACGGCAGCAGCACACGATGGCGCTGGTCCGCATGGCCACGGCGCAGATCGAGAACAGCCTGATCTTCCACGAGCAGATGGGGCTGCTGATCCTGGCCTTTCATCCCCGCGTCGAGTATCTCAGCACGCTGTCGGCCGGGGTCATCGCCGTGGCCGGCGATGGCCGCATCCATTCGATCAACCAGCGCGGCCAGGTGCTGCTCACCTGTACCGACGCCAGGCCGGGGAAACATTTCGAGGATCTGTTCTCGGCCCATTTTCCGGCCACCATGGATAGTCTTCTGGAAGGCGGCATCATCCAGGTCCGCGATCATGCCGGCGGCGGCCTGTTCATCGTCTGCCGCCAGATCGGCGGCCGCAGCGGCCAGGCGCCGCCGCCCATGGTCAAAACGGTGCCGCGCAAGATCCACGCGACCTTCGTTTGCGAGGATCCGCACGTGGCCGAGCAGATGCGGAACGTGGCCGAGGCGACGAAGACGGGCATGCCGATCCACATCACCGGCGAAACCGGCACCGGCAAGGAGATCATGGCGCGCCATGCCCATGAATGCAGCGGCCGCAAGGGGCCGTTCGTCGCCGTCAATTGCGGTGCGATCCCCGGCACGCTGTTCGTGGCGGAATTGTTCGGTCACGAGAAGGGCGCCTATACCAATGCCCGCGCCGAGGGATCTCCGGGCCTCATCCGCATGGCCGACAAGGGCACGCTGTTCCTGGACGAGGTCGGCGAGATCCCCCTGTCCGAGCAGGCCGTGCTGCTGCGCTTCCTGGATACGATGGAAGTGCGGCCGGTGGGCGGGCGCAAGGACGAGCGGGTCGATGTCCAGATTCTGTCCGCCAGCAACCGCCAGCTTGAGAAGGAGGTCGAGGAGGGGCGTTTCCGCGCCGATCTTTTCTACCGGCTGCGCGCCATGGCGGTCGTGTTGCCGCCGTTGCGCCAGCGTCAGGATTTTCTGGAGATCGTCCGCTTTCTGATGGAGCGGATCGCGCCGGGACAGGCGATCACCGACGAGGCTATCGAACGGCTGCGGCAGCAGCCCTGGCCCGGGAATTTCCGCGAGCTGCGGGCAACCTTGCAGCGGATCGTGATGCGGACGGAGGGCGGCTGCCTGGACGAGCAGGCCATCATGCCGTTCTGCGGCGCCGGCGGCGACGTCTGCCCCGACTGCCTGGGGCATCCTCTCAGCAGCCGCAAATGCGAGGAAATCCGGAACACCTATCGCGTCGTTGGCCGCAACATATCGGAGGCGGCCCGCCTGCTCGGCATCTCGCGCACCACGATCTACAAGCATCTGCGCGGGATCACCGCCTGATTTCCGGCCGGTCCGCACCCTGCGCGATGGAGAGCGCGCGCGGCAGCCGGTGGTAAACTGGGCGAGATGGCCCGTCGGTGACATGGCGCCGGAGCGTCACGCCGCGCGTCCATGGGACAAGGTTTGCCGCCTGCTCACAGCCTGTTTCTGCTAACCTGCGCCGAGATGAGCCGCGATCGTGCGCGCCGCTATCGTCACTTTCCGGCTCAGCCAATCAGTCTTGAGCCCAGGCTTTGGCGGGGTCGCCAAGGGCTGCGGCCAAGCAGACGATCAAGCAGACGATAGGGTGCCTCGCGATGGATCGCAGGATCGAAGCTCTTCTTCCAGCGCAGCGCGTGATCGATGATGGCGACATGCTGCTCTATCGGGCGCTGCCGACCCCGGATCGCGTCTCCATCGGTCCGTTCGTATTCATCGATCATTATCGCCACCACAGCACGCGCGGCATCGGGGACAAACCGCATCCGCATGCTGGCATCGAAGTGTTGAGCTATCTCCTGGAAGGCGGCGTGGAGCACCGCGACAGCGCGGGGTTTCATGACCGGCTGGGTCCGGGCGATGCCCAATGGATCCGCGCCGGCCGTGGTATTCTCCATGCCGAGCAGCCGCTCGGCGGCCGCCACGGGCTACAGCTCTGGACCAGCCTGCCGGCGGCGCAGAAATTCGTCGAGCCGGCCTATGCCTCCTACCGCGCCGCTGATATTCCGCTCGTCCAGGCGCCCGGCAGCCGCGTCCGCGTGATCGCCGGCCGGGTCGCGGATGCAGAAGGGCCGATGGGTTTGACGACGCCGACGACTTTCGCGCATGTGCAACTCGATCCCGGCGCGAGCGTGCGCCTTGCGGTCGATGATGCCGCCGAACTCGGATTCTATGTTCTCGACGGCGCTCTGGCGGCGCCGGGCCAGCCTTCGCTTGGACCGGGCATGCTCGCCATTCTCTCGGCCGGCTCCCAGGTAACGCTCAGCGCGGCGGATCGCGGCCCGGCCAGCGTCGCCGTCATCGGCGGCCTGCCGGCGGAGAAGCCGATCCTCTTTTCCGGCCCGTTCGTGATGGACACGCCTGAGCACCTGCGGCAGGCCAAGCACGATTATTCTTCTGGAAAGATGGGTCGGCTCGACGGCGTTCCGTTCTGAGAGGCAGGCTCTGGCCGCCGCACGCGGGGCTTTGTATGCAGAAGCGTATGCAGAAGCATCGAACCGGCCCGCTTCCTGACCGGATTCCGGCCGTCGGTCAGAGGCGAAAGTGAAATTTCAGGCGAAGACACGGCCGGTTCGTCGCGGCCTTTGCGTTTTAGCGTCGGGTTCTGCTAAATTCATCGCGATCTTGCAACCGGATGGATCATGGCCTTTCGCCTGCCGCCGCTCAATACTTTGCGCTTTTTTGAGTCCGCGGGAAGAACGCTCAGCTTCAAGCACGCGGCCGAAGAGCTTCATGTCACCCCCAGCGCCGTGAGCCATGGCATCCAGGCCCTGGAAGACTGGCTGGGTGCGCCGCTTTTCGTGCGCGGCAGCCGCAGCCTCGGCCTGACGATCGCGGGCGAGGCCTATCTGCCCTATGTGCGCGACGCCCTGACGCTGCTGGCCCGCGGGACCGAGCAGGTCCCGGGGCAGACCCCGCGCGGCACGCTTTCGGTCAGCGTGGTGCCGACCTTCGCCCAGCGCTGGCTGGTGCCCAATCTGCCGCGGTTTCAGCAGCGGCATCCCGAGATCGCCATAACGCTCGATACCGCGCATCGCCGGGTGACGTTCCCCCTCGATGGCGTCGATCTCGCCATCCGCATGGGACAGGGGCCTTTCCCGGGTCTCTTCGCGGTGAAGCTGGTGACGGAGCAGCTTTTTCCCGTCTGCTCGCCTGATCTCGCGCGCAAGGAGCCGGAACTCCGCCTGCCCGAAGATCTGAGGCGGGCGACAATTCTCCATGTCACCACCATCACCGAGGATTGGGCCGCCTGGCTCAAGGCATCGGGCAATGCCGATATTCCCTCCGGCCGCGCGCTCCGCTTCGATACCATTCAGCTCGCGCTCGAGGCGGCCATGCAGGTGCTCGGCGTCGCCATCGGGCGGCGGCCGCTGATCGACGATGATCTGGCGGCGGGACGGCTGGTCAAGCTGTTCGATCCCGTCATTCTCGGCAGCACGTCCTATTGGCTGGTGGGGGCGTCCGAATCGATGGCGCGGCCCGAGGTGGCGGCGTTCCGCGACTGGATGGTTGCCGAACTGGTCCGCGCGTGATCCGGCCATGACAGCGGACCGGGCGCCGGCCGCGGGCCGGGCGCCGGCGGCGGATCCGACACCGGCCGCGGATCCGACACCGGCGGCGCCGCTGGAATTCTGGTTCGATTTCAGCTCGCCCTATGCCTATTTTGCCTCCCTCGCGGTGGAGGGGGTGGCGGCCCGCCATGGCCGCAGCGTGCTCTGGCGTCCCTTCATGCTGGGGGTCGCCTTCAAGCGCACCGGCATGACCTCGCTCAGCCGCACGCCGCTGCGCGGCGATTATGCCCGCAAGGATTGGGCGCGTCTGGCCCGCCGGGCGGGGGTGGCGTTCCGCCTGCCGCCGGGCCACCCGATCACCGCCTTGCCGGCGAGCCGTGCCTTCTACTGGCTCGAAAGGGTCGAGCCGGCGCGGGCGGCACCCTTCGCCAAGGCGGTCTTTCACGCCTATTTCGTCGAGAACCAGGACCTGACGGGGGCGGCCGGCGTGGCGGCGGTCGCGGCCGGCCTCGGCCTTGATCCCGCGCGCGTTGCGGCCGCCGTCGAAGAGCCCGAGATCAAGGCGCTGTTCACCCGGCGGACCCAAGAGGCGATCGGCAGGGGCGTCTTCGGCTCGCCCTTCTTCTTCGTCGATGATGAGCCTTTCTGGGGCTCCGACCGCCTGCCGATGATCGAGGAATGGCTGGCGCGCGGCGGCTGGTAG
>CALCYJ010000200.1 GCA_937905845.1 uncultured Rhodospirillales bacterium
CCGCGCCGGGGGCACGAACAGATTGAGCGGCGCCATCAAATCCAGCATTCCGGGATCGATGTGTTTCAGCGTCAACCCTTCCCATTTGCGGTAGAAGTCGCGCCACGCGCCGTGCGCGTCGTCCGGTTCCGCCGGCGGCACGAAGCGGGTGAAGAGGGTGCGCCCAGGCGCGTGCTCGGCCAGGGAGACGACCGCCGGCAGCACGCGCTCGGCCCATTTCGCCGCCCAGGGCCCCTGTGGACCAATCAGGTTCTGCATGTCGAGGCAGAGGTGCACCGCCCGGGCCGGCACGCATGGCGGCGGGGAGGGCGCATCGGAGAGGCCTTGCGGGCTCCACGGCTTCGGCGGGTCCATGCCTAGGCAATCATGGGCGCGGCCGCCGGTTCCTGTCGCGCGCATCGCGCTGGCGCACCGGATTGGAATCGGAACGCCGCGCATTCGAGGCGGTTCTATCCTCACCCGCTGAGTTGGGACCCGCTGAGTTGGGAATCGAGCACATCATGCTCCCCGTCTCCAAGAAAACCGTTCCCATGGAATCCCGCGCCGAGGACGAACTGCCCTCGGGGACCGGCTGGCAATACGAGCCGAAATGGGACGGCTTCCGCTGCCTTGCTTTCAAGGACGGCGACAAGGTCGATCTTCTCTCCCGCAACCAGCGCCCGTTCAACCGCTACTTCCCGGAGCTGGTGGAGGCGTTCGAAGCCCTGCCGTTCAAGCAGCTCGTGCTCGACGGTGAGATCGCACTCTTCCTCGACGGAGAGGTTTCGTTCGAGGCCCTGCAACTGCGCCTGCATCCCGCGGCCAGCCGCATCCAAAGGCTCTCGATCGAAACGCCGGCGAATTTCGTTGCCTTCGACCTGCTCGTCGATCCCAAGGGAAAGGACCTGCGCGGCGAGCCGCTCGAAGCACGCCGCGCCGCGCTCGAAGCACTGTTCACGAGAGTAAAGACCGGGCGCCTCCAGCTCTCCCCGTGCACAACCTCGCGGGCGACCGCCAAGCGCTGGCTGAAGCAGGTGGGTCATGGTTTCGACGGCATCGTCGCCAAGCGGCGCGACGACCTCTATCACCCCGGCGCGCGCGCCATGGTGAAGTACAAGCTCTGGAAGACCATCGACGCCGTGGTCGCCGCCTTCTACGAGGACAAGGCCGGCCGCATCGAATACCTGTTGCTCGGCCTCTATGACGCTGATGGCTTGCTGCACCATGTCGGCCGCACCCGCCCTCCGCTGGAGGAAGCCGCGATGCGCAAGAAGCTGGCATCGGTGATGGGCGGCGAGGGCTTCACCGGCCGATCGCCGGGCGGCAAGAGCCGCTGGTCCGGCAAGGAGCGCAAGCCCGTTATGCTGAAGCCGAAGCTCGTCGCGGAGGTCAGCGCCGACCACATCACCGGCGACCACATGCGCCACGGCTCGCGCTTCCTGCGCTGGCGCATCGACAAGAAGCCGCGCGCCTGCACCATGGATCAGCTCAAGGGGCCGCGCCGGGCCGCGGCGTGAGATCGACTGGCGTCAGCACCCCACCAGCGCACCCAGGGGCCGGATCTGGCAGTACCAGTTGCTGCCCGGGCTGACGATCGCCATGTATTCGGCGACCGCGGCGAAATCGATGCTCATGCCCTTGCGCGCATCGGCGGAGAGGCGGCTGCCGATCGCCTGGTCGAGCTTCGCCGCCGCGCCGGGGATCTGCTGGAACTCGGCACCGGACTGAGCGGCGGTCCGCGCCGTCGGATCCTTCGCCCGCGCGAGCGCTCCGGGATCCTGCAGGGTCGCGCGCACCGCGTCCGCGGCGGCGCGATCCGATTCGGTCGGCGGCACCGCGCCGACATTGGCGGCGGCGGAGACCAGCTCGTTGAAGTTGGCGACCAGCTCGGCCGACGGATTTGCCTTGCCCAGCGTCCGGTCGAGCGCACTGTAATCCTGCGCGCCGGCGCCCGCGGCCAGCAGCACCGAGGCGACGAAAGCCGCCACGCCGCCGAAGGAATCCCGGAATGGCCGCCGCCGCTTCGTCATGGTGGATCTCCACTTCCCGCCAGGCCGCCGGGGATCGGCAGCATCGCACTGTGAAACCCGAGAGAAGGCCGGAAGATGCCTGAACCGGACAATTCGGGGAAAAGCGGTTTCAACCGGCTTCAGACGACGCGCAGCAGAACCGCCGAGGCGTCGTCGCTTCTCTTATAGCGGGGGAACCGGACCCCGTCCGGATCGACCACCCGTTCGATATGGCGGAGCTCTTCCAGCAGCGCCCGCAGCCCATCCGTCTCGGCCCGGGCGATCAGCCCTTCCGCCGTGCAGGCCCGATAGCTATCGACCAGGTCCGCAAAGCCGTCCGTGCCGAGCATGCCGACCGCGGGCAGCCGGATTGCCAGCGTCTCGGTCCGCACATGGGCGCCGGCCGCCGGCACGACGCCGAGGGTCCACATGCCGTCGGGATCGCTGTTGAGCCGCGCGCGCTTTCGGCGCAGCTCGTCCAACGTCCGGGTCTCACGGAAGCTCTCGCCGGCGGCGTTGAAGCCGCCGCTCTGCGCGATCGCACGGCGCGCCGAGTCCTGCTCGTTGCCGCGCTTGGCGCTGGTGCCGCGATGGCGGTGCAGCCGGCCGTCCGCGTCGCGCAGGATCAGCGTGCAATCCGCGAGTCCCGCGGTTTCGATGCCGCGCGCCGTCAGGCGCAGCGCCTGGAAGGCCGCGTTCGGATAGCGATAGCGCTCGAGCGCGGCGCCGCCCGCCGCGCGGAAGAACGCCTCGGCCGCCGTCGCGCAGAGTTCGCGCACGACGTCGCCGATGTCGCGCTCCGGCGTGAGGTTCGCCTCCAGGAATCGTCGCGCATGTTCCGCGAGCCAGGCGGCGTCGCTGGCGGGCGGCGCCACGACGGGATCGCCGAGTCCGGTCGCGCCGTCGATCACGAAGGCGGCGCCGGCGTTCCAGCCGATCCGGTCGTCGTTCTCGGCCTCGGGCTTGGCGGGATCGCTGACCTGGTCGAGAATCTCGAGCCGCGCGGTCAACGCTTCAGCTTCCCCGCCACCTTCCGGTTCCGCATCAGGCAGATCATGTCGACCGCGACATGCGCCGCGGCCAGCGCCGTGATCTCGGCATGGTCGAAGGGCGGCGAGACCTCCACCACGTCCATGCCGCAGATGTCGAGATCGCCGAAGCCGCGCAGGATCGCCAGCGCCTGGGCGCTGGAGAGACCGCCGGCGACCGGCGTGCCGGTTCCGGGCGCAAAGGCCGGGTCCAGGCAGTCGATGTCGAAGGTGAGATAGGCGGCATGACCGCCGACCACGCGCTTCACTTCCTGGATTGCGGCCTTGACGCCGTTCTCATGCACCCATGGCGCGTCGAGGATGCGGATCCCCATGAAATCGTCGTTCCAGGTGCGGATGCCGATCTGCACCGAGCGCTTGGGATCGATCAGCCCTTCCTTGACCGCCTTGTAGAACATGGTGCCGTGGTTGAGCGACTTGGGCTCGTCATCCGCCCAGGTGTCGCAATGCGCGTCGAAATGGAGGAGCGAGAGCGGCTTGCCGAACTTCTCCACATGGGCTTTCAGCAGCGGATAGGTGATGTAGTGGTCGCCGCCCAGGGTCAGCATCCGGGCGCCGCTGTTCAGGATGTTCCGCGCATGATCGGTGATCGCGTCCGGAATGGTCATCGGGTTGTGCACGTCGAGGAAGCAGTCGCCGTAATCGCTGACCGCGAGATCGGCGAAAGGATCGAAGCCCCAGGGATAGGGAAACAGCGAGGCGACCTCCGCCGAGGCGGCGCGGATCCCATTCGGCCCGAGCCGGGCGCCCGGCCGGTCCGTGGTCGCGAGGTCGAACGGCACGCCGCTCACCACCAGATCGACGCCGTCCAGGTTCTTGGTGAAGGTGCGGCGCATGAAGGAGAGCACGCCGCCGAAGGTCATCTCATAGTTCGACCCGAGCAGCCCCTTGCGCTGGATGGCGCCGTCGCCGCGGAAATCCTCGCTCATGATGGTTCGGTCCCTCGAATGGCAGGGAGCGGATGCTAGCCTGCGATTTCGCCCTAGACCAGCGTCGGATTCGGGGCAAATTCGGCGCGAATAACCCGCACTTTCCCGCGAGTCCGGGCGTTACCTTTTCCTCTTCATAGTATCCTAACGGCGGCGGTGACAGTATCTGCGGCGACAGGCGGGCGAGGGCTTTCTCGGCTGACGGTTTGATGACGGAATTGCCTTATCACGACTTCCGAAATCCCGACGATGCGCGCAGCGCGAAGATCCGCGCGCTCTTCGCCTATTGGCAGTCCCTGCATCGCGACGGGCGGCCGGGTGCCCGCACCAGCTTCGATCCGACCCGGGTGCCGCTTCTCCTCTCGTCGCTGCTGCTCGGCGACATAACGGCCGATCCGTTCCGGGTGTTCTTCCGCCTGGTCGGCACGCGGGTGGCCGATTTCTCGCGTCTCGATTTCTCCGGCTACTACCTCGACGCGCTGGACTACAAGGGCCGCGATTCCATCGAATGGCTGGATTGCTACCGGCGCCTGCACACGACCGGGATCGGCCTGGTCGGCTTCAACCGCGTGACCTGGGAGGACGACCAGCCGATGGAATACGAGTTCGCCATCCTGCCGCTGGCCCGCGACGGCGATCCCTATGGCAGCTTCGTCGCGATCGAGGATTACGACACGATCGAACGCGCCGCGATCCCGGACCTGCCCGCGGTGACGCTGTTCCAGCGCACCAGGGATGACCGGGGGGATTGACCCGCCAACTCCGTCACTCCGGCCGCCGAACGGCGTCCTCTTCCGCCAGCCGCTCGATCAGGTCGCGGGCGAAGGCCTCCGCGCCGCGTTCGAACTCGCGGAGCTGGGGCAGGCCGACGATGTCGTGGAAGCTGCTGAAAGTCGCCATCTCCTTCTGCATCGCCGTGGTCTCGCCGGTCGATTTCAGCAGCCCGTAGAAACGCTGCAGCGCATGGGCGATCACGTAGGTCGCGGCGACCGGGAAGGCGACCACGGCATAGCCGATCTCCTGCAGCGCCTCGGCCGAGAGCAGCGGCGTCTTGCCGCCCTCGACATTGTTGGCCATGCAGGGCGCCGGGATCTCCGAGCAGATGCGCGACATCTCGTCGATGGTCAGCGGCGCCTCGACGAAGATGAGGTCGGCGCCGGCCTCGCGGTAGATCTGCGCCCGCTCGATCGCCGCTTCCAGGCCCTCGGTCGCGCGGGCATCGGTTCGGGCCATGATGATGAGGTCCTGGTCCTCGCGCGAATCGAGCGCGGCCTTCAGCTTGGCGACCATCTCGGTGACCGGAATGACTCTCTTGCCGTCCATATGGCCGCAGCGCTTGGGCGCCACCTGGTCTTCCATGAAGAGTGCCGCGACCCCGGCGCGCTCGAACGCCTTGACCGTGCGGGCGACATTGACCGCGTTGCCGTAGCCGGTATCCGCGTCGGCCAGGATCGGCAGGCTGGTCGCCTCGGCCAGCCGGGCATAGAGCTCGGCCATTTCCGTCATCGAGAGCTGCGCGGTGTCCGGCGCGCCCAGCAGGCTGGCGGTCGCCGCGTAGCCGCCGCAGGTGATGGCCGAGAAACCGGCCGCCTCCGCCAGCCGGGCGGAAAGGGCGTCGTGCACACCGGGCAGGACCAGGATCTCGTCGGCATCGAGCAGTTGGCGGAAGCGGGTGGTGCGACGCATCTCGGGACTCCGGGAACGGATCGGCCTCTGGCCGGTTAATGTACCGCGGAACGGCCGATCGGCTGGAAGGCCTTAGTTGCGTTGCACGCCCGAATCCTGTTGAATTAGCCGATCCACCGTCCGATTGCCGGCGGAGCCCCCTCCCGGCAGGCTCGAGCTGGGGATCATCCATAAAGAGGGTTTTACGATGTTGAAATCGACTTTCACTGCTCTCGCCGCGACTGCGGTCCTGGCCGGCGCCGCCGCCGGTTTCGCCTCCAGCGCCAGCGCGCAGGACGACATGACCGCGGCCTGGAGCAAGTACCAGGAGGCCGTCCGCGTGGCCGAGCTGTGCCGCTACATGAAGCACGACGCGACCGCCTGGGCCAAGATGGGCCCCTACATCGACAGCAAGGTCAATCACGAGATCAGCGGCGCCGAACGGCTGACCCTGATCGAGAACGCCAAGACCGACGCCCGCAAGGTCGCCAAGCTGAAGGGCTGCGACAGCGACGATGCGAAGACGTACCTCTCGCTCTATGACGCCGAGCTCGCGCCGCTGGTGACGTAAGGCGGCTTGCAGCCGATGTGCGCCGGTCGCGGAAACGGGGCGGGCGTTTGCTTTTGGGGATTGCCGTGCGCCGCCTCGTTCTCCTTGCGACCTGCCTGATCGCAGGCCCCGCCCTGATCGAAGCGGCGGGCGCCGGGCCGATGACCAACGACATGGACCTGGTCTACGCGCGCTATCACATGGCGATCCGCGCGGCCGAGCTCTGCCGCGGCGTGAGGGCCGATGACGCGCTCTGGCGCAAGTGGTCCTCCTACATCGACGAGAAGACCAACCATGAGCTCGGCGCCGGCGAACGCCTCTCGGTGATCGAGGGCGCCAAGACCGACGCGACCATCATGGTCCGCCGCGAACATTGCGACAGCGCCGATGTCGCGGGCCTGCTCCAGCTCTACGATGCGGAATTGGCCGCGATGGCGAGGTAGCTACCGCCCTTCGCGCTTCCAGGCGAGGAGCACGGCGCCGAGCGACAGCAGCAGCGCCGCCCAGGCGGGGATCAGCGGGGACTGGTCGATGCCGGTGACGGTGTAGTCCTCGTTCTGCTTCAGGCCGAACCAGCCGCGTCCGGAACGCTCGGACTTCGCCGAGACGCGGCGGATGGTCGGCCAGCCGGAGGGCTCATAGACCTGGACGCCGCCGCCGGTCGCCTCGGTCAGCGGCTTCATCGGCTGGGTATTCTGGGCGCTGGTGCACGTCTACCTGCTGACCGGCTTCCGCAACCGCATCCTGGTGGCGACCCAGTGGCTCTGGCGTCTCGCCACATTCGAGCCCGGCGCGCGCCTCATTACCGGATCGGACGATCCGGGCGGCGCGCGGCGCGCCAAGATCGAACCGCGCTAAGCCACGATCTTCGGGTCATCCCTGCCATGCGTGCGCCGCCATTGTGGCGGCGGAGGTCATACGCGCGCCCGAATGGCATGCGACCATCCGGCCATCGACTTATTCAAACGAAGCGGGGGGCTCATCGAACGCGGCGGCGCGCCATGCCGTCGCGTTAACAGGAGCGGCACGCGATGGCTCGATATGGCATTGCCGATGGAATCCCCAAGGGCGGAACGCCGATTGCCGGCGCCCCCGCCGAAGCGATGGGACGGCTGCGGTCGTTCTTTGCGCGCGGCGCCGGCGACGAGGGCGAACCCGATCCGTACCGGCTTGACCCCGACGCGCTGCGCCGTCGGCGCGAGCTTTATGCCGCGCACCAGCGGAGCCTCTATTCAGGCCGCTGGCGCATCGGCGAACTCGACAGCGGCCTTGGCCTGGCGCTGGCGGTCACCACGGTGGTGATCGTGGTGGCGCTGCTGCTCGGGCTGACGCTGGCAATCTAATGGGGCAACCTAGCG
>CALCYJ010000201.1 GCA_937905845.1 uncultured Rhodospirillales bacterium
CGGCCGGCGAGCCGCCGGCGGCGGGGATGGTCGATGCCGCCTGCCTGGCGCTGGCGGGCGTGCTGCTGATCATCCCGGGCTTTGCCGGCGATATCGTGGCATTCCTGCTGCTTCTGCCCCCGGTGCGCCGCATCCTGCTGCGCTGGATCGAATTCCGCATGGCGCGCGACGGCAGCATCGTGTTCGGCCGGGGCGGCGGCGGTGGCGGCAGAAGCAGCCGCACGACCATCATCGACGGCGAATTTACCACGCTCGACGATGATCCCACGGCTGGCAAAGGCCGGCCCGACAACCACCTGCCGCCGTCCTGAACGGCCTTACGCTTCGCCGGCCGCGGGCGTCGCCGCCAGCCGGTTCTGGCGATAGAGATTGACGAAATCGATCGGATCGAGGAGGAGCGGTGGAAAGCCGCCGTCGCGGGTGACATCGGCGATGATGCGCCGGGCGAAGGGAAACAGCAGGCGGGGACATTCGATCAGGCAGATGGGCTCGACCTGGTCTTCGGGAATATTGAGCAGCGTGAACAGCCCGCCATAGAGCAGTTCGGCGACGAAGGAGACCGTCTCGTTCTGGCGCGCGGTCGCGGTGATGCGCAGGGCCACCTCGTAGAGGTTGGGCCCGACGGCGCGGCCCTGCACGTCGATATTCACCTCGATCTGCGGCCGGACCTCGTTCTGCACCAGGGTTTGCGGCGCGTTCGGGTTCTCGAAGGACAAGTCCTTGATGTACTGGGCATTGATGGTGAGGTGGGGCGGATTGGGCGGTGGGGCGGCATCGCTCATGATGAGGTTCCTTGAGGATTCCGGCCCTGGGAACAGGCCGGCAGCGGTCGGGGAGGACTAGCACGGAAGCCCCGCCGGTACAATTGCGCCGGCCGCGGCTTCACGGCTTGAGCCAGAGCGCGTCCTTGATCTGTCCTTCGACAAAGGCCCGGTGCAGCGCTTCTTCTTCCGCGCTTGGAATATGGGGGCGCGGCGGGCGGCTGGCGCGGCGCGCCATGGATGATGCCGCCGTGCCGGCCGCCCGTTCCGACGATGCCGCGCCCAGGCTCAGGTCCGGCTGCCGGCCGCCGATCAGTTCGAGATAGACCTCCGCCAGCAATTCCGCGTCCAGCAGCGCGCCGTGTTTGGTGCGGGCGGAATTGTCGATGCCGAAGCGCCGGCAGAGCGCATCGAGGTTCACCTGCGCGCCGGGAAATTTGGTGCGGGCGAGCCGGACGGTATCGATTGCGCGATCCATCTTCAGCCCCTCGCGGCCGAGCCGCGTCAGCTCGGCATTGAGGAAGCGCATGTCGAATTCGGCATTGTGGATGATGAGCGGCGCATCGCCGATGAAGGCCATAAGCTCGTCGGCCAGCGCCGCGAAGGGCGGGTGCTGCGCCAGGAATTCCGCCGACAGGCCGTGGATCTCGAAGGCGCCGGCCGGCATGTCGCGTTCCGGATTGACATAGCGATGGAAGGCGGTGCCGGTCGCCAGATGGTTCTGCAATTCGATGCAGCCGATCTCGACGATCCTGTGGCCGGTCAAAGGGTCAAGGCCCGTGGTTTCGGTATCGAGCACGATCTCGCGCATGATCTATCTCCTGCGGCGGCGGCGCCCCGATCGGGGCGGTGGCGGCGGCGTGCGAAGGCTGGCGAGCAGGCGGCGCACCGCGACGAGTGCCTGGCGCTTGCCAAGCCCGGTGCAGATGACGAAATCGGCCTGCCGCCGCTTCTCGGCATCCGCCACCTGGCGCCGCAGGATCGCGGTGAACTTCTCGTGGTTCATGCCGGGCCGGCGCAGCACCCGCTGGCGCTGGACCGCCGGCGGCGCACTGACCACGGCGACGGCATGGACCCGGGCCTCGCCGCCGGTCTCGAAAAGCAGCGGTATGTCGAGCACCACGAGCGGCCGGCGCTGGGCGCGCGCTTTCCGGAAGAAACGCTGCCGGCTCGCGCGCAGCAGCGGATGGGTGATGCTTTCGAGCCGGCGCATCGCCGCCTCGTCGCCCAGGACCTGGCGGCCCAAAGCCTGACGGTCGACGGCGCCGGCATGGACGCTCCCGGGGAAGGCGGCGGCGATCGGCTGTACCGCGCCGCCGCCCTTGGCATAGAGCGCATGCACCGCCGCGTCGGCATCATAGACCAGCACGCCGAGGCGGCGGAAAATGCGCGCGGTCTCGCTTTTCCCCATGCCGATCGATCCGGTCAGGCCGAGCACGATCATGAGAGCACGAAGTCCCTGAGCGCGTCCGTCACCGCCGGCTCGATACCGAACCAGGCGGCAAAGCCCGGCCGCGCCTGATGCAGCAGCATGCCGAGCCCATCGACGATGCTGTGCCCGCGCGCCTGCGCCGCCCGCAGAAGCCCGGTTTGCAGCGGCGTATAGACGATATCGCAGACGATCGCCGCGGGCGGCAGCGGGCCGAGATCGAGGGCGAGCGGCGGCTGGCCTTTCATGCCAAGAAGGGTGGTATTGACCAGGAGGCCGGCATCGGCGAGCGCTGTGGCCGGCACCGGCCAGGGCAGCACGCGGATCGCGCCGCCGAGATCGTGGGCCAGGGCTTCGGCGCGCGGGGCCGAGCGGTTGACCAGGCGGATTTCCGGCACGCCGGCATCGACCAGCGCCGCCACCACCGCCCGCGCCGCGCCGCCGGCGCCGAGCACGATCGCCGGGCCCGATCCTGCGCGCCAGGATGGCTGCTGCTGGTTCAGGCTGGCGAGAAAGCCGAAAGCATCGGTATTGCGCCCGAGCAGCCGGCCCTCCTCGATGATCACGGTATTGACCGCGCCGATGCGCCGGGCCAGCGGCTCGACCTCATCCATCAGCGCCAGCGCGGCCTCCTTGTGCGGCAGGGTGAGATTGACGCCGCGGAACCCCATGCGCGACAGCGCCCGCAGCACCGACGCGAGGTCTCCGGGTGCTACCGCCAGCGGCACATAGGCGCCGTCGATCCCATGCTGCTTCAGCCAGAAGCCATGCAGCCGCGGCGAGCGGGAATGGCCGACCGGCCAGCCGATCACCCCGGCGAGGCGGGTATTGCCGCTCAAGATCATCGTTGCACCACGCCGTTCTCGCGCAGGAAGGCCAGAAGCGGGATCAGCGGCAGGCCGAGGATGGCGAACCCGTCGCCCGCCACCGCCGAGAAAAGCTGCGCGCCCAACCCTTCGATCTGATAGGCCCCGACACTCGACAGAACCGCCTCCCCCGCCGCCGCCAGATAGCGGTCGAGAAAGGCGGTGCTAAAATCGCGCATCGTGAGCCGCGCCTGCGCCACATGGCGCCAAAGAATGGCACCGCCGCGGGCGACGCAGACCGCGGCATGAAGGCGATGGCTGCGATTGCGCAGCGCCAGAAGCTGCGCCCGGGCCGCCGCGAGATCCGCCGGCTTGTCGTACCAGAGGTTATCGCACACCAGAATCTGATCGGCGCCGATGACGAAGGCCGCCCTTTGCCGGTCCGAGAGAAGGGCGG
Organism: uncultured Rhodospirillales bacterium; assembly: GCA_937905845.1. Taxonomy (GTDB): domain Bacteria; phylum Pseudomonadota; class Alphaproteobacteria; order Ferrovibrionales; family Ferrovibrionaceae; genus CALCYJ01. The sequence goes on from CALCYJ010000201.1 coordinate 3,454, forward strand.
CCTTCCGCTCGGCCAGCGCCAGCGCCGCCTGCCCGCCGGTAACCCCCGCGGCTTTCAACACGTCCTTCAGCGCCGCCTCGTCGATCGACGCCGGTTCCTGCCGGAAGGCAAGCCCCGCCCCGGCCAGCAGGCGCGCGCGCGTCTCGCTCTTGGAGGCGAGAAGAAGATCGCCATCGCCGCTGAGCGGGGCTGAAGCCTCGATTAAACGTTCGATCATGCCGGATCTATCGCTTTCGCAGCCCGCCGCGTGGCCGGAAAGCGGTTCTGGCTTTCCTCGGGCCAAGCTCTAGGGTTATCCTGGATTATCGCGCGATACGCAATCGCGGCGGCAGCAAATTCCTGTGGTAGATCGAGCATGTCAGGCAGCGGAATGATCGTGGCGCTCGATACCGCCGACCGGCGCGATCCTTATGGCGAGGCCCGCAGCCATCTGATCGATTTCCTCATCCGGCACACGCTGGTCGACAGTTATACCGCCTGCCGCGCCGAGGACCGGCCCTATCTCTTCATCGACCGCGGCCGCCTGCGCCCGGGCGGCGCCGCGCCGGCGCTGGAACAGCGCTATCAGAACACGGCCCTGATCTTCCTTCTGGACGGGACGCTGCCGCGCGGGTTGAACAAGCATTTCCGCTTGCGCGCCTCCAACCGGGTGACCTGGCGCAATCTCCAGCGCCTGGCGCCCCACCTCGATCTGACCGACTATAAATCCGCCCATTGCCAGATGAACCATCCGGAGAACAATGCGCTTCTGGCCAAGCTCTGCTCGCTCGATTACGCGCTGATGGTCGATTGCCCGCCGGCGGAGAAGGACGTAAGGCCGGAATCCTGTCAACTCACCCACATGCATGTCAAGGTCGAGCGCCTCACCGACAATGCCATCAAGGACCTGGGCAAGCGGCTCGGCTATATCGAGCGCCATCTCTTCGAGCGCGGCGAGGATTACGTCGAGGCGCTGGAAGCGAAATATTTCGAATATTTCGGCTTTTCCTACAATGCCTCCGGGCGCAAGAGCGCCGCGGCCATCGCCGCCCAGCTTTTCGCCGAGCACGGTTTGCGCTTCACCGTTTTCGTCGCAAGCCAGGAGGACGGCCGGTTCAGCCTGCTCGACGACAGCGCCCTTATCACCCAGTATCTGCTGGTCCGCTTCGATGCCGCCGACGTGCAGCGCTTCACCGCCGAAGTGGGCGCGGCGGGCGCTGGCAAAAGCTATGCGATCGCCGAGGAGGACGGAATGTCGGTGATGCTCTACCGCGTCCGCTTCCGCCGCACCGGCGCGGCGCGTCCGCGCAGCGAGGGACCGCGCACCGACTATAATCTCGATACGCCGTGGCTCGAGATCGCCGACGAGGCGATCCTGGCGCCGCCCGACGTGTCGCGGCGCGAAATCCCCTATGCCTGGTCCAAGGGGCTGGAGGAAGTCTGAGCGCTCAGGCGGGTGGATTTCCGGGCGCTGCCGCCCCGCGCCCGTGATAGAAATTGAGCACCGCCGCGGCGGTTTCCTCGATGGAGCGGCGCGAGACATCGATCACCGGCCAGCCCTGCTTAGCGAACAGCCGGCGCGCCGCCGCCACCTCGGCCTTCACCGTCTCGATATCGACGTAATCGGTCTCGTCGGGCTGGTTCAGCGACAGGAGGCGGTTGCGCCGGACCTGCACCAGCCGGTCGGGGTTGGTCGTGAGGCCGACGACGAGCGGCCGGGTCAGACGGGAGAGTTCGTCGGGCAGCGGCACGCCGGGCACGATTGGCACATTGGCCGCCTTGATGCCGCGATTGGCGAGATAGATGCACGTCGGCGTCTTCGAGGTGCGCGAGACGCCGACCAGCACCACGTCGGCTTCGTCGAGGTCGTGGGCGAGTTGGCCGTCGTCATGGGCCATGGAATAATGCATGGCCTCGATCCGGTCGAAATAATGCGCGTCCATGACGTGCTGGCGGCCGGGCAGCCCGCGGCTTTCGCTGCCGAGATAGCTGGCCCGGGCGGCGAAAATCGGATCGAGCACGGCGATGCAGCGCTGCTGCAACCGCCGACAACCTTCCTGAAGCTGCTCGCGCAGCTCCTTGTTCACCAGCGTGAAGAGCACGATGCCGGGGTTGGCCTCGATTGACTGGATGACGCGCTCGATCTGGGTCGCGGATCGCACCAGGGTCCACATATGGACATCCGGAACGGCGTTCTCAAACTGCACCAGCACCGCCTGGGCAACGGAATTCAGCGTCTCTCCGGTGGCATCCGAGACGAGATGAAGGTGAAAGTGCTTCACGTGGCCCTTCCTGTGCGGCATGCGACCCACCGTTCCGGCAAGGCCGCGGCGCAGGCATCCGGTGGATAAGCCTGCCCCCCAATCAAAATTATCCACAGCCCGAGCCGGCGGCGGCAAAACCATCCCCGCTGACATCAGGCGTCCCGTCTTCTTACACCCAATGGGATAAGCTTATCCAAGCGGTGGTAAAGAGGTGGATAATGCCGGCGCCGATGTCAACGGTGCGATTTCATCCCCGCTTTTCACCGACCGGCCTCAAGGCCCGGTTCACCAAGGCCCGGCAGGGCTTGTCCCCGAACGATCCACCGCCATGACGTCACAAGCTCTATCCTCCGGCCAAGCGGTGGAGAGGTCTGTGGACTTTCTTTCATCCCCGCTTTCCGCCCGGATCCTCTACTACCGCTACCTTTTCTTTTAAATATAAAGGCTTTAAGGAAGAGGTAGGCGAGCGGGAGAAACCGGGTGAGCGAGCCCCACGTGCCAGAACCTCGATTAGACCGGCCGGCCAAGCTTCTGCTGCGGGCCCTGGCGGGAGAAAGGCTGGAACGGCCGCCGGTCTGGCTGATGCGGCAGGCCGGGCGCTATCTGCCCGAATACCGGGCGACGCGGGAGAAGGCCGGCAGCTTTCTCGATCTCTGCTATCGGCCGGATCTGGCGGCCGAAGTGACGCTGCAACCCTTGCGGCGGTTTTCGCTCGATGCCGCGATTCTTTTTGCCGATCTGCCGTTGTTGGCCCAGGCGCTCGGCCAGGCGCTGGATTATCGCGACGGCGAGGGGCCGATCCTGACGCCGCCGATCCGCAGCATGGCCGATCTCGACCGGCTCAGCCTGGAACATCTGCCCGGGCGGCTGGCCCCGGTCTATGAGACGGTGAGGCTTCTGGCGCGGGATCTGCCGTCGGCGACGACGCTCATCGGCTTCGCCGGCGCACCCTGGACGCTGGCCACCTACATGATTCAGGGCGGCGGCAGCGCCGATCAGGCGGCGGCCAAGCGGTTCGCCTTCGCCGATCCGCGCGGCTTCGGCCGGCTGATCGATCTTCTGGTGCAGGCGATCATCGATTATCTCGATGCCCAGGTAACGGCTGGCGCCGAGGTGGTGCAGCTTTTCGACAGTTGGGCGGGAGCCTTGCCGGAAAGGCTGTTTCGCCAATGGTGCATCGCGCCGACGCAAGCGATCGTCCGCCAGCTCAAGGCCCGCCATCCCCACCTGCCGATCATCGGCTTTCCCCGTGGTGCCGGCCTGCTTTATCAGGATTATGCCGAACAGACCGGCGTGGACGGGGTCAGCATCGACAGCACCGTGCCGCTCTCCTTTGCGGCGGAGCGGTTGCAGAGAAGGGTCTGCGTGCAGGGCAATCTCGATCCCCAGCTCCTGGTCGTCGGCGGCGAGGCGATGCGGCGCGAGACCACGCGGATTCTGGAGGTTTTGGGCCATGGCCCGTTCATCTTCAACCTCGGACACGGTATCGTGCCGGATACGCCGCCTGCCCATGTCGCGTCTCTGGTCGAGCAGGTGCTGGCATGGCGCGCGTGACCCTGCGGCGGGCTCCGGTATGAGCCGGACGGCGGTCGTTCTCTTCAACCTCGGTGGCCCGGACCGGCTTTCCGCCGTCGAGCCCTATTTGCGCAACCTGTTCGGCGATCCGGCGATCATCGGCCTGTCCGGACCGCTGCGCTGGCTGCTGGCGCGGGCAATCGCCTTTCAGCGGGCGAAGTTTGCCCGTGGGATCTATGCAAAGATCGGCGGCGGCACGCCGCTTCGGGGACGGACGCAGGCGCAGGCGGCAGCGCTGACAGCGGCTCTGGCGACGGCTCCGGA